>CAZGZL010000067.1:0-10988 GCA_964530595.1 uncultured Prevotellaceae bacterium | reverse complement strand
GTCCGTTTATTGCCGCCAAGCACTATATTTACTCAACGAAATGTTGTTTTTATATCAGAAAAAGTTTATCTTCGCGCCCAAAATATAATAAGGGGGAACCTGAAAAAGAAACACCGGGGAGCCCCCCGCCTATAATATCTGTAAGATGAAAAAATTTGCGGAATATAACAGCTTTGACCTCTCTGCTATCAATAAAGAGGTGTTAGAGCAATGGGATAAGCATGATGTGTTCAAGAAGAGTATGTCGACGCGCGAAGGCGCTCCGTCATTCGTGTTTTTTGAGGGCCCCCCGTCGGCTAACGGTATGCCAGGCATTCACCACGTAATGGCTCGCTCGATTAAGGACATCTTCTGCCGCTTCAAGACCATGAAAGGTTATCAGGTGAAGCGCAAAGCCGGTTGGGATACGCACGGTCTACCCGTAGAGTTAGGCGTGGAGAAATCGCTCGGCATCACCAAGGAGGATATCGGCAAAACGATCTCCGTGGCTGATTACAACGCCACCTGCCGTCGCGAAGTGATGAAATACACGCGCGAATGGACCGACTTGACCCACAAGATGGGTTATTGGGTCGACTTGGAGCATCCGTACATTACTTACGATAACCGCTACATCGAAACCCTCTGGTGGATGCTGCAACAGCTCTATCAGAAAGGTTTGCTCTATAAGGGCTATACCATTCAGCCCTATTCGCCCGCCGCAGGTACCGGTCTCTCCAGTCACGAGCTGAATCAACCCGGCTGCTATCGCGACGTGAAGGATACAACGGTGACGGTACTCTTCCCGATGGCAGACGCCGCTCCGGAACTGTTGGAGTGGGGCACCCCTTACTTCGTGGCTTGGACGACAACTCCTTGGACACTCCCGTCGAACACCGCGCTCTGCGTCGGTCCAAATATCGACTACGTGGCTGTGCGTACTTATAATATGTATAATGGCGCCCCCATCACCCTCGTGATGGCTGAGGCACGCCTCTCTGCTTACTTCAAGGCAGAGGGTGAGGCTCAAGGCTCGTTGCCAGCATATACGGCGGGCGAGAAGGTGGTGCCTTATCAGATCATAGCGCGCTACAAGGGCTCCGACTTGGTAGGCTTGCATTACAAGCAACTAATGCCTTGGGTCAAACCGACCGAGAAGTTGGACGACCTCGCCGCACCCTATGTGCAGCAATACGCTGCCGAGCATCCCGACCACGTGTTCAGCGTGGGACAAGATCGCTATGTGGAGCTTTCGGAGTGTGCCTTCCGCGTCATCCTCGGCGACTACGTGACGACCGAGGATGGTACGGGCATCGTTCACATCGCGCCGACATTCGGTGCCGACGATGCCAAGGTGGCTAAAGCTGCCGGCATCCCGTCGCTCTTCATGATCAACCGCATGGGTGAGACCCGCCCGATGGTCGACATGACCGGTAAGTATTATCTGCTGGAGGAATGTGCCGATGAGTTTGTAGCTCGTTGCGTGGATCGCTCCGCTTATGCGCATCATGAAGGCGACTATGTGAAGAACGCTTATTCGCCTAAATATAATCACGACGGCAAGTACGACGAGGCAGCCGCACAGAAGGACGAAGATCTGAACATCGTCATCTGCATGGAGATGAAGCAAGCGGGACAGGCTTTCAAAATCGAGAAGCACGTCCACAATTATCCCCACTGCTGGCGTACAGACAAGCCGGTGCTGTATTATCCGTTGGATTCATGGTTCATTCGCTCGACGGCGTGCCGTGAACGTATGATCGAATTAAATAAGACCATCAACTGGAAACCCGAATCGACCGGAACGGGTCGCTTCGGTCGTTGGCTGGAAAATCTGAACGACTGGAATCTGAGCCGTTCCCGCTACTGGGGAACGCCCCTCCCGATCTGGCGCAACCGCGACACACGCGAGGAGATCTGCATCGGCTCCGTCGAACAACTCTATAACGAGATCGAGAAGTCGGTCGCTGCCGGACTGATGAAGAGCAACCCCTACAAGGAGAAGGGCTTCGTCCCCGGCGTGATGACGCAGGAAAATTACGACAAGATCGACCTGCACCGTCCCTATGTGGACGAGATCATCTTGGTCTCTCCATCGGGCAAACCGATGGTACGCGAGAGCGATCTGATCGACGTTTGGTTCGATTCGGGCGCTATGCCTTACGCACAGATCCATTATCCCTTCGAGAATAAGGAGGCTCTGGATAGCCGCACGTGCTATCCCGCTGACTTCATCGCCGAGGGTGTCGATCAGACGCGTGGCTGGTTCTTCACCCTGCACGCCCTCGCTACAATGATCTTCGACTCCGTGGCTTACAAGGCGGTCGTTTCGAACGGCCTCGTCTTGGATAAGAACGGCGAGAAGATGTCCAAGCGCAAAGGCAACGCGGTCGATCCGTTTGGAGCGATCGAAAAGTACGGGTCCGATCCGTTACGTTGGTACATGATTACCAATGCGTCGCCTTGGGACAACCTCAAATTCGACCCCGAAGGAGTCGAAGAGGTGCGCCGTAAGTTCTTTGGCACATTGTATAATACCTATTCTTTCTTCGCACTCTACGCAAATGTGGACGGATTCACCGGCAGCGAGCCGGAGGTGCCGTTGGCTGAACGCCCGGAGATCGACCGTTGGATCATCTCGCTCCTCAATACGCTGATCCGTCAGGTGGAGGAGAATTATAATACGTACGAGCCGACACAGGCAGGACGATTGATTCAGGAGTTCGTCAGTGACAATCTGTCGAACTGGTACGTTCGCCTGAACCGCAAACGCTTCTGGGGCGGCACCATGACGCAAGACAAGTTAGCGGCTTATCAAACGCTCTATACTTGCTTGGAAACGGTGGCACGCTTGATGGCACCGATCGCTCCGTTCTATGCCGACAAGCTCTATATGGATCTGAACGCAACGAGCGGTCGCGATACCGTGGAGTCCGTGCATTTGGCAAAGTTCCCCGTGGTAGACGATGCGCAGATAGACGCCGCCTTGGAGCGCAAGATGCAGCTGGCACAGACCGTCTCTTCAATGGTGCTCGCACTGCGTAAGCAAGCTAAGATCATCGTGCGTCAGCCGTTACAGACGCTGATGTTCCCCGCGGTGGACGCTGTGCAGGAGTCCGACATCAAGGCGGTGCAGGATCTGATCCTCGCCGAGGTGAACGTCAAGGAACTCAAGATCGCCGACGCTTCAGCTCACGTCCTCGTGAAGCGCGTGAAGCCAAACTTCCGCGAGCTTGGCAAGCGCTACGGCAAGCTGATGAAGGCACTCGCCGCTACTCTGACGGAGCTCCCGCAAGAGTCTATCGCCGCTCTGGAACAGAACGGCAGCTTGGCTTTCGAAGTGGAGGGTCAGCCCGTCGAAGTGCTCACGAGCGACGTGGAAATCATCTCTGAAGATATGCCGGGCTGGGTGGTCGCAAACGAAGGTCGCGTCACGGTGGCTCTCGACATCACTGTTACCGACGAGCTGAAGTGCGAAGGTACAGCACGCGAATTGGTGAAGCGTATTCAGAACCTGCGCAAGTCCTCCGGCTTGGAGATCACCGACCGAATCGTTGTCACCCTGCAAAGCGCGCCCGAAAGCGACGCAGCAGTAGCTCGTTTCAAGGACTACATCGCTGCGCAAGTTTTAGCATCGGAGATTTGCATCGTGCCCGATCTGGCAGAGGGCGAACCCTTCGAGATGGACGGATACACGATCTTGGCAAGCATTCGGAAGTAAACCGAACGCCCGTCATACAATCACGAAGCTGCGTCGCACGACGCGCCGCAGCTTCGACTCTTTAGAAATCGCGGTTTCTCCGCGTAGAAACTTCGATTTCACCACCACACATAGCCAATTTATTTGCACCTTATAATTTACACTACTATGACTGACGAGAAATTGCGGTATTCTGATGAAGAGTTAGCGGAGTTCAAAACTCTAATTTTAGAGAAACTACAAAAGGCTAACGAAGAGTATGCGAACCTGAGAACACTGCTCTCTAATGGTAACAACGGAGACGCCGACACCGCCCCCACGTTCAAGAACATGGAAGATGGTGCCGAAGCGCTCTCTCGCGAGGAGGCAGGACTCATGGCCTCACGCTTGCAGAAGTTCATCAAGGGACTTCAAGGCGCACTCGTGAGAATTGAAAACAAAACGTATGGCATCTGTCGCGAAACCGGCAAGCTGATCCCGAAGGAGCGCTTGCGAGCTGTGCCTCACGCCACTCTGAGTGTTGAGGCGAAGGAGCGACGCCATTAAATGATCTTGCCCGGTGAATAAAATTGTCCGTAACGGTATCCTTGCTTGGGGGGTGGTCTTGACCGTCCTGCTGATTGATCAATGGATCAAAATCTACATCAAACTACACTTCGTCTTGCGCGAGAGTGTCGAAGTCACGTCATGGTTCTATCTTTCGTTTATCGAGAACAACGGCATGGCTTACGGTCTGGAGGTCGGCGATAAACTCTACCTTACCATCTTCCGCATCATTGCAGTAGCTTTCTTCGGCTACTTCTTGGCGGTGGCGGTGCGCCGTAACGCTTCGCGCGGTTTGCTGATCTGCATGGCGATGGCGGTGGCGGGCGCTTTCGGAAACATCTTGGATTGCCTTTTCTACGGACGCCTCTTCACCGATAGTTACGGTCACGTCGCACAATTAGCGGTGGATGGCGTTGAGGGGTACGCTCCGTGGTTCCGCGGACGCGTAGTGGATATGTTCTATTTTCCTCTCATCGAGTTTAATTGGTCGGACTGGGTGCCCGTGGCGGGCGAGACAGTGCACTGTTTGGGCGCCTCCTTCGCGTGGCCATCGTGGTTGCCTTGTAGCAACGAGCCGTTCCGCTTTTTCGAGCCGGTGTTTAACTTCGCCGATGCTTCGATCTGCGTAGGCTTCGCTTTGCTCTTCTTGTTCTATCGCGGCGAAGTGAGCCGTCTGACAGGCGAGGGGAGAACGTCGGCAAACGAGGATCGAAAGTCCCGTGACAACGCACGAAAGGAGGTGGAGTCATGAAGCCGTTACGTCCGCTGATCTTGCCCGCTTTGACCGGGCTGACGCTCCTCTTGGGCGTCGGATGTTCGTCTCGCCCCGATTACGTGATTGACGACGATCGAATGGTGGCATTGCTGGTCGACGTCCATAAGGCCGAGGGCATCATAGAGGTGCAGAGTGAGCAATATCCATCCGATCAGGAGAAACAACAGTTGGTAGGCGCAGTGCTCGAAAAGCATGGTGTCACGAAAGCTGAGTATGACTCTTCGTTGGTCTGGTACTCTACGCATCTCAAAAACTTTATCCGTATATATAATAAGGTGCGTGAGACGGTGAATGAGGAGCAATCGGCGTTGGCGCGTCAGGATTCTGCAGCGTTGCTACTCAATCCGACCGAGGACGCGGCGCTGTTGCCATTGCGCGCCACCTATGTGGTGTTGGATGCTCAATACAGCGCCGACACGTGGCAGGCACAGTGGCAAGCTGACGAAAATCTCTTGGCAGGTGATTCTGTGGCGTGGTATTGGCGGATGCAACACTTGCCGAGCGGTGCTTATGCCGTGGCAACGCTCACCTTCAGTTACGATCGCGATTCGATGACAAGCGTCACGCGCGTCGATCGGGTGGGGGGCGTCGGTACGTTGAGCGCTGTTGCCGATTCTACGCTGAAGTTACAACAGGTTTCTGTGTCGTTGCAGGTGCGTTCGCAATCGGACACCACCGTGACGCCGCCGATCTTGGTTGATACACTTAGTCTCATACGCTATCATGTACACAACAAACTCTAAACGACCACGAAACCTGTGGGGCTGCGGCCTGCTTGTTTCGTGGTTCGCTTTTGCCCCAACCTTGCGCGCACAAGATGCTCCCGCTCTGTGCCGGCAGGATGCTTCTGTTCAGCGTGGGCAGAATGCGCTCGTCCATTTGCTGCAAGCGCCGCAACTGCGTGCTGCAACTGTCGCGGTAGAAGTGGTGCGGTTAACGTCCCCATCTCAGCGTACAAATGGCGCGACGTCGACTGTGCTCTGCCAGTACGATTCACAGCGCGCTGTGCTGCCTGCCTCGACGTTGAAGTTGGTGACTACCGCTTCGGCGCTCCGCCTTTGTGGGAGTGAACGACGTGTTGCTACGGAGGTTTACGCCGCCGGTACCATTTCCGCTGCCGGTGTCCTATGCGGCGACCTTGTGGTGCGCGGTTATGGCGACGCAACGTTATCCTCTGTCTACGATAGTCGCCCGGAACGAACCTTTGTCGATAGCGTGATTGTGGCACTGCGTCGTGCCGGCATTCGCTCGGTGGCGGGGCGTGTCATTGGTGACGCCAATGATTTGCGTGCTGACGCCGTGGCGCCGGACTGGACGTGGGAGGATATGGGCAACTATTATGCCGCCGGCCTCTACGGGCTGAACTATGCTGCCAACACTTATGCCCTCGTTCTCGATACGTCGCATCCAGGCAGTCAGCCGCGCGTACTTCGCACTGAACCGGAGATCCCCGGCTTGGAGATTGATAACCGACTCTCTACTGCTTCGGTGTCCCGCGACAGCGCATATCTCTACGGTGCTCCCGGAGAGATGCGTCGCACGTTGATGGGGGCGGTGCCGCAACGTTCTGCCACCTTCACAGTGAAGGGCGATCATCCAGATCCCCCTCTTATGGCAGCTACCGAGCTGCGCAGAGCCTTACAACGCGCCGGCATTGCGGTCAAAGGAACGGCGGAGAGCGATCGAACATTGTCGCCTGCCGTGGTGCCGACATCTTCGCTTCCGATCTACACTCATTGGAGTGCGCCGTTATCTCGCATTGCGCGGCAGACCAACTTACACAGTCAAAACCTTCTTGCAGAAATGCTCCTGCGGCAGATTGCTCTGCAACAAGAATCTGCTTTGGGCACAACAACGACGTCATCGACCTCTCTTGGAAGTAATTCCACTGCAGGTCTTCGCTCTGATGCATCGCTTCGAGCTCGCGATCTCATCGCAGCCTATTGGCGAAACCAAGGCTTAGACCTCACGGGTGTGCGCCTCTATGACGGTTGTGGACTTTCGCCTAACGATCGTCTCACAGCACACTTTCTGGTACAGCTTTTGACCGCTTGTGCGGATGATACCGCCTTCGTACAAAGCCTCCCGATAGCGGGGCGCGAAGGCACAGTGCAGAGCTTTCTTCGCGGCACCTCACTCGCCGGACGTGCTCGCCTCAAAAGCGGAACGACCAAACAAGTTGTTGCCTACGCAGGCTATTTAGAGGGAACGGAGGACAGTCGCTATGCCCTTGCGCTCTTCGTCAACAACTACGACGGCAAGCCCTCAGACATTCGTGCGTTGCTTGCTCGTTTTCTGACTACTCTTTTTGAGGATAAATGATCCCGATACTTACTTATTTATGAAATAATCCCTATGACAATGAACACGATCAAAGATCAAGAATTTGGCGGCGAACGTCCCTTGTTCGCATCGCATGATCTCTGTTTAGAGCACGTGACGATTCATGCCGGAGAGTCTGCGCTCAAAGAATGCAACAATATCGAAGCTCGCAACTGTACTTTCGAAGGCAAATATCCTTTTTGGCACGTTGACGGCTTTCGCATTCACGATTGCCTATTTCGACCGGGTGCGCGTGCGGCTCTCTGGTATTCCCGCGATTTGCACATGACGGACACCTTGGTAGAAGCTCCCAAGATGTTTCGCGAGATGGATAATCTGACTTTGGAGCGTGTCCGCATTCCCGACGCACAAGAAACCTTCTGGAGCTGTCGCAACGTACGACTGAAGTCTGTGGAGGTGCAAAATGCCGACTACCTCTTCATGCACAGTCGCGACATCGAAGTAGAGGATTATAAACACGAGGGCAACTATGCTTTCCAGTATTGTCGCAACGTGGTGATCCGTAATGCTGTCATGCACGCCAAAGATGCCTTTTGGGAGACCGACAACGTGACTGTTTACGACTCGACTCTGATCGGTGAGTATTTAGGCTGGCATTCACGTGGTCTCCGTCTGGTGAATTGCCATATCGGAGGAACGCAACCGCTATGCTACGCTCAAGACCTCATATTGGAACATTGTACCTTCGATGACGATGCCGACTTAGCATTCGAATACTCCACCGTACAAGCCACCGTGCAGGGACACATCGTCAGCGTCAAAAATCCGACCAGTGGGCGCATTGTTGCCGATAGCTACGGAGCGATCCTCTTAGACGAACATATCAAACAGCCGGCTGACTGTGAGATCCGCTAAGAACACTCTGACCGAAACCATCCGTGGCGCACATCCCGTGAGCCGCATGATGCAGTTGCGGTTGGCGGTCATGCTGAGTGTCCCGGCGATCATGGCGCAGATTTCCTCGATCGTCATGCAATACATTGACGCCTCGATGGTGGGGAGCTTGGGCGCTTCTGCTTCGGCGTCGATCGGTTTGGTGACGACTTCGACATGGCTCTTCATGGGCTTGGCATCCTCGTTCGCCATGGGCTTCTCGGTACAAGTGGCACATCACCTCGGCTCAGGTCGTGTAGAGACGGCACGCTCTGTTGTTCATCAATCTTTGGTGGCGAACCTTCTCTTTGGCTTGCTTTTGGCGGGTGTAGGACTCTCTATCTGCCGCTCGTTACCGATGTGGTTGGGTGGTAACAGCGACATCAACCCTGCGGCGACCCTCTACTTCGGTGTCTTTGCCGCAGCGATGCCCATATTGCAATATAGCTACCTTTGCAGCGGTTTGTTGCGGTGCAGTGGCAATATGTTGTTTCCCGGACTGGTCGGCGTCTTGGGGTGCTTGCTTGACGTTGTTTTCAACTTCTTCTTGATCTTTCCGACACGTCCTCTCTCCATCGGTGCGCTTACCTTCACGATGCCCGGTGCCGGCTTGGGCGTTTGGGGCGCTGCTGTCGGCTCGATGGCAGCGGAGGCGGTTACAGTCCTCCTGATGTTGGAAAAGATCTTCCGTCGTTCACCCGAATTGCATCTACACCACGCCCACAGTCCCTTCCGCTTGCAGCGTAGCTGCCTCCGCCATGCTTTCCGCATCGGAATGCCTATGGGGGTGGAACACTTGCTCACCTCCGGCGCACAGGTGGTCTTGACCATCATTGTCGCGCCCTTAGGCACGTGCGCCATCGCTGCCAACGCCTTTGCGGTGACGGCTGAAAGCCTCTGCTACATGCCGGGCTACGGCATTGCCGATGCTGCCACCACTTTGGTAGGGCAGAGTGTCGGCGCCGGCAAGAAAGACTTGGCGCGACAGTTTGCCTACACCTGCGTAGCTATGGGGATGGTAATTATGACCCTCTTGGGTGTGATCATGTATTGGGCGGCGCCCACCATTATCGGCACCATGACGCCGGATGGAGAAATTGTTCGCTTGGGCGTCATGGCATTGCGCACGGAGGCTTGGGCAGAGCCCATGTATGCCGCCTCGATCGTCGCTTACGGCGCCTTCGTTGGCGCCGGAGACACGCTGATCCCCTGTTGCCTGAACTTAGGTAGTATGTGGGTGATCCGCATCACCTTGGCGGCGGTGCTTGCCCCCATATACGGCTTGCAAGGAGTGTGGATCGCCATGTGCATCGAACTCTGCGTGCGTGGCGTCCTCTTCCTGATTCGACTCAAGCTCGCTCCGCCGAGCGGCGCTCATCTGACGAAACTCATATAATAATACCTCATGTATTCATTTGATTCAATTATCGAACGGCGGAACACCAATTCCGTCAAATGGGATGCTGCAGGCGATCCTAACGTGCTCCCGATGTGGGTGGCAGACATGGATTTCCCGACGGCACCCTGTGTCATTGACGCCTTGAAACAACGGGTGGAACATGGCGCCTACGGCTATACCAAAGTGCCCGAAGAATATTATCAAGCCACGATCGACTGGTTTCGTGAGCGCCACGGATTGACCGTGCAACGCAACTGGATCCTCTATACGAGCGGCGTCGTCCCGGCGCTTTCTGCCGTGATTAAAGCCCTCACACAGCCGGGTGACAAGGTGATCGTTCAGACTCCTGTCTACAACTGCTTCTTTTCGTCGATTCGCAACAACGGATGTGGCATTCTCGAAAATCCCCTAATCTATCACGATGACACCTATACGATGGACTTCGACGACTTGCGGCGCAAGGCGTCGGACGATGCCGCCAAGGTGTTGATCTTGTGCAATCCTCACAATCCTGCCGGACGTGTCTGGCACGAAGAGGAGCTCCGACAGTTAGGCACGATCTGTATGGAACACGGCGTCACGGTCATTAGTGACGAGATTCATTGCGAATTAGTGTTTGCCCCACACAAACACATCTCGTATGCCTCGTTGGGCGAGGAGTTTGCAGCACATTCCGTCACTTGTTCCTCGCCGAGCAAGGCCTTTAACATCGCCGGTTTACAGATCGCCAACATCTTCGTACAGAATCCCACTGTGCGCCGTGCCGTAGATCGCGCCCTCAATATCAACGAGGTGTGCGACGTGAATCCTTTCGGCGTCCTCGCCCTTATCGCTGCCTATCGACATGGTGCTGCATGGTTAGACGAGCTGAATGCTTACTTGTGGGAGAATTATCAGACCCTGTGCGCCTTCTTCGCCCAAGAATTGCCCACCCTGTCTGTGACTCGTTTGGAGGGCACTTATTTGGTCTGGATAGACTGTCGCAGCTTGGGACGCACCTCTGACGAACTGAAAGACTACCTCTACGAGCATGGCAAAGTCTGGATCAACTCCGGCGCCATGTACGGCGCTGATGGAGAAGGATTTATCCGCATCAACATCGCTTGCCCGCGTCAACTCCTTTTGGAGGGGCTGAATCGCATCAAGAGTTGCCTTTCGGAACATTGATCGGCAGCACACATAAGAAGACCGCAGCATTCGTACGAAACGCGAATGCTGCGGTCATTTTTTTTCAAAAAAAAGTCGAGTAGGTCTATGAGCCGGGTTCTGTGCCGCCTAATGAGAGGCGGTGTCTGCCATTAATCTCGATCTCCTGTCACCAAGAGACTCCAGCAATCTACCCCCCGGCATCGGGCGAGCAGCCCTATAGCGCC
>CAZGZL010000066.1:0-11488 GCA_964530595.1 uncultured Prevotellaceae bacterium | reverse complement strand
TCTGAATGTCCTCAACTTGAGTTTTTATCCCGAAGAACGAGGTCCCTACAATGTGGACGTCGACGGGATGGATGCTCAGGGTCGTTTGTTACACCCCGAAAAACGTTGGGGCGGAATGATGCGCGCCATGGATGTGACGAACTTCGAAAATGCCAATTACGAATATATCGAATTCTGGATGATGGATCCCTTCATCTCCGACACAGAAGGGATCAACGAGGGTGGCGATCTCTACTTCAATTTAGGCGAAGTGTCGGAAGATATCTTGAAGGACGGCATGAAGAGCTTCGAGAACGGTCTCTCCGTAGACGGTGACACCTTAGGCACTACCACTACGGTCTGGGGGCGCGTTTCGCGTCGCAGCTCCACAGTCTATGCCTTCGACAACTCCACCAGTTCGCGCAAGACTCAGGACGTCGGACTCGACGGACTGACCGACGAGGGAGAGCAGCAGTTTCCCACCTACATGAACTACGTTTTGGCGCTACAGGGCAAGGTGGACGGTTCGACGCTCTCAGCGTGGCGTGAAGATCCCTTCTCCCCCATCAATGACCCTGCGGGCGACAACTATCACCACTATCGCGGCACAGATTTCGACGCAGAGCAAACCTCCATCTTGGAGCGCTACAAACATTACACCGGAACCGACGGAAACTCGGCTTCGACCGCAGACTCGCCCGAAAAGTATTCCACCGCAGCCAAAAGCACGCCAGATGTGGAAGATATCAACAAAGACAATACACTGAACGAATACGAGCGTTACTATCAGTATCACATCTCGTTGCGTCGTTCGGACATGAATGTAGGTCAAAACTACATCGAAGCGGTACAAGATGCCTCCGTCACTCTGCGCAACGGCAAGAAAGAGACTGTGCGATGGTATCAGTTCCGCATTCCGCTGCGCGAATACGAGAAGAAAGTGGGCACGATCAACAACTTCAAGTCTATTCGCTTCATGCGTCTGTTTATGACCGGTTGGAAACAGGAACAGACGTTGCGCTTGGCAACGTTGGAGTTGGTGCGCAGTGATTGGCGCACCTACACCGCCTCCTCGTTGGCAGATCGCGGCTATGCCGTGGCGGGGACGGGTAGCCTCTCGACCTCCACCGTGAACATCGAAGAAAACGCCGGATCGATCCCGGTGAACTATGTTTTGCCCCCCGGTGTGACTCGAATCAACGATCCGAGCCAAGCCACAGCTACGCAACTGAACGAACAGTCTATGGTATTGAGCGTTTCTAATTTGGAGCCACACGATGCCCTCGCCGTCTACAAAAACTCTGGCGTGGACGTTCGCCGCTTCGAAAATCTGCAGCTTTTCGTCCACGGCGAGGCGTTGGTGGGCAACGAGACGGCGGTAAGCAATGGAGATCTATCGGTCTTCATCCGCTTGGGCTCCGACTACAAAGACAATTACTATGAATATGAGGTGCCGTTGCACTTGACCAATCCCGGCACATATAATAACAACAGCCCGAACGATCGCTTGGCGGTTTGGCCACAAGAGAACATGATCGATGTGGCGATCAGCAAGTTCACTTCGCTCAAGAAGGTACGCAACAGTAAGAAGCAACAAAGCCTCTCGAATGTGAGCTACACCTCGCTCTACAGCGAATATGACAGCGACCATCCCAATAATCGCATTTCTGTGATCGGAAATCCGACGCTATCGGAGGTTTCGGTCATCATGATCGGTGTTCGCAACAATGGAAAGACCTCAAAGAGTGCCAAGATCTGGGTCAACGAATTGCGCATGAACGGTATCGACGAATCGGGAGGTTGGGCAGCTAAAGGCAACGCAACACTGCGCGTCAGCGACTTGGCAACGTTCAACGCCGCAGGATCGTACACGTCTGCAGGCTTCGGAAGCATTGAACAGAGTAGCACAGAACGTTCTATGACGAACGATTACGATTACACCTTCTCCGGACAGACCGACATCGGTCGCTGGCTACCGGAACAGGTGAAGCTCTCTGCGCCGATCTATTACTCTCGATCTCGCTCCGTATCGACACCGAAATACGATCCCTACAATGAGGATATGTTGCTCGAAGAGACATTGGACACCTATCAAACCAAACAGCAGAAGGATTCAATCCGCGAACTGACACAGACCGTAGAGGAGAGCAAGAGTTTCGCCCTCTCCGGCATGAAGTTCAATGTGAAGAGCAAGAAAGCTAAGCCGTGGGATCCCGCCAACGTGACGATCTCCTACTCGCAGAATACGTCGCAAGCGCACGACCCATCGACGGAATACGAACGCCGCGGTACGTGGAAGGGCTCTATCAACTACAACTACGCCCCCTATTTTGTGCCGTGGACTCCGTTCAAGAACAATAACACCGGCGGTGCGGGAAACAAGAGCAAGGACAACACCAACAAGCAGAGCAACAGTGGCAAAAGCAAGAAACAACTGAAGCTGTTGACGGAATTTCAGCTCAACTGGTTGCCCAACAACATCTCGCTCTCCAGCAACCTCAATCGCACGTATCAGGAGGAGCAACTGCGCGATGTGAGCAGCTACGGTGTCTCGGACTATCAAATTCCCGCGACGTACAGTAGCACCTTCACTTGGTTGCGCCAAACCGCCATCACTTGGGATCTGACCAAGACACTGAAATTCTCGTTCAATTCGGCGACCAACGCACGTATCGACGAGCCTGACACACCGGTGAATAAGAATCTCTATCCGGACGAATACGAGCAATGGAAAGATACCATCATGACCAACCTCTGGAAGTTGGGAACCACTACGGCGTACAATCAGACCTTCGACGGGACGTGGACTGTACCGATCACGAAGTTGCCCGGAATGGATTGGACCAATCTCTCCATCAAGTATAAGAGCAGCTATTCGTGGGATCGAGGCACACAGATCGACTCAGAGACTACCACGGGTAACTCTTTGCAGAATGAGGCTACGTGGCAGTGGGACGGTCGTCTGAATTTCGAGACCCTCTACAATAAGTCGAAATTCCTCAAAAAGGTTAACGATAAATTCCGCCAGACGAACAACCGCAACAGCAAACAAAGCACAACGAAGAAAAAAGCAAAGCCGACAGAGAAAAAGATCTCGAAGAAGATCACTTTGGCGGGCGATAGCTTGATTTCTATTCGTCACGGCTTGAATACACGCCGCTTGATCATCTCCGCTAAAGATACCAACGGCAAAAGCTATCCGCTGAAGTACCGCGCGACGGACGCCAACAGTATTAAGATCAAAAATCGAGATACACTGGATCTGGTCTTGACCATCAAGGCTGACAAGCCGTTGGACGACGAGAAATGGTATAAGGCGTTGCAATACACCAGCCGGACACTGATGTTGGTGCGTAGTGCCACTGTCGGTTATAAGGTAACCGACAATACCTACCTGCCGTCGTTCCGCCCCTTCGCAGGCGACTTCTTCGGACAGAATAACGGACAGGGAAGCGGTAGTTTGGCACCGGGCTTGGGATTTGCCTTCGGCTTTGAGGGGGGCGAGTCGTTCACACGGAAAGCCATCGAACGCGATTGGCTGATCTGCAACGATTCACTGACTACGCCCGCCGTTTACAGTACGACGAAAGACCTCAGCTACCAAGTGGTATTGGAGCCTTTAACAGGGCTGAAAATCAATCTAAATGGTGCCCATAAGCGCAATGAGAAGCAGAGCCATCAATTCATGTTCGAAGACATGGCGATCACGCGCAGCGGCTCGTTCCAGATGACCACCATCGCCCTTCGCTCCTCTTTCGGCAATAAGCTCTCAGGCAGCTACAACAGCGATGCTTTCAACAAGTTCCTCTCCTATCGAGAGCAAATCTATCAGCGTTTCTTGGCGCAGTACGATGGTAGCCGTTATCCGAAAGGTGGCTTCATGAGTAGCTACGCACAGCAAGCGGGAACCCCCTTCGAAGGAAATTTGGGAGCGTCACGCATCAACAGTAGTGACGTCCTCGTGCCCGCCTTCCTCGCTGCCTATACGGGAGGCAACGCCGGGAGTATCAGCCTCTCCCCCTTCCCGGAGATCTGGAAAGCATTGCCCAACTGGAAAGTTACCTACGACGGTCTGCTGAGCCTCTTCCCGGCGTTGAGCAAGTACTTCAAGACGATGACGCTGAGCCACGCTTACACCTGCACCTACAATGTAGGCAGCTATGCCACTTATACGAATTACGTAGAGAACGAGCAGGGCTTAGGCTTCACGTTGGACGCAGCTAACGATGTCCCGGTACCTGCTTCGGCGTATGACATTTCTACAGTCTCGTTGAGCGAAAGTTTTGCTCCCTTGGCTGGTTTGAGTGCGACGACCAACAACGGCATCACGATCAAAGGTGAATATAAACAGACGCGCACCGTCACGCTGAATATGTCGTCGGCGCAGTTAGTCGAGAACCTCTCGAAAGACATCACCGTAGGTTTAGGCTACAAGATTGCCAACTTCAACACCCGCATCGGGATGCCCAACGGACGCGATGCAAACGTCAACCACGATTTGAATCTCCGTTTGGATGTGACGCACAAAAACACGGTGGCAGTCTTACGCAAAGTCGAAGAGGAATATTCGGAGGCCACATCGGGTACAAAATCTTTGGCGATCAAGTTGGCGGCAGACTATCAGCTTTCCAAAATGCTGTCGATGCGCTTCTACTACGACAAGCAGATCAGCACGCCGCTGATTTCTACCTCCTATCCCACCACGAACACAGATTTCGGTATCACGCTGAATTTCGCGTTGAACCGATAGTCGATTTTCGGACGGCTAAATTTAGAACCTATATAAAGCAATCGCCGCCGATTCGCTCCTATTCACCCCCGCTGTTTTGCAAGTTTCGAACAGCGGGGGTTATTATTTCGTTGAAAAATGCTATCTTCGCGACGATTTTTTCAATAGGCTGAGGTTGTTGCAAGACCCAATGGGTGGGCGGATGCTATTCAACGTGTCCCGACGTCCACATTGCTGAATCAAGAGGAATCGGAGTTCTGCGGCAGCCGCTACAATTTTACATTCATGGAAGAGATAAAAACATTTGAAGAACTCGGTGTGTGTGCTCCTATTCTCCGCGCCATCGAGGAATTAGGCTATGAACAGCCCATGCCCATTCAGGCGCAGGTAATCCCCGTCATTTTGGGCACCAGCGGCGACGGACTTGCACGCGATGTCGTAGGTCTCGCTCAAACGGGCACCGGCAAGACAGCAGCATTCGGTCTGCCGGTATTGCAGTCGGTTGACTTGGCACGTCGCGAACCGCAGGCGCTGATCTTGGCTCCGACACGCGAACTCTGTCTACAAATCGCAGGCGACCTGCAAGACTATGCCAAATATCTTGATCATATCAGCATTCTGCCCGTCTACGGTGGCAGCAGCATCGGTAGCCAAATCAGTGCGTTGCGTCGCGGCGTACACGTGATCGTGGCAACCCCCGGTCGTCTGATCGATTTGATGAACCGCGGGGCAGTGAGCCTTGAAGCCATCAACACCTTGGTGATGGACGAGGCCGACGAAATGCTCAGCATGGGCTTCACTGACGATATTGAGACCATTCTCGCCGGCGTTCCCGCAGAACATCGCACGATGCTCTTCAGCGCCACAATGCCCAAGCAAATTGCCTCCATTGCACAAAACTATATGACCAACCCCGTGGAAGTGACCATCGGTCACAAAAACGAGGGCTCCGCCAACGTCAGCCACGTCTACTATTTGGTACACGCGCGAGATAAGTACGCAGCGCTGAAACGCATCGTGGACTTCTATCCGAGCATCTACGGCATCATTTTCTGCCGCACGCGTCAGGATACTCAGGAGATTGCGGCGCAGCTGATGGCTGACGGCTACAATGCCGACGCCTTACACGGCGACTTGAGTCAGCAGCAGCGCGACACGGTGATGAATAAATTCCGTATGCACAACTTGCAACTCTTGGTAGCCACTGACGTCGCAGCACGCGGACTGGATGTCGACAACTTGACACACGTCATCAACTACGGTCTGCCCGATGACATCGAAGTCTATACACACCGTAGCGGCAGAACGGGACGCGCAGGCAAACGAGGCACCAGCATTTGTATCATTCACATCAAAGAGCGACGCCGCCTACACGACATTGAGCGCGTCATCGGTAAGGCCTTCGAGAAGGGTTTGGTACCTACGGCAAAGCAGATCACGGAGAAACAGCTCTTCCACTTGGCAGATCGCTTGGAGAAAGTGGAGGTCAAAGAGGATGAGATCTCGCAATACCTCGACCCCATCTACAAAAAGCTCTCGTGGTTATCGACCGAAGACCTCATCAAACGCGTAGTAAGCCTTGAGTTCAACCGCATGATCGAATACTACAAGGACAGCGCCGAGTTGGACATCCCCGAAGAGCGCACTCGTCGGGAACGTACCCAATCTGCCGAACGTTCGGAACGTCGCGGCGGTAGCGACCGTCAAGACCATACCCCCGAACCGGGCTTCAAACGCATCTTCATCAATGTGGGGCGTCGTGACGGCATCAATCCACGAGCGATCATCACACTGCTCAACGCCAACGTGCACCATCGCATTGAGGTGGGACGTATCGACCTCGCTACGAATTGTTCGTTCTTCGAAGTACCCGAAGCCGAGGCGCGTTTCGTACTGAAAGACATGGAGGGCGCCGACTACCGCGGACGTCGTATCTCCGTGTCCGAAGCAGGTGCCGAGCCACGCAAAGGCGCCGCTACAGGTGGTCGTCGCAGCTATGAACGGAAGTTCGGAGACAACAATTTCAAGAGCGGCAGCAACGAACGCAAATCGAATTACGGACACAAAAAGTCCGGTAAATATTAAGTGAAATCCTCAATTTTAGGGTAGTCTTATCCTAAAGTTGGGGATTTTTACCTATTTTCGCCGCTCGTAACCGGACAAACTCGGATTTAATAAACCCATTATAAAAAATGAAAAAAATATTAGGACTTGCTATGGCAACAGCAGTACTCACAGGATCTTGCTCCTCGCCTAAAGAGGAATGTCAACAGGAACAGCCGTGGAGCGTGGATCGCTTTGCCGACATCGAAGTGCTTCGCTACAAAGTGCCCGGCTTTGAAAGTCTTTCGCTTCAGCAGAAGAAACTGATCTATCACCTGACGGAAGCCGCTCTTTGGGGGCGTGACATCCTTTGGGATCAAAACGGGAAGTATAACTTGGCAATTCGCACTCAGTTGGAGGCGATCTATCAGAATTACCAAGGCGATCGGGAGAGCGCCGATTATCAGGGCTTTCTCACCTACCTGAAGCAGGTCTGGTTTGCCAATGGCATTCATCACCACTATTCTACCGCGAAATTTACCCCCGCCTTCTCGCAACAGTTCTACGAGGAACAGCTTGCTGCTCTTCCGGCTGAGGTTCAAGCACACATAGCTCGCAATCTCGGCGATATCCCGCAGGAGGAGATCACACGCGCTATTTTCGACCCCGAATATCTCAAGGTGCGCGTCAATCAGGAGGACGGCGCCGACCTCATCCTCACTTCGGCTGGAAACTTCTACGAAGGAGTCACACAGGCTGAAGTAGAGGCATTCTACAACGCGATGAAGAATCCCAACGACACGATGCCCGTCATGTTCGGTCTGAACTCACAAGTAGTGAAGGAAGATGGCAAATTGGTGGAGCGCGTCTGGAAAGAGGACGGTATGTATGGCGCAGCCATCCGTCAGATCGTAAAGCACTTGACGTTGGCTCTCGGCGAGGCGGAGAACGAGCAACAAGCACAAGTGATCCGTCAACTCATCGCATACTATAAAAGCGGCGACCTGAAAGACTTCGACACCTATTCTATCCTTTGGGTCGAAGACCTAAACTCACGTGTCGATTTCGTCAACGGCTTCATTGAGAGCTATGGCGATCCGTTGGGGCTCAAAGGCAGTTGGGAATCCATTGTCAACTTCAAAGACTCTGCCAACACAGCCCGCACCGAGATTATCTCAGCCAACGCACAATGGTTCGAAGATCATTCGCCGGTCGACTCTGCATTCCGCAAGCCGGTTGTCAAGGGGGTAACAGCCAAGGTGATCACCGCGGCTATCCTTGCAGGTGACAGCTATCCCTCTACCCCCATCGGTATCAACCTGCCCAACTCCAACTGGATTCGTGCGCAGCACGGTTCTAAGTCGGTTTCGATCGACAATATCACCGCAGCTTACGATGCCGCAGCGCAGGGCAATGGCTTCGCGGAAGAATTCATGTGGAGCGACGAAGAACGCGCCCGCTCCAAGCAATACGGGCACTATGCAGACAACGTACACACCGACCTCCACGAATGCTTGGGTCATGCTTCCGGACAGCTACTGCCGGGTGTAGATCCCGACGCTTTGAAGGCTCACGGTTCGACCCTCGAAGAGGCACGTGCCGATCTCTTTGCTCTCTATTATATCGCCGATCCCAAAACTATCGAATTGGGCGTTATGCCTGATGCCGAAGCATACAAAGCAGAGTATTACACCTATATGATGAACGGCTTGATGACGCAGTTGGTGCGCATCCTGCCGGGAGACAACATCGAAGAGGCTCACATGCGCAACCGTTCGTTGATCGCTCATTGGTGCTACGAACAGGGACGTGCCGAGAACGTGGTAGAGATGCGGAAGCGCGACGGCAAGACTTATGTGGTGATCAACGACTACGAGAAGCTACGCGCTTTGTTTGGACGCCTCTTGGCTGAAGTACAGCGTATCAAGTCGACTGGCGACTACGAAGCCGGACGTCTCTTGGTCGAAAACTATGGCGTCAAGGTCAATCCGGAGCTCCATGCCGAAGTATTGCAGCGTTATCAGTTGCTGAACCTTGCCCCCTATAAGGGATTCGTCAATCCGCGTTACGAATTGGTGAAGGATAACGACGGAAACATTACCGATGTTCATGTCATCTATGGCGAAGGCTACATTGATCAGATGTTACGTTACTCTCACGACTACTCAGCTTTGACCGTCGAGTAAAATGATTGCCGACAGTCTACTCTCCGAGATCCACGCCCAATTTCGTCGTCAGATGAATGCGGACATATCCCAAACACTGCAACGCAATGGAGTGGTCTACCGAATCTGCTTCGGAGTGCCCTCCATGCGATTGCGGGAGGTGGCGGAACGTTATGCTCCCTCAAGCGAATTAGCAGAGGCGCTCTGGACAGAGGATATTCGAGAGTCTAAGATGCTCGCTACACGTCTCTACCCGATCGACGAAATGAAGGTCGAGACGGCAGTGCGGTGGGCGTCCGAAGCGCGCTACGAGGAGATAGCCGATCAGCTCTGTATGAACCTGCTCAGCCGTATGCATCAAGCAGAAAGCCTGCTGAGCCACCTGATGGAGGTCGATCCGCACACAGAGCCTCTGAAGTTCTACTGTGCGCTACAGATCCTGCACCGCCGCGACGACCTACCCTTGAAGGAAGAATGGCGACTAAAAGTGGCGCAAGTGGTAGCCGATCCGGAGCTCCGAGCCTCACTCCGCACGACAGCCTATTGGTTGATGGAACGCTAATGAAAGCCCCGTAATACAGCACAGGATTATGAGCAAAGAAGAACGCAAACAACCCTCACTGCACGAGTCGGCGCTACGCAAACGTGCAACCATCGTCCGACAGGCGCGTGTGCTCGAAGAGCCGCAAGACTTTGACGAAGCATTAGCGCAACTGAACAGCTACTTGGATCGGTGTCACAAGAAGCATACGCAAGAGCGTACACTGATCCTGCACAAGCTGCATTGCCTCACGGCGCCGGTCGACATCGAAACGCTACATCAGTTGCTCGATGACGAAAATAGCCGCGTCAGCATTGCCACGGTTTACAACACAATGCAACTCTTCTGTGAAGCGCAATTAGTCTCCAAAATCGAACTCATCGAAGGAGGTATGGCGTTCTACGAGCGCACAGTGGGGATGCAACCTCGCATTCACATTGTCTGCAAGAAATGCGGCAGCATTAGCACCCTGATGCGTCCGGGGCTTGTCGACGAGCTACAGCACGCTTGCCCTAAGGGGTTCAAAGTAGCACAGTTGGCATTCAACATCTATGGCTATTGTCATCGGTGCCAAAACACGATGAATCGTGCCGAATTGCGTAAGCGCACCAAGAGCACCCGAGGCAAAAAGAAATCCGAAAGCGAGCCATCCGCAACGCCGAAAGCCAAGTCTTGAACCAAGGACATTCGGATGGAGCACACAATGATTTACAAAACAATCAACAATATCAAAACGACAACACTATGAAAGTGGATGTATTATTAGGCCTCCAATGGGGCGATGAAGGTAAAGGCAAAGTGGTGGATGTATTAACCCCGCGTTACGACATCGTTACTCGCTTCCAAGGAGGACCCAACGCCGGACACACGTTAGAGTTCAACGGAGAGAAGTATGTGCTTCGCTCCATCCCGTCGGGCATCTTCCAAGGAGGCAAAGTGAACATCATCGGTAACGGCGTCGTGATCGACCCCTTGCTCTTCATGAAGGAGGCTCAAGAGTTGGCTGCCAGTGGTCACGACCTGACACAGCGCCTCTATATCAGCAAGAAGGCGCACCTGATCCTCCCCACCCATCGCATCTTGGACGCCGCAAATGAGGCAGCCAAAGGCGCCGGAAAAATCGGTACAACGGGTAAGGGCATCGGTCCTACATACACCGATAAGGTGAGCCGCAACGGTCTGCGCGTGGGCGACATCTTGAGCAACTTCGCCGAGAAGTATGCCGCAGCCAAGGCACGCCACGAGCGTATGATTCGTGCCCTCAACTACGAATACGACATTACAGAGCTGGAACAGCAATGGATGGAAGCAGTAGAATTCTTGAAACAGTTCAAGTTTATCGACAGCGAACACGTCATCAATAATTATTTGCGTCAAGGCAAGAGTGTGCTGTGCGAAGGCGCTCAGGGCACGTTGCTCGACGTGGATTTCGGTTCCTATCCGTTCGTTACGTCGTCCAACACGGTATGCGCAGGTGCTTGCACCGGTCTCGGCGTAGCTCCCAACCGCATTGGCGAGGTATTCGGCATTTTCAAGGCCTACTGTACCCGCGTCGGTAGCGGTCCATTCCCGACAGAGCTCTTCGACGAAGATGGCGAGAAGCTTTGCGCTATCGGACACGAATTTGGGGCCGTAACGGGGCGTAAACGTCGTTGCGGTTGGATCGACCTCGTTGCGCTGAAGTACAGCATTATGATCAATGGCGTCACGCAGTTGATCATGATGAAGAGCGACGTTCTCGACACCTTCCCGACCATCAAAGCCTGCACAGCTTACGAGATAGACGGACAGGTGACGACGGAATTCCCCTTCGAGATCAACGACTCCATTCGCCCGATCTACAAGGAGCTTCCGGGTTGGAATTGCTCTCTTTCAGCTTGCAAGACGGAAGCAGAGTTCCCGCAGGCGTTCAAGGATTACATTGCCTTCCTCGAACGCGAGTTGGAGACACCGATCACGATTCTTTCGGTGGGTCCCGACCGCGAACAGACAATTCTCCGATAATTTTCATCAATAAAACAAGCGCCCCGT
>CAZGZL010000065.1:0-11585 GCA_964530595.1 uncultured Prevotellaceae bacterium | reverse complement strand
AATAGTCGGACGGGCTCTAATTGTCAAGCGCAAATATCATTTATTGCTTTTAGCTTGCCAAGGTTTTTTTAGAATTTCTACTCTTAAACCCTATAATTTTCATGTTTATGTTAAAAAGTTGTCTATTTTGTCCTCTATTTTGCATCCTCAGCATGAGAGCCCGCCACTAACAAGGCGCGACTTATTGTAAAATACATTATGTGACGCTCTCGCGCGTACATTATATTATATAGGTCCGCTCCGCAACAGACGATCGCCCTATACAACAAGAATCGCCACAACCCGAAGGTTGCGGCGATTCTTTCCTATTGTTTGTATCGAATTATTCTTCTTCCAACCAACGCGGATCACCTGCGTTCAGAGAGAGACCTACCAAATGGAAGTCGCCCTGTGCGGGATCAGCGAAGAGCTTATCGGAAGTGAGATCGAGCGAAGAGCCCCAAGTATAGCGCGCGGTGTAGGGACAGTCGGATGTCGAGTAGACCTCTGTGTCGTTGAGCGCGAAGTTGTACTCACCGATCTTGAGGCTGACAGCCTTGATGGTCGTTGTCTCGTCCGCATACGCCTTGAAGCGACCCACGATTGTCTTCGAGATGTTCACCACGCAGTTGTTCATCTTGTTCATGTCGATGAAAGCCTTGGTCGCTGCGTTCACGCAGTTGTAGAACGTACAGTTCGAAATATTAAATTCGACGCCGTCCTGCTGCGAAGCGATGACGTTTCCGGCATCCACATTCGTGATCGTCGAGTTCTGGATCGTGCAAGAGCCGTAGCTGAAGCCCGAAACCTTGGTCTGCGAAATACCGTAAGAGCCGATATTATCAATAATACAGTTATTGATCTCGAAGCTATTGATCGAGCCTGTATTACCGGGGCTTTGAACGCGGAGCACACCGCGAGTATTGCTGATGGTACAATTCTCGATCAAGATGTCGCCGATAGTTCCTGCTACGTTTTGGTTGATGATGTAGTTGCCGGAAGTACCGTCGTTCTGCAAGTTGAGGTTGTAGAAACGGATGTACGAGTGATCGCCGGCGAACGACAAGCCCTTAGGCATAAACGTAGCGGTCTCGCCGCCCGATTCGCCCCAGAAGACGATCGACTTCAATTCGGCGGGCACCGTCACCTTGGCTTCTTCAGAGATGTTGTTGATGGTGGAACCTGCGGGGAAGAGCAAGAGCACGTTACCATCGTTCTCGCCGATATAATTAGCCGGATTGGTGAAGAGATCGGTCAACGTAGCTATGTCGGAGATGGTCACGACGTCGAAACCTTCGGGATAAGCCTCGGTTGTCTTGAAGGTGATCTTACCGCGCTGCACATCGTTGTTCCAGATCGTAACATTGTAGGTCTTTTTAGAGTCCAGACCGGTCAAGCGATACTGACCGGCTGCCACAGCCTCGGCATCGAGGTCGATCTGCACACCCTCTTCGTCGCCGCTGCGGGTCACGACGAGATGCGTCACGGACAAGCCTGCCTCCCAGCTGATCAATGCGCCGGTACCGGTGATGTTGCGTGCATCATTCAAGATCTGTTCTGCCTTAGTCTTGAACGAAGACTTATCTAAATAGGTCCACTTGGAAGAGGATTTCTGCGTCGAAGCAGCCTGAATACGGAGGAAGTACTTGCTGCTGCTGTCCAAGTCGGTCAACGTGAAGGGAGATGCCGTGATCTCGCCCTCTGTACCGTAGGTCACAACCTGTACGGTATCGAGGTCGATACCGTCGTAGAGAGAATCCTTGCTGACCTGAATAATATAATACTCTGTGTCGGGCGTTTTCGTCCAACGCACCTCGGCAGAGGTTGTGCTTTCGTTGACGGAGAGAGTAGAAGAGACAACGCTGAAGAGGCGATCGTAAGACGAATCTACATCCCAATCATTACCCTCCGTACATGAAACGGAAGCTACGGCGGTCAGGAGCATCAACGCTCCCGAACCGACCATATATTGAATGTTCTTTCTCATATTGAGTTTCTGTTTTTAGTAGAAAAGTGGGCGAACTTTTTTTAGTTCGAAGCAAAGCCGTAAGAGTTCTGCAACATATTGTTCGAGGCAGAAATCGTCGTCAAAGCGATCGGCATCAAGTAGCGGTTCTTCACCGTAGCGTTCAAGCCGGCAGAGATCGTCGACAAGTTGCTTACCTGCGTTGCATTCACCGTACCGAAATAGGTCACGCTGCCTGCGTAGTCAGAGGTATTCTCCGGCGTCTCGTACCAACAAACGCTGTTCATGTCGATAGTGGTCTGCGCCTCGTCTGCATAATTAAAGTACAACTTAGCGGGATACTCGTTTTCGAGCTGTGCCGTATAATCAGCCTTGAACTGGTCGATCTTAGCGCTGAGCAGATTCCAACGGATCAAGTCGAACTTGCGGAAACCTTCGCCAGCCAACTCCCACGCGTTCTCGTCAACGATGGCGTTGAAGAAAGACTCCTTGTCGGCAGCGATACCTGCTACATAAGCGGCTGCGTCGCTCTTATGCTCGGCAGCGAAAGCGCGAGTGTGTACAGCGGCGAGGGCTTCGCGGGCCGTCATGCCGGCAGCACCGGCATAGCTTCCGTCGGGACCGGCCAACTCGTTCATGACTTCAGCATACATCAAGAGCACTTGTGGGTAACGCATACGCACAACGTTGATACCGCTCATCCACTTGGCGTTGCCGGTAGCGACAGCGGTCTGACGCCACTCTTCGTTCATCTTGCGGATGTCCCACTTGCCGCAGTACAGTCCGAAGGGTGCATTGCCGACGAAGCTCTCTTTGAGCACGCCGTTTTCCTCCTTGAGCTGCACTTGAGCGCAAGTGATGTCGCGACGCAAGTCGTTGGAGTCGAACGACCAGAAGTAGGGAGCCGTGAGCTTCATCTTACCGGACGAGTTGCCCTTGGCGCCGTAGTAAGAGCTTGCGCCGTTGATACGGACGCCGATGGTATAGCCGAGCTCGCTGCTGACGCCCAAACCCATCGGGATCTCGAAGATATTCTCGCGATAAGTCTGGTCGAGGGTACGCTGATTGAGCAGGTACCACTCATTCTCGACTGAAGGGTTCAGCTTGTGTGTACCGTTGTTGATGATGGCAGAGAGGTGCTCCAAAGCGTACGCATACAAGCCCTGACGTGTAGCGGCATCGGGACGCTGCGTCGGATAGGTTGCGTCGCCCTCGGCGTCGGTTTCGTAGCCGGCCTTAGACTGCTCGCGGATAGCCCAGCCTGCGCGGGTCAAAGCGATGTTGGCAGCCAAAGCGTACGCATAACCCTTGGTGACGTGCTCCGTCGTGTACGACGAAACCTCGCCCGCCCAAGGCAAATATTCGATCGCCTCGTCCAAATCGTCCATCAGACGATCCATGATCGTATCGCGATCGGTCTTGCCCAAATAGGCGTTGCTCAAATCGGACTGCGAAGACTCCATCTTCATCGGCACGTCGCCGAAGAAGCGGATCAAGTCGAAGTAGATCATGGCGCGGAGAGTCAACGCCTCGCCTTTGTAGCGGAGCATGGTACGCGCGTCAGAGTTGCCGCCCTGAGCCAAGCTGCTGCCATCTACCCCCTCGATGACGAGGTTCGCGTTCTCGATGATGCCGTACATGGCATTCCAGAGCTTGGAGATGTTCGCCCAACCGGGGTTGGTGTTGTAGTTCATGTTGCCTCGTTCGCTGGACGTATTGGATGCGTCCGAGCCGAGACCGTCGATCAATTCGCAGTCGGAGTTGGTACCCCAGATGATCGGAATGTACTGCGAATAGGTCTGATCTTGCGTCAAGCCACCGTAAATCTTGTTGACGGCAAGACCGGTATAATAGGTAGACTCGAATACGGTCTGACCGGTCTGTTCCGACGGAGAGGTCTGATCCAAGAAATCCGAACAAGACGTCATGGAGAGGACACCGGCAGAGAGCAGAATGGTTTTTGCAATATTTTTAATCATTACTTTTCCTCCTTAAATTAGAATGTAACATTAACACCGGCTACGAACGAGCGGCTCTTCGGGTAGGACGCATAGTCCACACCGGGAGTCATCGCGTTCTTCTTGCTGCTGGTATCGACCTCCGGATCTGCACCGCTGTAGTCGGTGAGGACGAAGAGGTTGTAGCCCGTCACATAGAAGCGGACGTTCTGCATGAATGCCTTCTGAACCATCTTCTTCGGCAAGGTGTAGCCGACCGTAACGTTGTTGATACGCAGGAACGAAGCATCCTCTACGGCATAATCGGTGAGCTGCATCGTGGAGACAGCTGCGGGGTTGTAGAGGTTGGCGCCCTGATTGATCTCGTTGAGGCGAGTAGCGATGCCATCTGCGCCGTAGAGTTCGACGGTCGAAGTCGAAGGCTTGCCGAGGTTCAAACCGGTAGCGGGGTCGATCCAAGTGTAACGATTGCCTACACGGAAGTCGTTGTTGAGGTTGTAACCCTTAGCAGAGCCGGAGTTGAAGCTGAGGGCGAGCTTGGTACCGTTGATCAACTTGTTGCCCAACGAATAGTTGCAGAACACGTTGAAGTCGAAGTTGCCAGCACGACCATTGAAGCCGAAACCGCCCGAAGTCGGAGCTACGGTGTTGCCGAGCTTCTGCTTCACGGGGTCGCCATTTTCGTCCACCTGAACCTTCAATGCACCCGGATAATAGTTACCGCCGGTGATTGTCGGGCTGTTGTCCTTCAAGCCGTCGCGGAGCACCCACTTGGTGCCGCTCAGCACGAGTTCGCCCTCCGGATTGTTGACCGGATCGTAAGCGGTGAAGTAGCCGTTGGTCTTGTAGCCCCAGATCTCGCCGAGACGTCCGCCTGCTTCGACGCGGTAGTCTTCGTACTTAGAGAGGGTGCTACCCGCCCAGTTGCTGCTCTGCCACGGATTCTCCGTTGCGAGCTTGTCGATCTTGTTGCGGTTGTAAGAGACGTTGAACGTGAAGTTCAAGCCGAATTTCTTTTTATCTACGAGGACAGAGGTCAACGAGAGTTCGACACCCTTGTTCGAGGTCTGACCGAAGTTGCGGTACTGATAGCTGTAACCTGTGTTGGCGGGGATCTCAGCCTGCATCAAGAGGTCCTTGGTAGTATTCCAATAGAAATCCAACGATCCGCTCAAGCGGTTGTCCCAGAAACCGTAGTCGATACCGACGTTACGAGTGACGGTGGTCTCCCACTTCAAATCGGGGTTGTAGAGGTTAGACCCCAATTCGAGCATACTTGCGCGATCGCCACCGAAGAAGGGAGCCTTCGAAGAGTTGGACGCCATCGAATAGGTCGTGTACATCAAGCCGGAGCTGATACGGTTGTTACCTGCTGTACCGTAGCTCAAGCGCACCTTCATGTTGGAGAGCCAATCCTGATACTTCTTCATGAACTCTTCGTCCGAGAGACGCCATGCCAAGGCTGCCGAGGGGAAGAGACCCCAACGGTTGCCGTCAGCAAACTTGCTGGAACCGTCGGCACGAACAGTGACGGTCATCAAATACTTGTCTGCCAAGGTGTAGTTGACACGACCGAAGAAAGAGAGCAAATTCTCGTCAGCCGAGATCGTTGTCGAGGTGGGGAGGGCAGTACCTGCTGCCATGTTCGCCAACACCTCGCTGATCGTCATCGAAGTGGGGAATGCTACCGAAGTGTTTTCGAGCGCCGTCTTCTGGGTGCTCGAAGCCTCCTGACCGAGGAGGACGTTGATGCGGTCGCGACCGCCAAAGAGCTTCTTGTTATCGTAAGTCACGGTGTTGGCGTTGCGCCAGTTCTTAGTCGTGGTACGATCGAAGACAGCCTGCGGCATACCGTTGTAGCCGAGCTTAGAGTTCTGGACGGCATCTGTGCCCCACACCTGATCGGTGTCATCATACTTCCATCCGTAGCCAAATTCGGTGCGGAAAGTGAAGTGCTTGAAGGGTGTCCAGTTCAAGCCGGCGTTGTAGTTCTGGTTGAGGGTGCTGCGCACCTTATAAGTAGCGTTGATACGCTCGATCGGGTTCTTCTGCGAAGAGGTGTTGTTCTCCTCATCGTCATCGGTCGAGCTGTTGAGCGGCTCGATGGGACGGAAACGGGCAGAGTTGGCAACGATAGAGTTGGCTGCATTCGACTCGTTGGTATCGGCACCACCGCTGAGACCATTGACCTTGGAGTAGCTCATACGTGCGTTGAAGTCGAGGGTCAACCACTTGCTGAGGTTGGCTTTCAATTTGGCGTTGACGTTGTCCTTGTTGAAGCCGGAGCCGAGCATGATGCTCTCCTCTTCGTTGTGAGCGTAGCTGACATTATATTTAACGTCCTTGGTACCACCGCTGACGTTGAGGTTATACTGTACCTGATTGCCCGTTCTGCCGAAGATCTCGTCCTGATAGTCGGTGCCTGAGACAGACTTCCAGATGTCGAGGTCGTCGTAGTTGCCGTAGTCCGCCGAACCGAGTTCGTACTGATAGTAAGCGTAGTCGTAGGGGCTCAGCACCTTATTGAGCTTCGTCACCTTCTTCCAGCCGTAAGAAGCGCCGAAGTCGACCGTAGTCTTACCTTCGCGACCCTCTTTGGTGGTGATGATGATGACACCGTTGGCGCCACGGGCACCGTAGATGGCGGTCGAAGAGGCATCCTTCAGGACGTCGATCGTCTGGATTTCTGTAGGAGCAATATCGCTGATGCTGCTGACCGGGAAACCATCGACGATGTAGAGGGGCGAGTTGTCCTGCGACAACGAACCACCACCACGGACACGGATCTTGACATCAGCGTCAGGCGAACCTTCGGTCGTCGTGATGTTCACACCTGCCAACTTACCGGTCATAGCTTCCGTTGCACTGGCTACGGGGATCGAAGAGATCTCCTTGGTGCCGATCGAGGCAACCGAACCGGTGAGGTCCTTCTTTGCCACCGTACCGTAACCGATCACGACTACCTCTTCCAAGGCTTGCTGATCGTCGGACAAAGTGATTTTGAAAACAGATTGGTTGCCGACCGGAACAGTCTTGGTCGTGTAACCAATGAAAGAAACTTGAAGTTTGGCGTTCGGCTGCACCTTGAGTGCAAAGTTACCGTCGTAGTCGGTAATTGCACCGTTGGTTGTACCTACCTCCAATACATTCGCACCGATCACCGGTTCGCCGGTTTCGTCGATCACGCTACCGCTGATCGAACGCACCTGCGCATAGGCGACCAAACTTAGCAAACTCAAAAAGAGAGTGGCTAACCCCTTGCGGGCAAGTTTAGTTACATTCATAAATGCGTTTTTGATAGAAGTTTGATTAGTTTTAGTTTTGAATTAGCACTCTGAATGGTGCGACCCATGAGAGCCGCACTAATCCTCACGCCGTGTCTGCATCCGCGATGCGTTCATGGTGTGAGAATGTTCATCAAAAAATAAAGAAAGTAGGGCGATCACCCTGCGTTAAAATCAATTTTCTAACAGCCGAATCGTGGTCGGCGCGATAGTGATTTATAAACCTTTCATCTACACGTTTGCGCCCTACAAGAGGGTTTTTGATTCGTGCAAAGATTACAATAAGGGCTGAATTGAGCAACACTTTCTCTCCTAACGCACCGTTTTTTCCTATTTTTTCAGACGTTTTACTTAAAAACCGGGTGTTTTCGCGCAACTTGTGACACCTATTGCGCAATTTTTCATCCCGTCAACCCCACTCCTATTTTATTTAATAACGCATTGAAATGCTCCGAGGCGCAAGAAAGCGCAACCGATTTCGCGCAACTTCGCGATTTCGGTTCCATTTGGAAGGAGCAAAACACGCGCTACCCCGGAGCGCAACCATTGGAAACTTCGGACACAAAAACCGAGGGGTGCAAAATGATTTTTCCGGAGAAAACCGACAATTTCCTATCGGGAAACGTGTTTTTCGGACAATTTCAGGCGATATTTCAAAATAAAACGAAATAATCTAAAGATTATCTTGTATATTTGTGGCGTTGTGACATTTAGACTTAACATCGTCGCATGGGGCTCATCCCGACGAACGGTTGACCTAAACGCTATGAAACAAAACCATAGAGAACATCTATAATACCACATCATTAACAATACCAAAAACTATTGAACCTATGAAGAAAACATTACTTCTTTGTGCGTTGCTGGTCTCTTCGGTGACAAGTATGCAAGCTCGTCGTTGGGACTTCACCAACTGGAGCTCTGCCACGATCGCCAACATCAAGGCAGACGCTGCCGGATGGAGCGACATCGAGAAGTCGACAGCAACAGCGCCTACCGACCTCTCTAAGGAGAATTGCTACTGGCAAGTCTCTGCATCGGGTACGAACTCCAACGGCACACTGACCGCCAACGGCGTGGCTATCGCCGAATTGGAGGGCTTGACTTATGTCAACTCTACAGACCGTTCACTCGCCATCGCCCTGAACTATCAAGGTCCCCTCGGTGACGGTTTCGGTCCCTATCAGGGAGCCTCATACCTCTGGTTAGGCTCCAGCAAGAAGAACTACTTCAAGATCCCGAACGTAGCTCCCGGCTCAAAGATCACCATCGGTATCGAGTCACACAAGACGACCGATGCGCGTGGCGTGGAACTCTATGTAGGTAGTACCAGCGGAACCAAGCTCTTGGATCCGGACGGCAACGCCGTAGCCGTTCCGACCACCTACGAAGAACAAACTTGGCTTGTCCCCGAAGAATTGAGCGACACGCCGAACGATGATGGCACCTACAACATCTTGATCTACAATACCAACGGTTGCCACTTATACTTCATCTCCGAAGGCGTGGAGACCAAGTTGGACGAAGACCTCAATGTGGCTTACGTCTACGACGCCACTTACGCCAGCTATGGCGAGTCTAAGATCAACGGCATCGAGAACGACCCCATCTATCTCAACGTGATCTCCAGCTACAACGGAGTCTCCATCGACGTGAATAACGCCAAGGAGGAGGGTCTTACGACCGAAGCCTTCAAGGATTCGCTGTTGAACTTCGACGTCGTTGTGCTCGGCGAGGGCATCGCCAGTGGCAATACGTATGCCAAGAGCATCGTGGACATCGTAAACATGGTGCCGATCTTGAACTTGAAGTCGTTCTTGTATAAGAGCGGCGTTTGGAACTGGGGAGCAGGCAGCAACCCGTCGCCCGCAAGCAACAAGGTCGTTGTGAACGAAGCATTCTTGGAGGACGAACTCTTTGAGGGTGTCACGATCCAAGACGGCGAGCTCGAACTCTTCGACATTACTTCGGCAGATGTTTCGGGCAACCTCGTTCAGGGCTATACGGCAAGCGCCGGTTCTCTGATCGAGAATGACGACGTGATCGCCACCGTCAGCGGCATCAACGCCATCCACCGCCACGGCACACGCAATACCTATCTTTTGATCCCGATCTCTTCGGACAATATGGTTGCCGAAGGCGAAGCTACCCTCTCCGAGGATGCTTATACGTTGCTCGGCAACGCTATCACAACGTTAGCGGCTACCAAGAGCAAAGTTCAGAATGCCGCTGCTCCGATCATCAAGACGGACGAGCAAGACCAAGTGACGACCGTCACTCTCTCTTGTACGACCGCCGACGCTGTGATCTATTACACTCTGGACGGCTCCGATCCTACGACGGCATCTTCCGTCTACAGCGAACCGTTCGACATCACGACAGACGGCACTGTAGTCAAGGCTTTCGCTACAGCTCAGGGCTATCTCGAGAGCGCCATCAACTCAGCTACGATCAGCGTGAAGGCTAAGTTGGCAGCTCCCTCGATCAGCGTGGACGGCGCTACGGTAACGATCTCCGCTGCCGAAGGCAACATCTACTACAACGTCTCAGGCTCGACAGAGACCTCTCGCTCACAGCTCTATGCTGAACCGTTCGAGGCTCCCTATTCCTGCACGATCACGGCATTTGCCGCTTCGGACGACAAGCTCACCTCCGAGGCTGCAAGCGCCGAAGTAACGGTTGCTTCGGACATCTACAACGAGGTTATTCAGCACGTGACCTTTGCCGAATCCGAAGGCTGGGGCTACTCTTCCAGCAAGAGAATCGTAGCTGCCTACAACGCATTGTCGCCCGAGGCAACTGACTCTACGCTCGTCACTGTATCTGCAGACTCTTCTTACTACGAGTATACTTACGCTCCCACGGATTCTGTCTACACCTTGAAGGCTGAGACCATCGACTGGACGTTGACTACTTGGGGTCAGCAGCTCTACTACATCGCCGACTACAACAACGCATTGAGCGTTGAGGGCGGTAGCACCGCTTATGGCTACGCTACCGTATTCGACAACAAGGACTTCACGAAATACGGTATCGGATTCCAAAACGTTAAGCACGTACGCGAAGAGGGCGTTGCCAACGCTTACCTCACATCAGGCAAGAAGTATCAGGCACCCTTCGAAGTGGCTCTGACCTTCACTCAGGCAGTTGGTAGCGGCACGAACCAGACTTTGGACGTGATCGAGCCGGGTCAATCGGACGTTCACTTGATCGCACGCTTCGAGGTCGCTGTATCGAACGACGGCGAGAACTGGAACGTAGTTGATACCATCGCTTCGGGTGCAAACAAGGCTGCCGTCCGCAAGGCTACCGTTTACGACGGCACCGACGAAGTTCAGCTCCGCATCCGTTCCCTCCGTCCGTTGAATCTGGTCAGCAGCTCTAACCAGAAGGCTGTCCTCTTCGACATCGTGATCAGCGGCGTTGGCGAACAGAGCGCTATCGACGAGATCACTGCCGACAAGGTGATCACCACCGGCGCTGAGCAGATCTTTGACCTCCTCGGTCGCAAGGTGAACCGCATGGAGAGCGGCAAGTTCTACATCCAAGGCGGCAAGAAGATCATCGTTCGCTGATCGCTCAGTACGAATCAGCTTCCCCAATACGCGCGGGCGCACATCTTACTAAATCAGGGTGTGCGCCCGTTTTGCATACTTGAGAGCAGCTCCTGCGGCAAGATGTTGCGCCACGGCTACAATATTCGGGGGCACAACACGTTTATTTATTGTGTACTAACCTGACAAAATCTCAAAACATCGTGTGGAGTCAATGGTATAAAATGCGCTCAGGATTGCAGCGCGCCTTCATCATTACGTCGGTCGTTCTGATCGCCCTGTTCCTCTATTTCTCCAACCGCTTAGTGCGCTCTTTGGATCAAGAGGAACGCAACAAGATCGAGCTCTGGGCAGATGCCTACCATCAGCTACTGACCGCCGACGACGAGGCAGACATGACTTTGGTGCTGAAGGTGATCAACGGCAACCAGACGATCCCCGTGTTCTACACCGAGGAGGACGGACGGCTTTTGGGCTTCAACAACATGGAGATTCCCGCCGATACCGTCGCTTACATCGCCCACCTGCGCAAGACGCTGACAGCACAAGGGCGTTACTTCACCATCCACATCGGCAACGAGGAGGAAGGCGAAGCAACACAGCAATACCTCTACTACGACGAGTCAATCCTGTTGCGACAGTTACATTACTATCCCTACATCCAGATTTTGGTGATCGTAGTCTTCGCATTGCTGTTCTACTATATGTTGATGAGCCGCAAGCGGGCAGAACAGAATCGCGTATGGGTGGGGCTGAGCAAGGAGACGGCACACCAGTTGGGCACCCCCATATCGTCGCTAATGGCGTGGATGGACTTCTTGCGCAGTAGTGATGTGCCGGGCGA
>CAZGZL010000064.1:0-11670 GCA_964530595.1 uncultured Prevotellaceae bacterium | reverse complement strand
AGCACCATTGGTGCTGAGGGGCTTCTCGTTTAAGAGGTTTAACGGATCTCCTCGATGTTGTACGGCGTGGACTGATAGACAAAGTAGTTCAGCCAGTTGGAAAAGAGCAGATTGGCGGTAGAACGCCAACGCACCAACGGGGGCTGCGTCGGGTCGTCGTTACGATAGTAGTTGAGGGGGGGCGCGATGGGCAACCCCTTGGCAACGTCGCGACGATATTCCGTGTCGAGCGTCATCGGGGCATATTCCGAATGTCCCGTCACAAAGAATTCACGACCGCCTCGCGCCATCACCATATAGACGCCGCTCTCCTCACTCTCGCTCAAGATGGTGAGCTCCGGATGCAGCAAGATGTCGGCACGACGTACTTCGCTGTGTCGGCTGTGCGGGACGAAAAACTCGTCATCGAAGCCGCGAAAGATAGGGTTCATCGGAGCGGAGCTATGGTGCTTGAAGACGCCAAACATTTTGTGCTCCAACGGATATTTCGGGACACCGTAAAAGTGATACATACCAGCTTGAGCTGCCCAACAGATATACATGGTGGAGGTGACGTGTGTCGCCGCCCAGTCAAAGATCTCCTGCAGTACGGGCCAATAGCTCACCTCTTCGAACTCCATCTGTTCCAAGGGAGCACCCGTGATGATCATGCCGTCGTATTTATGATGGCGCATCTCGTCGAACGGAGTGTAAAATTCCTGCATATGCAATGCAGAAGTGTTTTTGGAGACATGTTGCGGGATCATCATAAACTCTATCTCCAACTGCAATGGTGTGTTGGAGAGCAGACGGATCAAGTCATTCTCAGTCTGTTCCTTGATGGGCATGAGGTTGAGAATCGCCACGCGGAGCGGGCGAATATCTTGTTTGGAGGCCTGTTCGGAATCCATGACGAAGATGTTCTCAGACTTCAACGCCTCGATAGCAGGTAAATTTTTGGGTAACTTTAGGGGCATGTAAGAAAACTTTTTTTGTATGATAGAACTTAGATCATGACTACCAAGTAGCGCGTGATGCTCCAGAAGGAGGCGGGATCGAGGATCACGATCTTCAGTGTGCGATCGTAGTCGTTCTCCAATCTATAGGAGTCTTCGGGCATCGAGGAGAGGATCTTAGCGCTGCGGCTACCCAACGGGATCTCGGTGACTTCACGAATGTCGATCTGGTTGAATACCGAAGTGTCGAAGGTCGAGGGAGAGATCTTTGTGGCAGAGAAGATGCCGTCCTTGCTGACGATGCCGAGCTTCTTGAGGTCTTTCTTACTACCGACAATGTAGAAACCGCTGTTCAGCATCTTGTCTTGAGCTTGGAGGGCTGTCTTCTGCGTACTGTTCTCCGAGCTCACTTCGTTTAGTGTATTTTGAGTGGAAGTGAGGTCGTTATTCAGCTGTGCAATCTGCTGATTCTTGTTTTCGATCTGCGATTCGTAATCTTGGATCTTGGCGATGTAGCCATTGATCTCGCCCTGCATACGGTCGATGGTTTTCTTCAGTTCCTTGTTCTGACCGAGAGCCGATGCATACTGTTTCTGGAGTTGGTCGAGGGCAGCCTGTTTCTCTTCGATCTGCTGCTGCACACCTTGCAACTTAGCCAACAGACGTTCGCGCTGGCTGAGCAGGTCGTTCTTTTCGTCACCGTTGGGCAGGTTGATGGCGTTGTTCACGCGGTCGAGTTGCGTTGAGATCTCGCCCAAGGTTCCAACGAGGTCGGCGATTTCGTTCTGCTGTTGCAGGGTGACGAACATCAAGGAGTCGTTCAAGGTTTGTGTTTCAGCCAATTTAGCCTTCGTCGAAGGGGTATCACAGCTGTTGAAGAGAATGCTCACGGCGAACATTCCACAGAGACCCATCAAAGTGCAGCGGCGCAAGGCACTGCTCACTTCGAACATCCATGTCTTTTTCATTTTGGTGTTTGTAAATATATAATATATGTGTATCGTTTATCTCATGTCGACAGATCGACGAGGCGAGCGTTCAGACTCGCTGATCGAGGTCACTCCTCCTCGTCCGCCGCAACCTCTTTATATTTATTACGTTTCTCTTTCTTCTCCGGTTCGGGAGCGCCACCTACCAATAGGACGATTTCGCCCTTAGGTTCACATTCAGTGTAGTGCTGCACCAATTCAGCCAAAGTACCTCGCTGCGTCTCAGCGTGCATTTTGGAGATCTCGCGCACGACGGCAGCGGGACGATCCGCGCCGAAGAACTCCGCCAACTGCTGCAAAGTCTTAACCAAACGATAGGGCGACTCGTAGAAGATCTGCGTACGGGGCTCGGTAGCTAAAGTCCGCAGGCGCGTTTCACGCCCTTTCTTCTGCGGCAGGAAACCTTCGAAGCAGAACTTGTCGCACGGCAGGGCACTCTGAACCAACGCCGGGACAAAAGCCGTAGCTCCGGGTAGACATTCTACCTCGACCCCCCGTTCGGCGCAAGCGCGCACCAACATGAAACCGGGGTCGGAGATGCCCGGCGTACCGGCATCAGAGATGAGTGCCACACGCAGTCCAGCAGCGATGCGTTCCGCCATGGCTTCGGAGGTCTGGTGTTCGTTGAATTTGTGGTGGCTTTGCATCGGCGCCTTGATCTCGTAATGATGCAGCAAGACACTACTCGTGCGCGTGTCTTCCGCCAAGATCAAATCCGCCTCGCGCAACACGCGAACCGCACGGAATGTCATATCTTCCAAGTTTCCGACAGGCGTCGGAACGACATACAGCTTCATAGTCGGCAATTATTTTGAGTGCGCAAATTTACAGTTTTCTATCATATAGAGGCTGCGTAACAGCAAAACATTCCTTCGGAAGGTCGAAAATCGGTAATATTTTCCGTTTTCGACAGATTTATTGTTTACTTTATTCTGTGTGTTTTATCTTTGCTGCAGAATTCAAGGACAATGTGTTTTATATTGTTCTCCGTCTGTTATAACGAAGCTCTTGATCTCGATCAAGCTCAATGCAACGAAAGTACCACAAAAAGAAGGAGGATTAATACCTATGAGTATGGCGACACAATTTATTTTGGCAGATAATCAGGAAATCACACGCGCTGGATTTTCCGCACTTATAGCTCAGACATTCCGAGACACTGCGATGGTCTCGATCGTCGAAGATCACGAAGCACTGCAAGAGGCTCTGACCGGACGAAACCGGCTATACGACTCCGTGGTGCTCTTGGATTATGAGCTTTTTGACTTCAACGACGTCGATGCATTGTTAGACATGGTACACCAGCACCCCGCCACCCACTGGATCTTGTGCTCGAACGACTTGGACGAGCATTTGATACTCCGCATCGGCAAAGAGTGTTCGATAAGCATGATCTTGAAGGGTTGTCCCGCCTCAGAGCTTTGCACCGTCTTGAAGTGCGCGACACGTCACGAGCGTTATTTGTGTCACCAAGTGTCGAATTTACTTCTCAACGGCAATCCGGAGAGAGCCATGGAACGGCGTTTGCTATCGCCGGTCGAGACCGAGATACTGCGCCTCATCGCCATGGGAAAAACGGTGAAGGAGATCGCCGCCTCCAGAAATTCGAGCATCCACACCATCATTACACACAAGAAAAATATCTTCCGCAAAATCGAAGTACACACTACCTACGAAGCAACACATTATGCCATTCGCTCCGGACTGATTGTGCTCGATTATTATATTTGATCCACAAGGAGAGACAAAATGAGCGCTCCCCGATCTGACCGAGTCGGTCAATCGGGGAGCGCTTGGTGTATCAGTGTATTTTCCGTTTATACCAACAGAGAGGCTACCAACGCCAAGATTGCGTAGAATTCAGGGAAGGCAGCATAGATCATCGTGTTGGTCATCACGTCATGTCCTTGCGAGATACCAATGATGCCGTTTGCACAGATCTGTCCCTGACGGATGGCAGAGAAAAGGCAGACCAAGCCTACCCCTAAGCCCACGCCGAACATCAGGGCACCGTCCGTAGAATAATCTCTATTCCACGACATCAAGAAGGCGATAAAGCCGTAAAGTCCCTGCGTGGCAGGCATAGCGGAGAGCACCATGTAGTTAGCCGACTTTCCGGCATTCTTCTTCAATGCTCCTTCGGCGGCATTGCCCGCGATAGAGGTACCGTAGCAGCTACCGATGCCGGCGAGACCTAACATGAGCCCCAGTCCGAGATAACCTAAGATTTCATTCATAGTAGTAACGTGTTTTGTGTTGTTTTTATTTATTGTTATATGTTTGATCTAAAGAGAGCGGTTTGTAGGCCTCCCCACGTCCGTCGTAGCCGGAGTTTTTGAAATACTCTACGAAGGTAAGTCGCAGCGGGTGTACAAAGGCGCTTAAGCACGACATAGCAATGTTGAGGGCATGACCAAAGACCAAGATCAAGCCGCAACAGATCCAGCCAACGACCGCACCGGTTGCGTCGCCCAAACCGCCCATGGCAGCATCACGCGCCATGAATCCAAGGTCATTGAAGACGCTTCCCAACATAGCGCCCGCCAAGCCGAGGGCATAGAGACGGATGTATGAGAGCACGTCACTCAACAAACCGGTAGCCATGCTATAGGTGTCCCACAGTCCGGCGCCGATATTAATCAGGATGTTACGACGGATGTTGTTGAACAAAAAGATACCGATGGAGGAGACTGCACCGACGATGATGAAGATCCACCGCGCAGCTTCGGGGGTAATGAGCTGGAAGAAAGATAATCCACCGGCGGCAAGGAAGCCGATCACCAAGATCAGCCACCCCCAAGCGCTCAACGACTCCTTGAAACCGTAACGCACGGTCGATCCAATCGCTTTGACAGTCATGGCGATACAGATGTGCACAACGCCGATGATCAAAGCCAAGACCATCTGTTTGTCAAACGTTGTTCCGTCGATTTTGCCTACAATCATACAGCTTTTCAACCACTCAGGCAACTTCAAGTCGGTCAGCGAGACGCCGAAGCAAGTCCCCAACAAGGCGCCCATAACGGTGGTGGTTATGCCCAACGTAATCACTAAATTCATCATCCCCGCCATATCTTTCGACATCTTCCGCTTGAGCCAGAAGCCCAATAGGACGAGTAGCACGCCATAGCCTGCATCGCCCATACAGAAGCCGAAGAAGAGGGTAAAGAAGGGGGCGATGAGAGGCGTCGGGTCAAACTCGCCGTAATCCGGCATTCCGTACATACGCGTCAAGACTTCGTACATTCGGGCAAAGCGACCGTTGCGCAATTTGATCGGAGCGTTATCCTCCCGCTGAGCAGCACGCGCCTCCCAACAGATACCCTCCATGGTGGAGAGTTCGGCCTCGAAAGCTGCACGACGCGCCGTCGGTACCCAACCTTCGAGCAACATGACGCGACCACCCGCCGAAGATGCTGTCGTCAACTCGACGGAACGCAGATCTAACGCACCACGGCGGGTACGGCAGGCCTGCTCCAATTCGCGATAGTGAGCCACGGCGAAGTCCCCCTGACGGATCAAGAGGTGTGTCAGGGCATCTTTGGCTCTGGTCTGAAGCATGATCAGCGTCGATTCGGGGCTTGGGGAAAGTTGCACCTCCGTGGCTTCAGCCAATTCAGGCACTCCCTGAGCCGTCGGCGTGACGGTGATGAAGTAGGTCAGTCGCGACGTACGATTGATGACGACCGCGGTGTATGCTTGTTCCCATTCTGCCTCGTAACGACGCGGATCCACCGTCCAAAAGCGAACTTTCCATCCGACATCGGCAAGGCGCTTCAGATTGTCGTGGCTGAAATCGCCCCACGGCGTCACCTGCTGAATATCGCGCTCCAAATCGGCCAACGTCTTGCGTTCTGCCTCAATCTGGGCACAGAGCTGCTGCCACCCCACGACGATCTGTGCCACATCGGCGGTAGCCGAGGGATTAGCTGCGGGTAGCGATGCCACCTCGTCGGCATGGAGCAATGCACGCATCTCCCCTAACGCTTGTTCCAAACGCTGCACTTGCGTCAACGCAGCTTGGAACTCGGTGTTCTCCGTGGGATCGACAGCACGCGTAGGTGTCACATGCAGCAAGCCCAAGGTCTGGAGACGCTGCAACAAGGGAGCATAATCCCGGTGATACACCAAGAAGGTATAATGTGTCATCCGTTCAATCATAACATATCGGCCTCCTCGCCGAGCATTGCTTCAGCCGTCTGAGCGGCACGATGTTTCTCTTGAGCGGCGCGCATGATCTTCTGCGACGACTTCGAGAGGTTTTCTTCGTCCTCCATGAAGCGTTTGATCTTGCGAATGGCGTCTTGATAGCCCGGAATCTGCACTTTCTCAAAAAGGTTCACCTTTTGGGTGGTCTTTTTGCGAGCGTGCTCCAACAGCGCCAACTGCGTATCGGTCACTTCGCGTTCAATGCCGATCGTGGCGAGATCCTTCAAGATCTTCACGCCGTCGGCATACCACGCCGGGGCGTCAAAGATGCTGAAGGGACGTACCACCAACTCGATGTTGTCGAGCTGCGGAACAACCACGCCGGCGATCTTGCGACGACGTAGCTTTACCTCGCCGACGGAAATGAGCGTCGGGTCGAATTCGTTCCACAGCGCACGCATTGCGTGATAAGTGGCGATCTGTTGTTCCAGCTTCAAAGCAAGCGCTGCCGCCTCATCGCGACTCTTCTTCACCTCCATGCGCAGCGCACTCTCCTTACTTTTCAGCGTCGGCAAGGTGCGGACACGCATCGAGAGATCTTTTTCGAGCCCCTGAAGCGAAGTTTTATTGTATTGAAACTTGATCATAAATCGTAAGCATTATGCGTTTTTATGCCTGCTACGTTTCTCATTGATTCTTGGGCCAATATTTGTCCACCATCGTGCGTTTCACGTTGACCTCTTCCGGCTTGAAATGAGCGGCAAAGAGGCTCCACACCTTGTCGAGCATCGGCTCAATTTCCAAGTTGACGTCGATCGCCAATATGTCGTTGGCATATTCGCGGGCAAATGCTAAGCAACGCTCGTCATAGTCGGTCAAATCGAAGCCGTTTTCGCTCTTGGTACGAGCGTTCGTCGCATCCGAATAGAGGCGAACTGCGGCATTCATCACTTGCGGATGGTCTTCACGAGTTTTCTTACCCTGAACGAGCTGTTTCAATCGAGACAACGAGCGGAAGGGATCGACGATAACCTTTCCGATCTCCGAGTCGCGGCGCAAGAAGAGCTGTCCCTCGGTGATGTAGCCGGTATTGTCCGGTACGGCGTGGGTGATGTCGCCGCCGGACAACGTGGTGACGGCAATAATCGTGATAGATCCTCCTTCGGGGAACTGTACCGCCTTCTCGTAAATCTTCGCCAAATCGGAATAAAGGGAGCCGGGCATAGAATCCTTCGAGGGAATCTGATCCATGCGGTTCGATACGATTGCGAGAGCGTCGGCATAAGAGGTCATATCGGTCAACAAGACCAACACTTTCTCTCCGTGACGCACAGCGAAGTACTCGGCTGCTGTCAAGGCCATGTCAGGGATCAAAAGACGCTCTACCGGGGGATTCTCTGTCGTGTTGACGAAGCTGACAATGCGATCCAGCGCTCCCGCCTCGGCAAAGACGTTCTTGAAGTAGAGATAGTCGTCGTTGGTCATACCCATGGCGCCAAGAATGATTTTATCGGCCTTGGCACGCATGGCGACGGTAGCCATCACTTGATTGAAGGGTTGATCAGGGTCGGCGAAGAAAGGAATCTTCTGTCCCGAAACGAGGGTGTTATTTAGGTCGATGCCGGCGATGCCTGTCGCGATCAATTCCGATGGCTGTTTGCGGCGCACGGGATTGACCGAAGGGCCTCCGATTTCGACCTCCTCGCCTTCGACGGCGGGACCGCCATCAATAGGTTGACCGAAGGCATTCAAGAATCGTCCTGCCAACTGTGGGCCGACCTTCAAAGTCGGCGCCTTGCCTAAGAAGACGACCTCGGCGTTGGTGCGCACGCCGCCTGTGCCGCCGAAAACCTGCAACGTCACTTCGTCGCCCACGATCTTTACGACCTGAGCCAACTGTCCGTCGATCGTCGCCAATTCATCCGCACCCGCACCACGGGCACGCAACGTAACCGTTGCTTTGGTGATGGCAGAGAGCTTGCAATATATCTTGGTAAAAGCTTTCATTGACTTTTTTGTGTGATGTGATCTATTTTATAGGGATGCTGCCGTCGTCATGCTTGCGCTAACTTCTCCGCCAACATTTGTTTGATCTCGCCTTCATACCGATAGAAATCCGGCGATTTATACTCGCTATAGTTCTGCTGCTTGCACAAGTTGATGAGCTTCTTGAACCAAGCCATGACGTCGTTGAAATCGGTGAATTTCAGCTCGGCTTTGCAGATGTCGGTCACGAGATCCAAGATATACTCTTGTCGTTCCAAGGGAGTGACAGAATCCACCTTGTCGAAAGCGTCTTGTTGCAATACCACATAGTCGATGAGCTCTGACTTCCAGAAAACGACATGATATTCCGTCGGCACGCCGTCATCGCCCAAGATATTGATTTGTTCGGCGATTTCCTTACCTCGCAACAGTCGGGTCTTGATGTCGGTCACTTTGCCGATCCATTGCGGAGAAATCAGACCTGAAATGTACTGTTGGAACTCCGGATACTCTAAATATTTGGAATACGAGTCTATCGGATTGACTGCGGGATAACGTTTGCGGTCGGCGCGCTCCTGCTCCAAGGCGTAGAAGCAACGCGCCACTTTCTTTGTATTTTCAGTGACCGGCTCCTTGAGATTACCTCCGGCAGGCGAAACGGTACCGATGAAGGTGATTGATCCCGATCCGCCGTTGTTCAACGTGACGTAGCCGGCACGCCCATAGAAGTTGCTAATGATGGAGGAGATATCCATCGGGAAAGCGTCTGGACCGGGCAACTCCTCCAAGCGGTTAGACATCTCACGCAACGCTTGAGCCCAACGCGAAGTGGAGTCTGCCATCAACAAGACGCGCAACCCCATCGAGCGGTAATACTCCGCCATAGTCATTGCGGTGTAGACCGAAGCTTCGCGAGCTGCCACAGGCATATTGGAAGTGTTGGCAATGATGATCGTTCGCTCCATCAATGATCTGCCGGTGTGCGGGTCGATCAATTCGGGGAATTCGGTGAACACCTCCACCACCTCGTTGGCGCGTTCGCCGCAGGCAGCCATGATCACGATGTCAGCCTCCGCCTGTTTCGATATGGCGTGTTGGAGCACCGTCTTACCGGTGCCGAAGGGGCCCGGAATAAATCCGGTACCTCCCTCCACGATGGGATTCACCGTGTCGATGGTACGGACGCCCGTTTCGAGCAGTTTGAAGGGACGCGGCTTCTCTTTATACAACGTCACCGGCATTTTGACCGGCCACTTGATCGTCATATCTACCGCGATGTCGTTACCCTGTTCGTCGGTAAGCACTGCGATTGTGTCACGCACCGTATACTTTCCGGCAGGGACAATACTCTTCACTCGATAGGTTCCTGCCATCATAAAAGGAACCATGATCTTCAGCGGTTGGTAATTTTCCTCTACCGAGCCGAGATAATCGGCGGCGTGCACCGTGTCGCCAACCTTGGCGATCGGCGCGAAGTCCCACTGACGTTCCACGTCGAGCGGGAAATTTGCCTCACCACGCTGCAAGAAGACGCCGTGCAGTTTGTCCAAATCATTCTGCAAGCCGTCGTAATTGTGCGACAGCATGCCCGGACCGAGTGTCACCTCCAACATATGGCCTGCGAATTCTACCGGGTCGTCGATTTTCAGTCCGCGGGTACTCTCGAAGACCTGCACGAATGCATTCTGTCCCGTTACCTTGATGACTTCGGCCATCAGTTTCACGCCGGCTGTGGAGATGTAGCAGATCTCGCTCTGCAAGACCGGACCGTCTACCTCGACGGTGACGAGGTTGCTGACGATACCTTTAACTAAACCTTTTGTTGCCATTCTATTTTGTTGTCTTATTATTTTATTCATCATGATAGCCACCGGCTCACAGCTCTATCGCTCCGGCTTTGAGGGTGGAGATGATGTCGCGAAGCCGCTGTTCGCCTGCATCGGGATTGAGCTGTTGCCAACGGCGAATGATATCCGTGCGGATCAAGAACGCCAAGATCTGCTCGATGCCAAAAGGTTTAAGACAGATCAATTCGTCCAAATGTTCCCAACGCAAACGGTCTAATGTACGTTCTTTGGCCAAGACATCGTGCTCATCCGCAGCTTGTGCTACCGCGGCATATAATTCTGCAGTATCGCCCGTAGCGAGCCCCCAATCGCGCGCCTTGGAGTGGCGTAAAGCGTCTGCCACCTCGCCTCCACCGATCATGTAAGGGGCGGGATCCAAGCCCAAGCTGCGACAGTTGAATGCCGCCAACAGATTGCCTAATGTCCGTTCAAACCCGAACCATTCCGCGGCACACGGTTGCTTGCAAGCACATGCCTCTGCATAATAGAGGTCCGAGAGCAGACTTTGGCGGAAGATCGGCGTCCCGCGCTCATCATCCTCATCGTCTACCACCGGGGCATTGCTCAGATAGCGGCACAAGAAGCGCTTCATATAGTCCGGGATGTCGCACTCTGCCTCCACGCCGTGGCTCTGCACCTCCTCGATCGCGGCGCGCAATGTCTCGACCGAGAGCAAGCCGCCGTCGGTTTCCGGTTCGGCGGGCGTGGACTGCGGATCGTTCAGCAGCGCTAATAGGCGGGCATTGTCGTGCCGATGCAGGTAGAGAGACAACAGCGCGCGGTCGCGCGGCTGCACCCCTGCCAACAGTTCCTCCTCGATCTGCTGCGGAGTCATGCTGATATGAGCATCTTCGGGCGTCAGATCGGGCAGTCCGGCGATCAGATAATAATAGTTCATCGTAGCTCTTGTGGAGGGTTATTATTTGTAGAGTAATTCAGCCAAAGTCGGACGGAGAAATTCGCGTAACAGTTCCTCTACCTCGCCCTCACCAAAGAGCACCTTGTAGCTGCCGTCGGCGGGAGAAACGGTGACCGTGTGTTTCTGACCGTTGACCTGCTGAATCGTCACGCCGCCGGCGAGCAACTTGCGCGCCTTGGCGGCGAAGTAAGCACGAAGCCCTTCGGCATCGTCCGTGCCAATCACCAACTCTTCACGCTGGCTCCAACCCTCGACTAAACGCAAGATCACTTGGCGGAAGAAGTCAGGATCCGCCAAAGCTTCGCGCACCGACTCACGGTTGATGGTGTCGGTGATACAGTCGGCGAGGGAAGCCTTCACAGCATCCACCGCTTGACCTGCATAAAGTTTCAATTCGCTCTGGGTTGTGCGGCGCAACTCCTCGACCTCCTTGCGGGCGTCTGCCAACAATGCATCAGCCTGAGCCTTGGCATCGGCGACGAGCTTGCCTGCCGTCTGTTTTGCCTCGGCGATGATCACATCTGCCTGAGCATTTCCTTTCTCTACCCCTTCGCGGTAGAGACGATCGGTAAGTTCTTCAATTTGTTTTTCCATATTGTATGATTCACGTGGAAGATAAACATTATAACAATTCTGATTTTTCATGATCCGGAGGATGCTCTGCGCTTGGCAGTGCGCCTCCTGAAATGGCTCGCCGTCGCCTCACGGATGGCGGCAGATCAGTGCTTTGTCATAATAACGTTACAAAGGTAATAATTAGTATATAAGACGCAACGAAATAGCTAATTAAAAACGATTTCCTAATCAATCAAACGGTAGATTATGTCTATCAACAACAAAGCGGG
>CAZGZL010000063.1:0-11686 GCA_964530595.1 uncultured Prevotellaceae bacterium | reverse complement strand
CCCTTTGTCGGATATTATTATATCATGGTGTTCGTCGCCTCCGACACGCAGGGACGTAACAAAAACGCCCCGACAACGAAAGAGGCTTCGCTGTCGGGGGTAAATCTGTGAAAATGTCGCAGAAATGCGACGCAGAAAGGGACGACATCAAAAGGGTTATCGTTTGACTGCCCAACGCTCAATACCGCGCGTTGTGGAGGAAAAATTCAGACCGATGCAGATCACAGAACGTGGATCGGCGGCGAAGGGACGCTGATAGTCTTTCGTCTCGATTTGCTGTAACGCCTCCTCTGCCGAGCTGTCCAATTTACATTCGATGAGGTAAATATATCGGTCTGTCTGGAGCACGATGTCGATGCGGCCATCCGAGGTGTTGTATTCTGCCGTCACGTAGAAACCCATCAAGCGGGTGATTAGGAAGAGAGCGTTCTGATAGTATAGCTCCATGTCACCCACAATCTCATAGGTTGTGTCGGCAAACATCGCCGCCAGACGATTCAAGAACTTATCTACCTCTCCGGCGCAGACATCATCCACAAAGTCGGTGACGAAAAAGGGGGTCTTGCCCTGATTGCCCTTCACGTAGTAAGGCAAAAGAAACTTTAGGAAGCCCTCTTCGACTTCTTGGTTGGGGAAGCCCAAGCGATAGCGATTGTAGCGCTCGTTGTAGCCTGTGATGGTCAAGTAGCCACTCTGATAGATCGTTGGGATAGGGTCTGTCGATTGTGTATCGATGCTATTCAGTGTGTCGGGCTCCACTTCGACGGACTCTAAGTTCTCCAAATAATAATGATGCCGTTGCAATAGGGTGACTAAATAAGTCGGTGTGCCGGTCTCGAACCAGTAGTTACCGAACTCATTTTTGTCAAAGGCATTCAGCAAGCTAAACGGGTTATAAATCGGGGTCGAATTTTTCACGAAATGGTAGCCGTCATAGCGTGTGCGTAGTTCTGAGCGTGTGTCCTCATAGGTGCGTCCGAGTTTATTCGATAAACGCGCTACATACGAGCGCAGAGTGGTGTCGATTTCTCTATCCGTGAGTCCGCACAATGTGGTGAACCGCTCATCCATCGAGATGTCGTTCAGGTTGTTCAGATCGCTGAATACACTCACTTTGCCAAACTTGGTGACACCGGTGAGTAGGGCAAACTTGATGTATTTATCCTCGGTCTTCAAGACCCCATAAAACTCCTTGAGCGTGCTGCGATATGCTTGTTGCAGTGGTTCATCGCCGATGGTTTGCAGCATGGGTTTATCATATTCGTCGACCAAGATGACGACACGTTGCCCCGTTTGCTCGTAGATGCGTTCGATAATACCGATGAAGCGGAGCCCGAAACTCTTCTCGTAAGGGCGTGAACCGTAGATCGCTTCCCACTTAGATAGCCAAGCATCCAATGTGTCGTTGAGGCTATTCGGCTCTCCCTCCTTGATGGTATTTAGGTCTAAATGAAGCACCGGGTATTGAATCCAATCTTTCTCTAATTCGGACATCGCCAAGCCCTCGAATAGATCTTTACGACCTTCAAAATATGCCCGAAGGGTTGAAATAAGCATACTCTTGCCGAAACGACGGGGACGCGACAAGAAGAAATAGCTCCCGCTCTTCGCGAGTTGATAGACTAAATCGGTCTTGTCCACATAGAGATAGTTATCTTTTCGTAGCTTTTCGAAAGTTTGAATCCCGATCGGTAAATTCTGCAATGCTTCCATGTTATCTTGAATTTTACCCTGCAAATATGGCGATTTTCTGCGCATCTCCAAATATATTGTTCACTTTATGAGCCGGATAGCTCCTTCTGACGCCACATTTTTGGGTCGTGGCTTTGTCGAAGCGGCGGAAAGGATTATCTTTGCCCACATCGAAAATAATTCCCAACGATAACAACCATTTACCATGAACCAGACAAACAGATTGAAGGTTCTCTCCGCGTTGCTCTTGACGGGCGTCACACTGAGCGCTCAGGCACAAGAACGGACGACGGAAAAACGCCCGATGATGGGTGTAGAAGATGTAAACCAAGTCAAGGATCTCACCCTCGACAGTCTTAACATTGCGATGTCGGCACGTCCTGTACCGGGATCCAGTCGTAAACCCGGATGTCCTGTGCTCTTCTTGGTGGGCAATTCCACCATGCGTACCGGCACTTTGGGCAATGGCAACAACGGACAGTGGGGGTGGGGCTATTTCGCCCACGAATGGTTTGACGAAGATCGCATCACTGTAGAAAATCACGCCTTAGGTGGAACCTCCAGCCGTACCTTCTACAATCGTCTCTGGCCCGATGTGCTTCAGGGGGTAGAACCCGGCGATTGGGTGATCATCGAATTGGGACACAATGATAACGGTCCCTACGACGAAGGACGCGCTCGCGCTTCGATTCCGGGTATTGATCCCGATACAACGCTCCATGTCACCATCAAGGAGACCGGTGTCGAGGAGACCGTCTATAGCTATGGCGAATATTTGCGTAAGTTCATCCGTGACGTGCGTAGCCATGGCGCTTATCCGATCATTGCATCGCTGACCCCTCGTAATTCGTGGGACAACGATACGACCATCACACGCAAGTGGAACACCTTCACCCCGTGGGGTAAGGCCGTGGCTGAGGAGATGGGTTGCCCGTGGATCGACCTTGAAGGCGAGTCGGCTCAGCGCTTAGAGCATTTCGGACATTGGAAGACCAATTACATGTTTACCCCTCTCGACAAGATCCACACCAGCGCTTTCGGTGCACGCAACAACGCCTATGCCGCTGCGTTGGCGATACAGAACTGTCCCGATCTACCGCTGAAGGAGTATCTCAAGGAGCTCACGCCGCAGGGGGTAGCTGTGCAGCGTAAGCCCGGTTGTCCGGTGGTCTTCCTCACCGGCGACTCTACCGGCAAGAACAACGATAACGACGACAACGGAATGTGGGGCTGGGGCAGCCAGATGTCTCTGGTCTTCGATACGACCCGTTGTACTCCCGTCAACTGCGCCAAGGCAGGACGTAGCACCCGTACTTACCTCAAGGAGGGACGTTGGGATCAGGTCTACAATGCCGTTCAGCCGGGCGACGTCGTGCTTATCCAATTCGGTCACAACGATATGGGGCCGATAGATAATAACAAGGAACGTGGCGTCATCGCCTCGGCTGCCGACACGATGCATGTCTATCGCCTTGCCTCAGATCGCACCTACGAGGTGGTTTACAGCTTCGGATGGTATCTCAAGAAGTTCATCGGCGATGTACGCGAGAAGGGGGGCATCCCTGTCCTGCTCAGCCTGACACCGCGCAACGAATGGCCCGGCGGCAAGATCGAGCGTCGTAACGATTCGTATGGTGCATGGTATCGCGCGGTGGCAGCTGAGACCGGTTGCCTCTTCGTCGACGTACACAACGCTACTGCCGACTACCTCGACAAGGTGGGCAAGGAGGGTGCGCGTCTCTACTTCAACCACGATCATACCCACACCTCTAAGCTCGGCGCACAACTCAATGCCCGCAGCTGTGCCGAAGGTCTGCGTGCCGCCGGTATGGATAGCCTGTTGTTGCCCATCAAGGTTGTAGATCGGGCGATGAAAGCTACACAGAAGCAACTCAAGAAGGTGGTCAGCAAAGACGACCGTTCGACCTATAGCAACGACGTCACTACAGCCGCCGAAAAGAAGTAAGCGATGATGAAGTGGAAGCGTAAAATGCGTGCGCGCTGGTGGCGAATGCAACACAACACGGCGCTCAAACAGAAGCTCTATGAGATCATCTTCGAGAGCGATACGTGGGCAGGCAAGACCTTCGATGTCGTGCTGATCGTCAGCATCCTGTTGAGTGTCTTGATTACCATCTTCGACAGCCTAATCCATGTGCCGTGGTTAGAGGCGACGTTGGTGGTGTTGGAATACCTCTTCACCCTCTTCTTCACGGTGGAGTATCTGACGCGCCTCTATTGTTCGCCGGCGCCGCGAGCCTATGCGCTCAGCTTCTTCGGTTTGGTCGATCTGCTCTCCATCCTGCCCATGTATATGGGCTTCCTCTTCAGTAGTGCCCGCTTCCTGATCATCTTGCGTTCGTTCCGACTGATTCGCGTCTTTCGTATCTTCAAGCTCTTCGACTTCTTGGCGGAGGGACATGCCTTGCTCGAAGCCCTGAAACAGAGCTTCAACAAGATCTTTGTCTTCTTCCTATTTGTCGTGATCATGGTGGTCTGCATCGGCACGCTGATGTTTATGGTCGAAGGACGGCAGCCGGGGACGCAATTTACCGACATCCCGACGGGCATTTATTGGGCCATCGTCACCATGACTACTGTAGGCTATGGCGACATTACCCCTGTGACCTCCTTGGGACGATTCCTCTCGGCGGTCGTCATGCTCTTGGGCTACACCATCATTGCCGTGCCTACGGGCATCGTCTCGGCTTCGATGATTCAAGAGGCGCGTACTACGCAGAAGACGTGCCCCAACTGCGGATGCAGCGGACACGACGTCACGGCACGCTACTGTCGCAAGTGTGGCAGCAAGCTCGAACCGGATAAGTAATAACACCAACATTTATTTAATATGAAAAGACTTTCAATGCTTACCCTCTGTGCCACCTTGGTAGTGGCGCTGTTGGGTTTCCAGCCCGTAGCGGCTAAGAGTAAAGCCAAGACACAGACACCCTTCGAGATGCCGAAGGTGCAAAGTCCCAAGATCCCCAACTACACGATTCGGATCACCGACTTCGGCGGGAAGGGCGATGGCGAGACCCTCAACACCGAGGCTTTCGCTCGTGCCATGCAGCACTTGGCGGACAAGGGGGGCGGACGTCTCGTTGTGCCTGCAGGAATGTGGCTTACGGGTCCGATACAGTTCGAGAACAATGTAGAGTTGCACGTCGAACAGGGTTGCTTGGTGCTCTTCACGACCGACTTTGATGCTTATCCTTCGGTCGAGACGATCTACGAGGGCAATACGGGACAGAAGAAGATGTCCCCGCTATGGGCTAAAGAGAAGCACGACATTGCCATCACCGGCAAGGGCGGTTTCGACGCACAGGGCGAGGCATGGCGTCCCTCTAAGAAGGGCAAGTTCACCGATGGACAATGGAGCGCTCTCACTTCGGGTGACGGCATTATCCAGAAGAACGTCTGGTACCCCAACGCTAAAGCCGACGAGCATGCCGGCAAGGAGGGTCAACCCGATATGCGTCGCGTCACGGAACGTCCCGTCCTCTTGGAGTTCACCGGCTGTCAACGTGTCCTCTTGCAGGACGCCACCTTCAGCAACTCACCGGCGTGGAACGTGCATCCCTTGAAGTGTGAGGATGTCACCATCGACGGCGTTACGATTCGCAACCCATGGTACGCTCAGAACGGCGACGGCTTGGATTTGGAATCCTGCAACCGTGTCATCATTCGCAATTCAACATTCGATGTGGGCGACGATGCCATCTGCCTCAAGAGCGGTAAGAACAAGGAGGGACGTGACTGGCAGATGCCCTGTCAGAACGTTCTGATCGAGGGCTGCACCGTACTGCACGGACATGGCGGCTTCGTCATCGGCTCGGAGATGTCCAGTGGTGTGAAGAATGTCTACGTCAACAACTGCCTCTTCAACGGCACAGATACAGGACTACGTCTCAAGTCTACCCGTGGACGTGGCGGCGTTGTCGAGAATATTTACATTGAGAACATCAATATGTTCAACATCAAGGAGGACGCCTTCACCTTCGACCTCTACTACGCCAACAAGCCGGTAGCGGGAGCTGCCGACAAGGATACTTCGGCGGGCGATGCGATCCCTGCGGTGAGCGAGGAGACCCCCTGCTTCCGTCAGCTGTACATCTCCAACATCGTATGTCAGGGCGCTAAACGTGCCGTCTACTTCAACGGTCTGCCGGAGATGCCCATCGACGACTTACAGCTCAAGAACTCCACCTTCGTTTCGGAGGCGGGTGCCGAATTGCATTACGCGCGTAACATCGTCTTCGAGAACGTCACCATCCGCAACAGCGCCGGTGAGCGCCTTGTGACTTCGGAGGTTGCAAACTTCGTAGAGCGATAAACGCGAGATACATCAACCATCCACACGAAAAAAGCACGGGCTCGGCATCTGCCGGGCTCGTGCTGTATTCAATGGATTCGTTCGGGGGAAATTCCTTCTGCTTATCTACTTATCTACGTCTGCGTCGACCGTAGCCGACCAAGTCGCTCAAGCCCTCCAAGTCGAAGCCTAACGAGAAGCGGAGCGTCTGATCCAAGGCGCTGGTCTGGGCGGTCGAGAGCACATAGCCGGCATCCAAGTGGAACACGTTCAACGCAATACCGGCGCCGAAGGTGAAGTACTTACGGTCGCCCTTGTACTCGTTCTCATGATGATAGCCGGCGCGGAGGAAGAAGCGGCGGTCATAGGTGTATTCCAATCCAAGACCCCAGTTGATCTCATGTAGCTCCTCCTTGCTGCCGCCGGGGGCGTCGCTGAATGACTTGAAGAGCCCCTTGATGCCCGACATATCGTAGTAGTCCTGTTTGGCTGCCTCGTAAGCCTCGCTGTCCAAGTTGCCGCTCTCGTCCGTGTATTGGTACGTCTGTGGGAAGGTGGGCACCAACAGCTTGTTGGCGTCGAAATTGATAGAGAACATATTATAGTCGTCGATGGGGAAGGTGAAGCTCGTACCCAAGCGGAGATTGCAGGGCAGGAACTGCGACGTATTGCCGCCGTCGTAGCTCACCTTGGTACCGATGTTCGAGAGGTTCAAACCCCAAGCCCATTGACACTCGTTGTAGCCGATGATCGGGTAGGCGGTGTAATAGGCGGCGATGTCGGCGGCGAATGCGTTGGCAGGCTCGTTCTCGTCACCGTCGCTGTAGGTCATGTCGCTGTAGATGTAACGCAATACGACGCCCATAGAGAACTGTTCGGAGAGCTTGCGCGAGTAACCCAAGTCGACCATCATCTCCATCGGGTTGATCACGTTCTCCAAGCTGCCGGCGGTATTGTAAGCCTCCACTTCGCCCAAGGCAAAGTAGCGCATGGAGGCGGAGATGGCTTGCAGATCGCTGTAGCCGAACTTCCAATAGCCGCTGATGTATGCCAAGTTGATGTCGCTGACTATCTTGCGCAACCACGGTGTATAGTTCACCGAGATACCGCCGCGACTGTAGGCGAAGGCATACTTTGCGGGGTTCCAATACTGTGAATTCTCGTCCGGTTCGGTGGCGGCACCGACATCGCCCATAGCACCGCCGCGGGCGTCGGGAGCTACTGCCAAGGAGATCGTCGCGGTCTGTACCGGATTGTATTGTTCCGCCAGATTGGTGACGGTATTTTCGGTAGTCGAAGTTTCACCGCTCAGCTGTTGAGCCGAGAGAGGCAGGAGGGTGGTGCCTGCCAAGCAGAGGGGCAGGATCGTATAGCGTTGAGTCATCAGTTGAATTAGTTTGTCTAAATATAAAAACGGAGCAGCACTATAATTATTGTATCAGCAGCAACTTGCTGTGCGATGCTTCGATGCTGTTGCCGCTCGAGATGTAGGCGCGATAGATGTAGACGCCCGGAGCGAGGACGAGTCCTGAGCCGCTCTGAGGGCTCCATTGCAGGATGCTGACGCCGTAGCCGGAGCTTTGTTCGTCGGCGGTCAGACTGTTGTCTATCAGGTAGGGATGTTCGGCATCTTGCGTGTAGACCACCTGTGCGCTGTTGGTTGTGCTGATACCTTCCCACACCTTAACGCCGGCTTGAGTATAGACCTGAATGCGTAAGTTGGAGGTCGATTCCGGCTGATTGTGCAGCACGCGGAACGTGATACTCTCGCCCACCTTGGCGGGGGTGGGATAGGCCTGTACCAATACCGCTTGCGGGGTCACTTCGTCGCTCACGATGAAGGGGAATGTCACCGTCGTAGGATTGTTGTACACATCCCAGACGCGGAACGTAGCCTCATAGCTACCGACACTCAGTTCGGGGATGCTGAAGCGAACGTTGCCCGTTGTCGGGTCTCCGCTGTTGGTCATGAAGTAGTCGTTCAGGTTGTATTGTTCAGCCAACAACAACGTGTTGGAGGTAGAGCGGATCGTCACCGACAGATCGTGTCCGATGCTGTTGCCTGTGGTGTTGAAGCCGCTGTCGTCGTGCAGCTCGGCGTAGAGATAGGGGGTAGTACCCACCGTCGGCTGTTCGTTGTAGAGGTGGTTATCCAAGAGCAATGCACGCACTTCGGGACCGATGCTGTCGGTCGTCAGGGTGTTGGTGCTGCCTGCATTCAACGTGAAATGGGTGAAGGCGCCGTGACCCTCGCGACCATCCTCGTCGCAAGCGTAGAGGTTGAAGAGTGCCTGTCCGGGATTGCTGCTGTAGGTGATGTCGCGTGGCACGATGAGGTCGAACGAGAAGGTACCGTTCTGCACCACGTCGCGACCGGCAAACATCTTGTTGGTCTGGCGGGTGAAGGTGTAGACCTCCTGATAGAGCCCCTTGTCTGCCGTTACCGTCTCGGCTGCGTCGTAGAGGGTGGGGTAGATCAGTCCGTTGAATGTCGTGTCGGTCTGCGTGCCGTCGGAGGTCAGAATACGCCCGCCTAATGTCACGCGGTCTAAGGCGTGGAGGGAGAGGGAGCCCTCAGTGTCGATGGGGGCGCCGTTCACCGTGGTGATCTCGATGTCGGCGTCGGGGGTCATCAGCGTCAGTGAGGGGTCGCCGAGCAGACAGAAGTTCAGCTTGTTGGCGTCGCTGCCCATGCCGCTCTTGGCGCGTTGTATGATGTCGCCGAGGCGGAGCTTCGTGCCGTCGGTGTCGCGTTCGAAGATGTGGTTGATGATGCCGCGGTTGATCACGAGGTTGTTCGAGGCGAACACCGTGCGACTGGTCGTGATCAGGGCGATGGCACCGCCGTTGGGGTTGAAGAGCAATGTTTCGCCGCACGAGGTGGCATCGTCGTCGTAGCGGGAGAAGTCGCATGTTGCCGTGATCCATAACGGCAAATACTTCATGCTGAGCTGTCCGGCGGTGGCGGTATTCATCATCTGCTCGTGGGTGATGGCGGTAGTGCTGCCGTGACCGGCGTAGTTGACCAAGAGTACTCCTTTCTTCAGAGCCTCTTGAAACTCCTTCTTAGCCTCCGGATAATCGGTGCCTGATGCCGACGTGGTCTGGGCATAGGCTGCCAAATAGATCTTCTGATAGATGTATTGATCGTAGCCCTTGTCTTGCAGAATGCTCACCATCTCGTCGTTGTGCTTCACGTGAGCGTTGGGGCTGTCGGACGAGGTGCCGGCGATCTTATCGTCGTCTGCCAAGAAGCAGAGGCGATTCTTCCACGAGCCGTAATACGTATTGTTGCTGTAGTTGATGATCTTGTCGATCACCTTCTCGGCGGCGGTCAACGAGGAGACGGGGATGCGTCCCACGCCGATATCTACGAGGTCGGTATTGATGGTGTAGCGGTAGTTATTGTCGCGTTTACCCCCTTCGTTATCGTCCAAGAAGGCAAAGTAGTCGTCGCACACATACGAGGCGGTCTCGATCAGCGAGGCCTCGCTCTCGTAGGTCAGCAGATAGTTGTTGCTGTAGGCTACCGAACGGTTGTCGTAGCTACCGTCGCCCAAGAGGAGCAGATAGCGCAACGGAGTGCCTGCCTCTTGACCGCGATCGTAGAGCATCTTGAGCAGCAGACGGTAGGCGGTGGCGTCGGGGACGCCGGACGAGAACTCATTGTAGATCGGTTCGGGCGTCAGCACCTCGACCTTCAGACCGTCGTGGCTGCGGCGATAGGCTGCCAAGCGTTCGGCCTGTGCCTGTAGTGCCGGAGCGGTGATGATCACCATGTCGCAGGGTTCCAAGGCGTGTAGATCTTGATTGCTGACCCATCCCTGTGCCGTCACACCCTCGAAGGTGCCTTCGGGACGGAGCAGCACATAGGTGCGTTCGCGAGCGTCGGGAGCGCGGAAACCTCCCTCGGTCAGCTCTTGGCGACGTACAGCATAGGGCGATGTGACGTCCCATACCTGCAACGTAGCGGCGTCTGTAGAGTCCAGACGGAAGGTAGGCGTGGCGGCGGTCTCATGGCGTCGGAACACCGTATAATCGTGATCGTAGAGGGCGATCTTACGCTTGTATTGTACGCGGATGTAATTCAGATGGGCACGTGTCACATTGACGCTGCCGGGCACGTAGGTCATCGTCACCTTCATCGTGCCGTCGTCCGGGACGGTAGCGGTGTGATTCATCGTCGTCTCGGTGGCGAAGTAGTAGCTGTTGGCGGGAGTGAGGAGGGTGCCCGACGTCACCTGCGTACCATCGACCCAGAGTTGCACACGGGTCGACGACGAGGCTGAGGCGATGAAGTTAGCCGTCACCTGTGCCTTGTAGCTGTTGTCGGCGCCGGTGACGTCGAAGGGGAACGTCTGGCTCTGGGTGTAGAGGAAGGATTCGCCGTAGAACTCGCGACCGCTGCGACCGATGTTCGTCGTCTCCTGTTCGTGCACTTCGAGGGCATCATACAGGTATTGTACGGCGCTGCTTGTGGCGAGGGTGCCGCTCTCTTGCAGCTCCATCGTAGCGGGGGCGTCACCTTCAGCCTTCTGGTGCAGGAAGTAGACCGACTGCGTCGCGTAGGGGTGCTGACTGTGCACGTAGCGATAGGAGGTGTTGCGCCATTGCCACGTCACGAGGCCGCGACCGAAGAAGAGGATGCGTTGACGGGCGGCGTCGTGATAGACCGCCACCTCGGGCAGGTCGTCGATGTGGTTGTCGGAGAATGCCTCGTCGAGGGCGTGACCGCCGAAGCCGTAGACTGCCACCTGCTGGGGGTCGCTGAAGCCCCAGTTGCGCAGCTGGTCGTAGGTCACCTGATAGATGCCGTCTTCCGTGTCGTTGAGCGACACCTTCAGCCAGTTGCCTTCAGCCAACGCCGAGTGATCGGCAAAGGTGTGTACTCCGGCGGTCAGCGCCGAGCACGACAACAGTCCGCCGACGAGCGTCCAGTAGACGCGCCGGATGAGGGTGCCCGTAAGTATAGCGTGTAGTGTTCGTTTCATTCAGTATCCGCAAAAAAACAATTATCTGATTTAAGAACGTATCTGTATGGGCTTTTAGTATAATATAGGGCGGGTTTATTGCTGAAAGCCCGCCCTACGATCCCCTTGAGACCGACGGATTTCTTCCTCTCGCCTCACACCACCTTACAGCTCAGCACCTCGCGACCCTCTAACTGAGCCGTGATGCGGTCGCCTTCAGCGACGCGACCGACGCCGGCGGGGGTGCCGGTGAAGATCAGGTCGCCGATCTTGAGCATGAAGTAGCGGCTGGCGTACGACACGATGCGGTCTACCGTGTGGAGCATCCGGGAGGTGTCGCCCACCTGACGGGTCTCGCCGTTGAGCTGCATCTCGAAGTGTAGCTGCTGAATCCCCTTGCCCAACTCGGCGAGGGGGACGAAGGTGCCTACCACGGCGGAGTTGTCGAAGCCTTTAGAGAGCTCCCACGGCAGTCCTTGAGCGCGGAGACGCTGTTGCACGTCGCGGGCGGTGAAGTCGATGCCTAACGTCACCTCGTTGTAGTAGCGATGGGCGAAGCGTTCGGGGATGCAACGTCCCAAGCGACTGATGCGCACGACGAGCTCCGTCTCGTACTCTACCTGTTCGGAGAATTCGGGGACGAAGAAGGGCCATCCCTCCTTCTGTAGCGCCGTGTCGGGCTTCATGAATAGCACCGGATCGGCGTGTT
>CAZGZL010000062.1:0-11748 GCA_964530595.1 uncultured Prevotellaceae bacterium | reverse complement strand
AGGAAAGCGGTGTTCCGGGAATGTCTCGCTACATCACGACGAAGAACCGCAAGAACACTACGGAGCGTCTCGAATTGAAGAAGTACAATCCGTTCTTGAAGAGATATACTATTCACAAAGAAATTAAATAACGGAGGATTTGAACTATGGCAAAGAAAACCGTCGCATCATTGCAAACAGGTGATGGCCGCACCTTCTCAAAGGTCATCCGTATGGTGAAGTCACCCAAAACTGGTGCTTACGTCTTCGAAGAAGAAATGGTACCGAACGACAAGGTGAAAGAGGCTTTGGCAAAGTAATTTGTCACTGACGAATATATTTTAAGAGGATATGTCCCTAATTTTCGGGATGTATTCTCTTTTCTTTTATAATACCATTCTCACAGCATTCTCTATCCATCATGAAGACCCTTATATCTTTTGTCCGACAGATTTTTTCTACTCCTCGGACAGCGTTGGCGTTGACACTCGGCAGCGTCGGATTCATCTCACCCACCTATGCCCAATATCCCACAATACCCGATTCGGTGCGCGAGCGCGGTGCTCAGATCTCTGCCCGCTGGGACAGCCTCGACGAGGCGGCGTGGCAACGTGCTGTGCCCGAAGTGATGCGGCAGAACTTGGCGGGGCGTCCCTTCGTGCCGTGGGCTTCTCGCCCCGAAGATCTGCGGCAAGCCCCCATTCCCGCCTTTCCAGAGGCAGAGGGAGGTGGACGCTATGCCTTCGGCGGACGCGGCGGCAAGATCTACGTAGTGACATCGTTGGCGGACGAGGGTGTCGGCACACTCCGCGAGGCGTGCGAAGCGGGTGGCGCCCGCATTGTGGTCTTCAATGTAGCGGGCGAGATTCGCCTGCAACGCCCGATCCATGTACGTGCCCCCTACATTACGATAGCCGGACAGACAGCTCCGGGTGACGGGGTAGTGATCACCGGACAGACTTTAGAGATCGACACACACGACGTCATCGTGCGCTACATGCGCTTCCGCCGCGGAGCAATGGACGTAGCGTTTCGCGACGATGCGATGGGGGGCAACGGCATCGGCAACATCATCATAGATCACTGTTCCGCGTCGTGGGGATTAGACGAGGTGATGTCGCTCTATCGACACGTCTACAACCGCCGTCCGGACGGTCATTACGACAAACTACCCACGGTCAACATCACCATCCAAGATTGCATCTTCGCCGAGGGATTAGATCTCTACAATCATGCTTTCGGCGCCTCGATCGGCGGGCACAACTCGCTGTTTGTCCGCAATCTCTTCGCCTGCAATATTTCGCGCAACCCCTCGGTGGCAATGGACGGAGACTTCAATTTCGTAAACAACGTACTCTTCAACTGGTGGAATCGCTCGGTAGATGGCGGCGATGATCATAGTCTTTACAACATCATCAATAACTATTATAAACCGGGACCCATCACTCCGCGCGATCAGCCTATCGCCTATCGGTTGCTCAAGCCGGAAGCCTCGCGCGACAAGGCGCACGCCGACCGCTACGGCAAGGCTTACGTCGCAGGTAACGTGGTGGAGGGCTTTCCCGCCATCACCGCCGACAACTGGGCGGGGGGAGTTCAACCCGCCGGCATCCGCGGGGAGCAAGCGGTACGTGACACACTGCAAGTGACCGCCCCCTTCCCGATGCCCTATATAGCCGAAATTCGCTCGGCTGAAGAAGCCTATAGCTATGTCTTGGAGCACGTGGGGGCGACCCTGCCGCACCGTGACGCCGTAGACGCTCGCATCATCCGTTCCGTGCGTACAGGCAAGGCGACCGCCGTGCCCGATGCCCGACCGCATACCTCGCCCTACGTGCGTCGCCGATTGCCGGACGACTCGTATAAACAGGGCATCATCACCGATCCGCAACAAGTGGGCGGACTCCCTGCCTACCAAGGCGCCCCTCACAAGGATCAGGACGGCGATGGCATTCCCGATGCATGGGAAGAGGCACATGGGCTGAATCCCAACGATCCGAACGATGCCTCCCAACTGCGCGAAGATGGGTATATGAATATCGAATGGTATTGCAATACCCTCGGTCATTGAGCCAATTAGGGTAGCAAAACACAGCGAAATACCACAAAATCGCCCAACTGTGGGATGCAAATACCATAACCGCGGTATTTCCCTCCTATGAGGAACCCCATACTTTTGCACCGTCGGAAGTCATTCTCGTTCCGCAGCCGACCTTGCGTTCAAGGGTTTCTTGTTAAAAAAGGAAATACTATGGGTACGTTTTCTTCGCTCAGCCATCTTTTTGCTCGTAAAAACAGAGCACCGTTCGACCACACGCTTGCCACTCCCGCTATGGGCATGGAGGCTTGTGCCGCCGCTCCGATGGCAAAAGGAGAGACACGTTCTGGGATCGAGATCAACCATCTGAATGTCTTCATCGGCAACAACCACATCCTGAAAGACATCAATTTGACCATCCCGCGCAACAAGATCACCTGCATCATCGGACCTTCGGGTTGCGGTAAGTCTACGTTGCTGAAGTCCATCAATCGGTTGATGGACGATCGCGATGGGGTCAGCGTCCGCGGACAGATTGTGATCGACGGCGAGAATATCTACGGTCGTGGCACTGAGGTGACACATATTCGCCGCAAGATGGGGCTGTTGTCACAGCGCCCGATGTTGTTGCCGATGTCGATCTACGACAACATTGCCTTCGGCTGCCGCATCCACGCTATGGCATCCAAGTCTCAACTCGACCACATCGTGGAGAGCAACCTTCGCGCCGCAGGACTTTGGGAAGAGGTCAAAGATCGTCTGCACACGCCGGCGTCCGGACTCTCGATCGGACAACAGCAGCGCCTCTGCTTGGCACGCGGATTAGCGGTAGCACCGCAATTCATCTTGGGCGATGAATCGACCTCCGCACTCGACCCGATTTCGAGCCGCCACATCGAGGATCTCTTTGTCCGCCTGAAAGAGCAATACGGAATCGTCCTCGTGACCCACACGCTGCGCCAAGCACTACGAATCGCCGACCATGTAGTATTTATCTACATGGGACAAATTATAGAGACCGGCACTGCCGATCAGGTGTTCAATCATCCTCAACACGAGTTGACCCGCCAATATCTGACCGGCGCGTTCAGCTGAATTGAATTATTATAGTTGCGTTCTTATGAATCATGTCACCTACCGCCTGCCGGAGAGCTTATCCGGCGATATAGATAAATTTGCTGCCCTCGCCAAGGGCTATACAGAGCAAAAGGTCTCGACCACCGAATTTAAGGCGTTCCGCGTCCCTATGGGTGTGTACGAACAACGTAAAAACGAAGTCTACATGGCGCGCATCCGCGCGACAGGAGGCTTGATGCAGCCCTCGCAGCTGCTACGCATCATCGAGATCGCGCGTAACCACGGCTCCAATTTATTGCATCTGACAACACGCCAAGAGATCCAAATTCAGAACTTGGAGTTAAGCCAAGTGGAAGATATCTTACGCGAACTGAGTGCTGCCGGGTTAGCAACTAAAGGCGGTGGCGGAAACACGGTGCGCAACATCATGGTAGACGAGGAGAGCGGTCTCAGCACTGCAGAGGCCTTCGACCCGACCCCATATGCGGTGGAACTGACCTCACGCATGATCGCCGAGACCGATTCCTACCTATTGCCCCGCAAGATGAAGATCGCCTTCACCTCCAATCCCGAGCGCGTGGATTATGCCGCCATCAACGATGTCGGCTTAGTGGCGCAAGTGCAGAACGGCGAACGAGGCTTCCGCGTGTATGTGGGCGGCGGCGCAGGCGCTCGTCCGACGGTGGGCTGGTTACTCTTCGACTTCATGCCGGCGCAAGAGCTCTATATACTCGTGAAGTCGCTGAAACGCTTTTTCTCCGAACACGGCAATCGCAAGAACCGCAGTCAGGCGCGCATCCGCTTCATCTTCTATAAGAACGGCGCAGAGGCAACATTGAACCTCATCAAAGAGTATTTCGAGCGCGAAAAACGCGAACACTTTGTCCCCCTCACGCTACCTACGGCAGAGGTAGAGCGTCCTAAATATACGTACCCCGCGCACCCGTTGCTCTCCGACGCCGAACGCGCAGATTTCTCCCTCTGGCGCCAGCGTTACGTCCGGGCACAGAAACAAGAGGGCTACAGCTCTGTAGTACTCCCCATCATCTTAGGCAACATTTGGTTGACCGACGAAAACACTGCCCATTTGGTGGCGCTGTTGCAATTTATCCGTCAATTCGGCGAGCAGACAATGCGCTATACCAATACGCAGAACATTCGCTTCCGCAATCTGCCTGACGAGGCACTGCCGGAGCTCTATACCTTGATCCGCCCATTTGGAGAGGTCATTTCGGCGCCCGCCATCGTCAACAATATCATTTCGTGCACCGGCGCAGATACTTGTCGCTTGGGCATCTGTTTCTCTAAAGGCTTGGCTGGGGCGATTCGTCGCGAGCTTTTGCGCAGCCATTTAGCCTTAGATCGGTTGGCGGACGTCGCTATCCACGTCACGGGCTGCCCGAATTCTTGCGGGCAACAACTTTGGGCGGACTTAGGCTTTGCAGGTCGCGTACTCAGGAACGAGCGCGCCTATCCCGGCTATCAAGTCTATTTGGCAGCCAACCGAGTGGATGATCCCCACTTTGCCGAGGCGATCGGCAACCTCAGCGCGCGCGATGTGCCGCGTTTTGTCCGCTTGCTCTTGTCCGATTATTTGGAAAATGGAGGACAATACGCCTCATTCACCGAATATCTCGGTGGCGAGGGACGTGCCGTAGCGTTGCGTCTACTCGGCGAGATGCAGGAGATTCCCTCCTTCGCCGAAGATAAGAATTATTATTTCGACTGGGACGGTGAGGAGATCTTTACGGTCGCTTCGCGCGGCACGGCAGAGTGTGCTGCCGGTCTCTTCGATATGATCAAGGTGGACATTGACTCTATTGCCATCGCCCGGAAGCAATTTGCCGAAACAACGGCAACGGACAAGCGCGATGCGTTGATTCACGACGTCATTTTTGCCGCGTCACGTATGCTCCTCGTCACACGCGGATTAGATCCGAGCACAGCGGCAGAGACCTACGACGCATTCCTCAAAAACTTCATCGACACCGGCTACGTCGAGGAACGATTCCGACCGTTAGTGGTTGCCGCAGCAGGCGGACAGGTAGCCGGACTGAGCGTACGCAGCGCCGAAGCCTTTGCGTTGGCTGATGCCGTCACAGATCTGTATAACAATATGGACGATTCGTTGCAATTCAAGAAACCGGCGACTGCGGAGAAGGTGGTCGAGCCCGCCCCCGCAGAAGAGGCTCCCCAAAGTACCTCCGGCGAAGCCCCCAAACGAGTCAAGGATCTGCGAGGCGTTGCGTGTCCGATGAACTTTGTTCGCACGAAATTAGAATTGGCTTCGTTGCAGAGCGGCGACCTGTTAGAGGTTTGGCTCGACGACGGACAACCCATCAACAATGTGCCCGGCTCGGTACGAAACGAGGGACATCAAGTCTTGAAGCAGGAGCCGGTAGAAAATTACTGGAAAGTAGTCATTCGAAAGAAATAACGCATCCGCCATGAAGTTTCATTGGATTCATCTTGTGTTGGGATTATGCACCGGCATCGCGGGACTGCTGACCTCAGGATGCAGCCGGAGTAACCGCCGCGCCGAAGCTACCGCCGCGGTGAGCGACTCGCTGCGTGGATCGTTGCAGATCTCCGGCGCTTTTGCCCTCTATCCGATGGCAGTGCGCTGGGCAGAGGAGTTTCGGCACTTGCACCCCGGCGTTCGCATCGACATCTCCGGCGGCGGTGCCGGCAAGGGAATGACCGACGTCTTGGCGGGTGTGGTAGACATCGGCATGGTGTCGCGCGAGATTTATCCCGAAGAATTGAACAAGGGAGCCTACCCTCTGTCAACGGTGATCGACGTGGTGCTCCCCACCGTCAATGCACGCAATCCCGAGATTGAGCAGATCCGTCGCGTGGGTTTGACCAGAGAAAAAGCCGCCCAACTCTGGACGCGTAAGATTCAGAACTGGGGCGAAGTGCTCGGCACCCATTCCAAGATCCCGGTACACGTCTTCACACGGTCGGACGCCTGCGGCGCAGCAGAGACCTTCGCCGCGTGGTTCGGGCTCAAACAAGAATCGTTGCGCGCCATCGCAATCTATGGCGATCCGGGTGTCGCCTCGGCGGTACAAAAGGATCGCGTGAGCATTGGCTTCAACAACATAGCTTATGTGTACGATGGAGAGAATCGTCGCCCCTTCGAGGGGCTTGAGGTAATCCCCCTCGACATCAACGAAGATGGGGTCATTGATTCGACCGAACAATGCTATGCCACGGTCGACTCGTTGGTCTGCGCAGTTGCCGCCGGGCGTTTTCCCTCGCCCCCGGCTCGTTCACTCTACATGGTGACGCGCGGCAAGCCCTCGAATCCCATCTTATTAGCATTTCTGCAATTTGTGCTCTCGGAAGGACAAAGATTCGCAGGCGAAAGCGGCTACATAGCATTGCCCGAAACGTTGCGTCAAAAACAGTGGCAAAAGCTACAATAAAAGAAAAAGTAGAAAAGATTTAGGCAATACCTCATCTCCGAATTGCGGAAGGTGTCAAACGACGCACCCGAAGGGTCGCACAGGCATTGCCACAGAAATTGGGCGAGAAAATCGCGCTAAAAAATTCGTGGTATGAAGGATCGGCAGTCTGTTATATTGAAACATCGCATCTTACGAGATCGCTGGGCGGCGCACACGATGCGGGGCTTAACCATCGCCTCGCTGTTTGCGGTGGTTGCGGTGGCAGCCGGCTTGGTGCTGAAGTCGCGTGGCATCCTGCGGGAATACTCGCTGTGGGATCTGCTTTCCGGCACCGAATGGTATCCGCTGAGTGGCGACTTTGGTTTTGCGCCGTTCATCCTTTCCTCATTGTATGTGACATTGCTTGCCGTTGTCATTGCTGTGCCCATAGCACTCCTTGCCGCCATGTTCTTGACCGACCGTTCAACCCCGTTGATTCGCAAGATCATTTTCCCGGTGCTCGACATTTTAGCGGGTATTCCCTCCGTCGTCTACGGTTTGTGGGGCACCATCATCATTGTTCCGTGGATCGCCGACACTTTAGGGCCGCTCTTTGTAGATTATAGTAGCGGCTACTCGCTATTGGCAGGTGGCATCGTACTTAGCGTGATGATTATCCCGCTGTTGGTCAGTCTATTCGTTGAACTCTTTTCAGCCATCCCCGTAGAGCTGTGGGAGGCGTCGGCATCGTTGGGGCTCACCCGTTGGCAAACCTCATCGCGCGTCATCTTGCGCAAGACGTTTCCCGGCATCATCGCAGCCACGGCGCTTGCCGTCTCCAAGGCTTTCGGCGAGACCTTGGCGGTCTTGATGGTCTGCGGCAATATGGTAGACATTCCGCACAGCCTTTTCGACAGCGTATATCCGCTGCCGGCGCTTATCGCCAACAACTACGGCGAGATGCTCTCGCTTCCGCTCTATGAATCGGCGCTGATGTTTGCCGCGCTGATTTTGTTTCTGATCATTCTGCTGTTTAATGGTCTTTCACGCATCCTCCTCCAAAAAATCGAAAAGAAATTGAAGTTATGACCCGATCGCATAAAACATACCTCGAAGATAAGATTGCCTACGTGCTGATGCTGTTGGCAACGTGCCTCGTGTTTGGATTCTTTGCCAGCATCGTTTGGACGATCGCCCGCGTAGGTTTTCCCGCCTTGACGTGGGAGATGGTCTCTTCGCTCCCCGGTGGCGGCTTTTATTTGGGCAAAGGGGGTGGCATCTTGAACGCCATCGTGGGCTCGCTCCTGATCGTAGGTGGAGCCACCATCTTGGGGCTGATGATCAGCATTCCGATCGTTTCGTACATCAACGTCTACCGTCGTAGCGGTTCACGCCTCGTCTATTGGGTGCGCCTCTCGTTCGATGTGCTTTACGGCATCCCTTCTATCGTCTACGGCGCATTTGCCTTCACGCTCATGATCTTGCTCGGTCTGAAAACCTCGCTACTCGGCGGTATTTTGGTAACGACGTTGCTCATCGTCCCGATCTTTGTTCGCTCGATGGACGAAGTGGCGCGCGGCGTGCCGCACGAATTGCTCGAAGCGGCATACTCCTTGGGAGCGACGCGTTACGAAGCTTGTAAGGTGATGATGCGGCAAATCGGGTCAGGCATCGCCACCGCGACCTTGCTGTCGATCGGGCGCGCCATCGGAGATGCCGCCGGGGTACTTTTTACCGCCGGATTTACCGATAATATCCCCACGTCGCTCGACGAGCCTGCTGCCACATTGCCGTTGTCGGTATTTTTCCAACTATCCAGTCCGATTCCGGAGGTGCGAGAGAAAGCCTATGCCGCAGCACTGATATTGACCCTCATCGTCTTAACTCTCAGCATTGTCGGCAGAATCATTACGGCTCGCTTCTCGCGCAACCGAATCCGATAGTACGCCACAACATTGTCCTTGTATCAATCCTCACAGCCACATGTCTTCACTGAAACAATCCATAAACGTCATCAGCCGCAACAGTCCTTTAGCGCTTCTGCAGGTGCAAGAGCTCTTCGGACGCCTACCTCATCTAAATTATACGGTACAAACCGTGGCTTCCTACGGAGACAAGCATCGCGAAGTCTCGCTGATGGATCACATCGCATCGGACTTCTTCACACGAGAATTAGACGAGGCGCTGCTCTCCGGACGCTGCGACATAGCCGTGCACTCTGCCAAAGACCTTCCCTACCCCATTCCGGCAGGTTTGGAGATCTATTGTCTCACCGAGGCAGAAGACAAAAGCGACTCCTTGGTGACGCGCGACGGTACGACACTGATGCAGCTACCTGCCGGTAGCCTTGTCGCCACCAGTTCCGCGGCACGCAAAGCCGAAGTGCAACAACTCCGTCCCGACCTACGAACGGTCAGCATCCGCGGCAACATTGAGGAACGCATCGCGCAGGTAGATAGCGGCGACGTCGACGCACTCATCGTCGCGACGTGTGCACTGAAACGGTTAGGGCTGATGGCGCGACAAGCGGAGGTATTGTCCTTCAAAACGCATCCGCTACAAGGACACTTGGCGGTAGTGGGCTGCGTAGCTCGTCCGGAACTGAAAGCGCTGTTCCAGCCGATAGATCTGCGTGCCCGATTCGGCAGCGTGACCTTGGTCGGCTTCGGACCCGGCGATCCGGGCTTGCTCACGTTGGCGGGGCAAGAAGCGTTGCTAAAAGCCGATGTGATCTTGCACGACGACCTTATAGATCAAGAATATCTGCAACGCTATGCCGCTTCCAAGGTCTACGTCGGCAAACGGAGCGGACGCCACAGCCACACACAAGAAGAGATCAATAACCTCATGTACGAAGCGGCGTGGAGCGGTCGTAACGTGGTACGCCTCAAAGGGGGCGATCCGATGATATTCGCTCATGGGCGCGAGGAGTTAGACTACCTCCGGAGCCGACTCATTGATGTGCGCGTGATTCCGGGCATCTCGTCTGCCATCGCCTTGGCTTCCTACACACACATCCCGCTAACACATCGCGGCATGGCGAGCTCGGTAGCCTTCGCCCTCGGTCACGGTAGCCGCATCCAAACGCCGACAGCCGACACGGTGGTTTATTATATGGGGGGCGACAACTTGAGCCTCATCGCCGCACGTCTGTTGGAACAAGGACGTCCCGAAGAGACTCCGGTAGCCTTGGTGAGCCACGTCTCTCGCCCCGAACAGCAAAGTATCTACACGACGTTGCGCGAGTTGCGTTTTTCGGCTATAAAATATCCCACGCCACTGCTCATGGTGGTCGGAGAAGTGGTGGCATTCGAACAGAACTACGCCGACGCTCAGCGCATCTTAGCCACCGGGACGACGGTTCCGGAGGAATATACCGCGGGAAAACAGAGCGTCACCCATACGCCTCTGATCAAGATTACCCCCGCCATGCAGCTTCGCGCCGAACGTACGGCGCAGCAGCTCATCCCCAAGGCGTACGACTGGATCATCTTTACCAGTCGCTATGGGGTGCGTTTTTACTTCGAAGCGCTCGATGCAGCACATTGCGACGTACGCAGCTTGGCGCATCTCAAGATAGCCTCTGTGGGACCGACAACGACCACCGAATTGGCACGCTATCGGCTCTACCCCGATGTGGAGTCACCGACCGAATCGGCAGAGGGAATCATCGAGTATTTCCGCACAGAATGTCCCACGCCGCAGCATATTCTTTTGCCCCGTTCGGATATAGCGTTGGCAGCCCTGCCACGCGAACTGAAGCGACAAGGACATCACGTGGTAGACCTCGCCGTCTACGAGAATCACCTCAACGACGCCGCCGAGCAAGTAGATCTCAAGGCGTATCGTAAGATTCTATTTTCTTCCCCCTCCGGAGTGGAAGCGTTCACAAAGAAATATGGCACCTTGCCCGAAAGCACCCTTTTGATTGCCAAAGGCAAGACAACACAAGATAAACTTATAGATGAATTGAACAATGAAAAGATTTAGACAATTTAGAGCTACGCAGGAAATTCGAGACCGATTTGCAGATGTAACACCGATCGAAGCTGAGGACTTTATCTATCCTTACTTCGTCGCCGAGGGAGAAGGGATTCGCGAAGAGATCGGGACGATGAAAGACATCTACCGCCTCTCTATCGACGAATTGTTGAAGGACTTGGAAGATACCCTCTCGTTAGGCATCAATAAGGTGCTCCTGTTCGGTGTCATCCCCGAGTCCGAGAAGGACGAACGCGGCTCCGCAGCATATCAGCCCGACAACATCATCAGCCGCGCCGTGCGCGCCATCAAAGCACGTTTCCCGCAGACGATTGTCTTCACCGACATCTGTCTTTGTGAATATACGTCACACGGTCATTGCGGTCTGTTGTGCGACTGTGACGTAGACAACGACAGCACCCTCCCCCTCTTGGCTGAGATGGCTTATCAACACGCTGTGGCAGGCGCCGACTTTGTGGCACCTTCCGCCATGATGGACGGACAGATTGAAGCGCTCCGCAAGCGTCTGGACGAAGCGGGACTGAAGACCAAGATCTTGGCATACTCCGCCAAGTATGCTTCAGCGTTCTACGGACCTTTCCGCGACGCAGCCGGCTCTGCCCCCTCGTTCGGCGACCGCAAGTCCTACCAGATGGACTACCGCACCAAAGAGCAGGGATTAGAGGAGATAGCCGCCGACATCGAGGAGGGCACCGATTGGATCATGGTCAAGCCGGCGATGCCCTACTTGGATATGCTGTATCGAGCTTCGCAGCGCTTCCCGGAATATCCTCTCGTAGCTTATCAGGTTTCGGGCGAATATTCAATGTTGCTGAATGGCGCTGCACAGGGATTCTTCGACGAACAGCGCATCTTCGGCGAAAGCCTCACCGCCATCCGCCGCGCCGGTGCTAAATACATCATTTCCTACTACGCTAAGAAATATGTCCGCAACGCTATGGCGGGCAAACAGCTCTAAGCTTGGACGAAAGCTGTAAACAACGAAAAAATAGATAAACATTAGAGATATATGGACGAAAAACTCACCCATCTGAAAGAATTGGAGTCCGAAGCTGTCTATGTCATTCGTGAGGTGGCTGCCCAATTTGAAAAGCCGGTACTTCTGTTCTCCGGCGGTAAAGATTCTATTGTGATGGCGCATTTAGCCTACAAAGCCTTCTACCCAGCTGCCATCCCCTTCCCCTTCCTGCACATTGATACGGGGCACAACTTTGAGGAGACCATTCAGTTCCGCGACGAGTTGGTAGAGCGATTGGGCGT
>CAZGZL010000061.1:0-12074 GCA_964530595.1 uncultured Prevotellaceae bacterium | reverse complement strand
ATTTTGACGGTTACATTCCCTCTTGTTGGTAATTATGGTGTCCCGGCGGCTTCTTACGATGCCAACGGGCTTTCTTCTTTTTATGAGTCAGAGAAGATCCATGTGCGTGCTTTGGTGATCAGCGACTATTCACACGAGTACAGCCACTGGAATGCCACTCGCTCTTTGGCCGATTGGCTGAAAGAGGAACAGGTAGTGGGTATTTATGGCATTGACACGCGCGAACTGACAAAAGTCTTACGCGAGAAAGGCTCTATGAAGGGTAAGATCGTCTTTAACTCGCCCGACGAGATCGAATTTGACGATCCTAACTTGGTGAACCAAGTGGCAGTGGTTAGTTGTCGCGAAGTCATCAAGTATGGTTCCGGACGCAAAAAGGTATGTTTGGTAGACTGCGGCGTGAAGCATAACATCATCCGTTGCCTCCTGCAATACGATGTGGAGATCACACGCGTTCCGTGGGATTACGACTTCAACAGCGACGGTACGGACTACGACGGTCTCTTTATCAGCAACGGTCCCGGCGACCCGAACTTCTGCGGCGTGACGGTAGAACACATCCGCACGTTCATGAAGACAGGCAAGCCGATCTATGGCATTTGCATGGGTAATCAGCTCCTCTCGTTGGCAGCAGGCGCCGAGGTGAAAAAGCTCAAATACGGTCATCGCGGACATAACCAACCGGTGCGTCGCGTCGGCACCGACCAGTGCTTCATCACATCGCAGAATCATGGCTTCGCCGTAGATAACGACACAATCCCCGCCGGTTGGAAGCCCCTCTTCATCAATATGAACGATGGCACCAACGAGGGTATCTGCCACGAATCCAAACCGTGGTTCTCAGCTCAGTTCCACCCTGAAGCCGCAAGCGGCCCGACGGACACGAACTTCATCTTCGGCGAATTCTTCTCGCTGCTGTAATCATCACAATCTTATTACTAAATTTCTATAATCAGAAAACTTCATGCTCAACGATAAAATCAAGAAAGTCCTCCTGCTCGGCTCAGGGGCATTGAAAATTGGCGAAGCCGGCGAATTCGATTATTCCGGTTCTCAGGCTTTGAAAGCGTTGCGCGAGGAGGGCATCTATTCGGTGCTCATCAATCCGAACATCGCAACGGTGCAGACTTCCGAAGGCGTGGCTGACAAGATTTATTTCTTGCCCGTCACACCGTTCTTTGTCGAGAAAGTGATCGAGAAGGAACGCCCTGACGGAATCCTTCTCTCTTTCGGCGGTCAGACCGCCCTGAACTGCGGTGTGGAACTCTATCGCAGCGGCATCCTTGAGAAGTATAACGTGCAGGTGTTGGGAACTCCTGTACAGGCGATCATGGACACCGAAGATCGCGAACTTTTCGTCGAGAAGTTGGACGAGATTCAAGTCAATACGATCAAGAGCCATGCTTGTAACAACATGGATGAGGCGCGCCGCGCAGCAAGCGACTTGGGCTACCCCGTTATCATCCGTGCCGCCTATGCGTTGGGCGGTTTGGGCTCCGGCTTTTGCGATAACGAGGAGGAACTGGAGGTCGTGGGCAACAAGGCCTTGTCGTTCTCCCCGCAGATCTTGGTCGAAAAATCACTGAAGGGTTGGAAAGAAGTAGAGTACGAAGTGGTGCGCGACCGCTTTGACAACTGCATCACAGTCTGCAACATGGAGAACTTCGATCCGCTCGGTATTCACACAGGCGAATCTATTGTCGTCGCACCGTCGCAGACTCTCAGCAACCGCGATTATCACAAATTGCGTGAGCTCTCTATCAAAATCATTCGTCACATCGGTATCGTGGGCGAGTGTAACGTGCAATATGCTTACGACCCCAATAGCGAAGACTATCGTGTTATCGAGGTCAATGCGCGTCTATCTCGCTCATCCGCTTTGGCTTCTAAAGCTACTGGATATCCGTTGGCATTCGTTGCCGCTAAGCTGGGCTTGGGCTATGGTCTCTTCGAACTGAAAAATTCTGTTACCAAGACAACTTCGGCTTTCTTCGAACCTGCATTGGACTACATCGTCTGCAAGTTGCCACGTTGGGATCTCGGAAAGTTCCAAGGCGTAGATCGCGAATTGGGTTCAAGCATGAAATCCGTGGGCGAAGTGATGGCCATCGGTCGTACCTTCGAGGAGGCTATCCAGAAAGGTCTCCGCATGATCGGTCAGGGTATGCACGGCTTTGTCGAGAACAAGGAATTGGTGATTTCCGACATCGATAAGGCTCTGCGTGAACCTACTGACAAGCGAATCTTTGTCATCTCCAAAGCATTCCGTGCCGGTTATACCATCGACCAAATTCACGACTTGACTAAGATCGATAAATGGTTCTTGCAGAAACTTTACGGCATCATCTGCACCGCGCAGGAGTTAGAAGGCTACAAGGAACTGAAAAAGCTGCCGCGCGAGTTGATCCTGAAGGCTAAGAAGCAGGGATTCTCCGACTTCCAGATCGGACGCGCCGTATTGGGCGAGGCAATGACCGAAGTTTCGGAAGACGCCATTCTCGAAGTCCGCGCGATGCGTAAGGCTATGGGCATCCTGCCTGTGGTGAAACAAATTGATACCTTGGCAGCAGAATATCCCGCGCAGACCAACTATCTGTACTTAACCTACAACGGCGAGTATCACGACATAGAATTCCAACACGACGGCAAATCCGTGATCGTGCTCGGCTCCGGTGCTTACCGCATCGGCTCCTCGGTGGAATTCGACTGGTGCTCTGTTAACGCATTGACGACGGCTCGCAATGAGGGCTATCGTTCGGTGATGATCAATTACAACCCCGAAACCGTCTCGACGGACTACGATATGTGCGATCGCCTCTATTTCGACGAGCTCACATTCGAACGTGTGATGGATGTCATCGATTTGGAGACGCCGCACGGCGTGATCCTCTCGGTGGGCGGTCAGATCCCGAATAATTTGGCGATGCGCTTGGATGAGCAGAAAGTTCCGATTTTGGGCACTCAGGCTCAGTATATTGACAACGCTGAAGATCGTCAGAAGTTTAGTTCGATGTGCGACCGTATCGGCGTCGAACAACCGGCATGGAAGGAGCTTTCGACCATGAATGAGGTGGATGACTTCATCCTCGAGGTGGGTTTCCCCGTTTTGGTACGTCCGAGCTATGTCCTCTCCGGCGCCGCCATGAATGTCTGCTCTAATCAGACTGAGTTGGTGCGCTTCCTCGAATTGGCAGCCAACGTCAGTCAGAAGCATCCTGTGGTGATCTCGCAGTTCATCGAAGGCGCCAAGGAGATCGAAATGGACGCCGTAGCAGACAAGGGCGAGATTGTTGCCTACGCCATCAGTGAACACATTGAGTTCGCCGGCGTGCACTCCGGAGACGCAACAATTCAGTTCCCTCCGCAGAAACTCTACTACGAAACTATGCGTCGCATCAAGAAGGTGGCTAAGAAGATCGCCGCAGAGCTGCATATCAGCGGCCCCTTCAATATCCAGTTCTTGGCACGCGAAAACGATATCAAGGTCATCGAGTGCAACCTCCGTGCATCGCGTTCGTTCCCCTTTGTCAGCAAGGTATTGAAGATGAACCTCATTGAGTTGGCTTCGAAGATCATGTTGGGCGCTCCCTACGAGGTGCCGAGCAAGACGGAGTTCGATCTTGACTACGTGGGTATCAAGGCGTCGCAATTCTCTTTCAGCCGTCTGCAAAAAGCCGATCCTGTGTTGGGCGTCGATATGTCTTCGACCGGCGAGGTGGGTTGCATTGGCGACGACACAAATTGCGCTATTCTCAAGGCGATGCTCTCTGTCGGCTTGCGTATTCCTAAGAAGAACATCTTAATCTCGTCCGGCAATGCAAAGCAGAAGTTGGCGCTGCTCGATCCCGCCAAGATGTTGGTTGAGAAGGGCTACACGCTTTACGCTACCGGCGGCTCGTATCGTTTCTTGGTGGAAAACAATGTGCCTTGCCAACATGTTTATTGGCCGAGCGAGGAAATGCAGCCGCAGGCGTTGGACATGATCAAGAACAAGGAGATTGATCTCGTGATCAACATTCCGAAGAATTTGACCTCCGGCGAGCTCGACAATGGCTATAAGATTCGTCGCGCAGCGATCGACTTCAATGTGCCGCTGTTGACCAACGAACGTCTTGCCGCCGCGTTCATTCATTCGTTCTGTACCCTCTCGATCGAAGACATCGCGATCAAGTCTTGGGACGAATATAAATAAGGAAGCACGCCTCCTTTGGCAATAGTTATTAAAAAGGCTCGACCTCGGATGATTCCGATGGTCGAGCCTTCGTTTTATGGATTGACGCAAGAGGCAGCGTGTACCGGCGAGAGAGGTAGCTCACTCTGTCATTGTGCAGCGATGCCGGGCTTCTCGCGGGTGATGCTCATTAGGCAACCGAGCAGGGAGACGCCGCTCGCTACCCACAACGCGGTGTATGCGCCGTCGCTGCCATGCAAGTGGAAGAACAAGGCGACGAGCGCAGCTCCTGTGGTCTGTCCCATCAGACGAGCTACCGCCAACATGCCGCTGGCACTACCACTACGAGCAGTCGGCGCCGATGACATCAGGATGCTGTTGTTGGGCGCTTGGAACATGGCAAAGCCGGCTCCGCAGAGCATCATGCGCCAGATCAAGTCGGTCGCCGTGGGATCGGCGGGCGCCAACGCCAAGAGAAGGAATCCCACGGAGGAGATGGCAAGACCGATACAGCCGAGGATGCTGGCATGGATATGCTCGATCAAAACGCCTGCAATAGGGGCTACGACAATGGTCACAAACGGCCATGCCGTGAGCAGAAGCCCCGCTTGAGCTGCGGAATACCCCAACGAATGTTGCAGGTAGAACGGCAGCGACACCATGCCCAACATCTGGGCGATGAAGGAACAGATGCTATTGGCAAACGAAAGTGCAAAGATGGGGCGCCGCAAGAGGTCAAAGGGGAGAAGCGGATAGCGCTTGCGTAGTTGCGAGCGGATGTAGATCGTGCCGATGACAACGGTGGCAATCAGCATTAAGATGATGGTCGTGAGGCTGAAGCCGTGCGCGTAGCCCTCGATAGCAAATATAAGACCTCCGAAGAAGAGTGCGTTCAGTATACCGTCTTGAAACGAAAATTTGCGTACTTCTGCACGTGGCGGATTGGCGGGGAGAAACCGGCGACTCAACAAGAAGGCAATGAGTCCGATGGGTAGATTGATGAGGAAAAGCCACTGCCATGACGCTATGGAGAGAATGCCTCCGGCGATGGATGGACCCGCAACGGCTGCCATCGAAATGAAGGTAGCATTCAGCCCTAATCCTCGACCCAAGAAGCGCTTGGGGTAGCTAAGTCGGATCAGCGTCATATTTACCGACATCATACATGCGGCACCAAGACCTTGGCAGACGCGGGCGGCTATAAGTCCCGCAAAGCTGCCGGAGCAAGCGCACCCGATAGAGGAGAGTGTGAATACCGCAACGCCGATTTGAAACATCCGTCGATAGCTATAAATTTCGCCCAACGAGGCGAAACTTAGCAACGAGACAACGATAGCTAATTGATAGGCGTTGATAATCCAAATGGAAGCTGCCGCGCTGAGGTCGAGTGCCGCGGCAATGGTAGGAAGCGCAACATTGGCAATGGTTCCGTCCAAAACAGATAAAGAAATACCCATAAGAATCGCCACGATCGAAAAAACGCGGCGCGGCATCGGTAGCCCATCGGAAATGGGTGGTACGGAGGTTGTGGATTGCATCAGTGATTGTGTTTGGGTGTGAAAATAAATTAGTGATAGAATATTTTAAGCGTCGCAAAGATAGAGAAAGATTTTATAAATAACTGTTCGCGTCTGAAGGAGACAAAAAATGTATTACCTTTGCCCTCAAGAAATGATATATAAGATATGGCAAAAATTAGAGTAGGTTTCGGCTACGATGTACACCGACTGGTGGAAGGTAGAGAATTGTGGTTGGGAGGCGTTCGGTTAGAACATTCCTTAGGTTTGCTGGGACATTCAGACGCCGACGTACTGATACACGCGCTTTGCGACGCGTTGTTAGGCGCCGCCAATCTGCGCGACATCGGTTACCACTTCCCGGATACGAGCAATGAATTTGCCGGAATCGATAGTAAGATTTTGTTGGCGCGAACGATGCAGTTGATTCACGAAGCAGGATATACCTTCGGAAATGCCGACATCACGGTAGCGGCGGAACGTCCTAAACTGAATCCGCATATTCCGACCATGAAACAAACGTTGGCCTCTGTGATGCAGACGGACGAAGACAACATTTCCATCAAAGCAACAACGACGGAGCGCTTGGGATTCACCGGGCGAGAGGAGGGGATCGCAGCCTATGCAACGGTTCTCATCGAAAAAGTGTGAGGCGTCGAAAAATATCTATATAGCCATGAAAACGTCGTTACTTCGTCCCATAAGTATGGGTAAAAGGCTTGGCTCAGCTCTGTCGAGCACCAATTGGTTGGGCGTCGTTTGGACAACTCTTTTGAGCGCAAATGCTCTCTGGGCTCATGCCGAAGATTACCGCTACCGAGTAGAACTTCTGGGCAAGCCGGACGCTGAATTGGCGCCGCTCTCAGAGCGTGCTATGCAGCGGCGGGCGCGGCAAGGCATCGCCTTGGATTCTGCCGACTATACCCTCTCGCCGCGCTACGTGGCGGCACTCAGAGACGCCGGTCTGACATTGTGTTCTCAATCTCGGTGGCTCAATACGGCAGTGGTTCGACGTGCCGACGGTGCTGCGATCGACTCTGCTTTCTGGACTGCATTCCCCTTCGTGCAACGGGTCACTGTGGTGTCCGGTTCTTCTGCCGAGAACCTTCCGGTGCTTCGGCGTAAGAAGTGGCAGACAGAAATGCCGGACGAAAGGCTTGACCTCGCTAACTCTGCGGCGCAACGGAGGTCTCTCGCTGACGTCCATGAAGCGGCGGAAGATTTTCGTGCGCCTTGGTCGGAGGTGCATGCCGAGGCACTGTGCGACGCCGGTTATCGGGGGCGCGGAATGCTGATCGCCGTCATCGACGGAGGATTCTATCATACCGACCTCTTCCCGTGGCTGAGTTCGCACGTCGTGGGCTGTCGAGACCTATACACCCCACAGCAACCGGATCACCTGTATCAACTCTGCACGCATGGCACCTGCGTCCTCTCCGTTATGGCATCCGATTCGACGCAAGGCATTTGGGGCACTGCGTCTGACGCCGATTATTTCCTGATTCGAAGCGAGAACGAAGAGGTAGAAATTCCTTACGAAGAAGATCTCTGGGTTGCAGCCGCCGAACTCGCCGATAGCTCGGGCGCCGACTTAATCAACTCGTCGTTGGGTTATACCACCTTCGACGCTCCCTTTGCGGGTCACACACAGTCGGAGTGGGGGCAAGGCACCGCCTACATCTCGCGTGGTGCACGTGTAGCCTGTTCGCGCGGTATCTTGGTATGCAATGCTGCCGGGAACGAGGGCAGCGGGTCGTGGCGCGGTTTACTTTTCCCCGCCGACGAGCCGGAGGTGCTCACGGTAGGTGCCACCAATCGGGATCTGAAATATGCCTCATTTACCAGCGTCGGATTCCTTTCGCCATGGGTAAAGCCGGATGTGGCGTGCCGCGGACAAGGGGCTTATATTGTGAACACCGAGAGCGGTCGTCCAATGCGTGGCAATGGGACCTCCTTTGCAGCTCCGTTCCTCTGTGGTTGCGCCGCTTCGCTCTGGCAGGCAGCACCTTCGTTGACCGCTCAGCAGGTGCGAGACGTCATTCGGCAATCCGCCCGTCAACATAGCGAGGCATTGCAGTGGGATCTCCCTGACGAACGGTTGGGCTACGGCTTGCCGGACTTCTCGGTGGCGCTTTCCGCTGCCCTCGAATTGGAAGCTGCGGCATCGTTACCCACCATAGAGAACGCTACCGATGCAACGGTTTCGCTGCGTATTTATGACTTGTACGGTCGTCCCCTCACCGCGCCGCCGACGCATGGATATTACATCACAGGCGGCAAGATCCGGGTTCGCTGATCTTGCCGCCTGCGACATTTGCACAATAAAAGTAGCGCGCACAATCTATCAAGACTGTGCGCGCTACTTTTATGTATCTGTATTAGAGTTCCAAATCGCCATCGAACACCTCATGCCAAGGCAAGCCTTGCTTGTTGAGCTGTTCCATGAAGGGATCCGGATCGAACTCCTCGACATTCCAAACACCCGGACGACGCCACAATCCCTTGAGGAACATCATGGCACCGATCATGGCGGGGACTCCGGTCGTATAGCTTACGCCCTGCATACCGGTTTCCTTGTACGCCTCCTGATGAGAACAGTTATTGTAGACGTAATACGTTCGCTCTTTGCCGTCCTTCAGACCGCGGATGCGGCAGCCGATAGAGGTCTCTCCCTCGTAGTTGGCGCCCAAATCTTGCGGGTTCGGAAGTACTGCCTTGAGGAATTGCAGCGGGACGATCTTCATACCTTGATATTCTACCTCGTCGATGCGTGCCATTCCGATATCTTGGATGACGCGCAGATGCGTCAAGTATTCCTGACCGAAAGTCATCCAGAAGCGAGCCTGCTTGATGGTGGGGAAATTCTTCACCAACGACTCTAACTCTTCGTGGTACATCAGGTAACTATCGCGCGGACCGATGTTCGGATAGGTGAGATCCTTGTGAATCTCCAATGCGCCGGTCTGAATCCAAGCACCGTCCTTATAATAGCGACCTTTCTGAGTGATCTCGCGAATGTTGATCTCCGGGTTAAAGTTGGTAGCGAAAGCCTTGTGGTGATTGCCGGCATTGCAATCTACGATGTCGAGATACTGAATCTCGTCGAAATGATGCTTGGCGGCATACGCCGTATAGACGCCGGACACTCCGGGGTCAAAGCCACAGCCCAAAATGGCGGTCAGTCCTGCCTCTTCGAAGCGTTTCTTGTACGCCCACTGCCAGCTATATTCAAAGTGTGCCTCGTCTTTAGGCTCATAATTTGCGGTGTCAAGGTAGTTTACGCCTGCCTGAAGACATGCCTCCATGATGGTGAGGTCTTGATAGGGCAGGGCGACGTTGATGACGATTTCCGGCTGGAAACTCCGGAACAACGCCACGAGTTGATCCACATCGTCGGCATCGACGGCTGCGGTCGTAATGTTCGGTCGACCAATGGCTTTTGCCACAGCGTCACATTTGCTTTTTGTGCGGCTGGCGATCATAATCTCGGTAAACACGTCCGAGTTCTGAGCCAACTTGTGTGCTACGACGGTACCTACACCGCCACAGCCGATCAATAAAACTTTGCTCATGCTTTGTTGTTATTATGCTTCGTTTTTGAATCTCTTGTACTTATCTGTGCGTTTTAGTCACGCTCCAAGTAGGTATAACCGTAGAGACCGGAACGATAGTTATTGAGAAATTCTTTGCCCTCTTCGAGGGTGATTTTCTTTTGTTTCACAGATTTTGTAACCCAAGTCTCCAAGGTGCGCACCAACTTTTTGGTGTCGAATTCCACATAATCCAAGACGTCGTCGATGGTCTCGCCGTCGATGGTCTGGTCGATGTGGTAGCCCTCTTTATTGACTGAGATATGTACCGCATTGGTATCGCCGAATAGATTGTGCATATCTCCGAGTATTTCCTGATAAGCGCCCACCAAGAAGACACCCAAATAGTATGGCTCACCGGGGCGGAGCGGATGAACAGGCAGACTGTTGTTGATGCTGTTTTCGGAGATGTAGCTGACCACTTTGCCGTCTGAATCGCACGTGATGTCTTGCAAGGTGGCTTGGCGTTCCGGTTTCTCGTCCAAACGTTGGATCGGCATGATGGGGAATACCTGATCTATCGACCACGAGTCGGGGAGGGATTGGAATAGGGAGAAATTACAGAAATATTTATCTGCCAAAAGCTTGTTGACCTTGTGGAGCTCTTCGGGGACACGTTTCATCTGTGCAGCGATATGATTGATCTCACGCGTCACAGACCAATAGAGTTTCTCAATCTGTGCACGTGTCTTGAGGTCGATCAAGCCGTGCGAGAAGAGTTCTAACGTCTCTTCGCGGATCTGCTGTGCATCGTGCCAGTTCTCCAACGCGCTTCGCTGCGTCAGGTTGTCCCAGATCTCATACAGCTCTTTCACTAAGTCGTGATCTTCCGGGCTGACCTCCCATTCTTCGGGCATTTCGGGCAGCGAGGCGGTCTCCAACACCTCCATGATGAGCACAGAATGATGTGCCGATAGCGAACGACCGCTTTCGGTGATGATGTTGGGGTGAGGCAGGTGATTCTTGTCTGCCGCCTCCATCAGCTGATACATGACGTCGTTGACGTACTCCTGCATCGAATAGTTGACGGAACTCTCGCTGTTGGGCGAACGCGTACCGTCGTAGTCTACGCCCAAGCCACCGCCGGCGTCCACGAACTCTACGGGGAAGCCCATCTGACAGAGTTGCACGTAGAACTGTGAAGCCTCGCGAATCGCCGTCTTGATACGACGAATGTTGGTAACTTGGCTACCGATGTGGAAATGTACGAGCTTCAAACAATCATTCAACTCATTCTCGCGCAAGATGTCGAGTGCTTCCAACAGTTCGCTAGAGGTAAGGCCGAACTTGCTGGCGTCGCCGCCGCTTTCTTCCCACTTGCCGCTGCCCGACGAGGCGAGCTTGATGCGGATGCCGATATTCGGGCGGACGTTCAGACGGCGGGCAATTTGAGCGATGAGGATCAATTCGTTCAACTTTTCGACTACGAGATAGATGCGCTTGCCCATCTTCTGTGCCAATAGCGCGAGTTCGATGTAACTCTCGTCTTTGTAGCCGTTACAGATGATCAGCGAATCGCTCTCCGTGTTCACAGCGATCACGGCGTGTAATTCCGGCTTGGAACCGGCTTCCAAGCCGAGATTGAACTTCTTGCCATGCTTGATGACCTCTTCGACCACGGGACGCATCTGGTTTACCTTGATCGGGTAAACAGAGAAGCATTGTCCTGTGAAGCCGTATTCCGCAGAGGCTTTTTTGAAACATTGCGACATACTCTCGATCCGATTGTCCAAGATGTCGGGAAATCGGAGCAGTACCGGGGCGGTGATGTCCCGCAGGGCCAATTCGTCCATTACTTCGCGCAGATCGACTTCGACGCCATCTTTCTTGGGGGTGACGACGACGTGACCTTTACTGTTGATGCCGAAGTAGGAGACTCCCCAACCATTGATGTTGTAGAGTTCGGCCGAGTCTTCAATGTGCCATTTCTTCATTGAATATAATTTCTATGAGGTGGTTGATAAAAATAGGCTAAATAATTTGAAATCACTGCATGCGGGGTAACCTGTACTACTTGTGGAAGCTAAACGCGAGGTTTCTCGCAACCATCGGTTCGGAGAAATCAACGCCGTTCACCGAACAAGTAAAATTGATTGAATCATTCCGCCACAGTGTTTCAGAGAAATTTTTTAGGAGAATATCGGGTAGCTCAGATCTTGGCTACCGTCGTGATGTTTCCGCGGACGCTCTGCCCGATTTTGACGCAAATATCGGCGTCAAGGGGGAGAAAGAGGTCGATGCGTGATCCGAACTTGATGAACCCAAGCTCGCCGTTGATTTCGGAGCGATCGCCGGTCTTGATATAGGTAACGATGCGGCGCGCCATGGCTCCAGCCACTTGGCGCATCAGAATCGTCGGACCTGCATCGCTCTTGATGAGGATGCCGCTGCGCTCGTTTTCGCAGCTGGATTTAGGCAAATAGGCGGCTTTGAAACGACCGTCCTCGTGTACAACTTTCAAAATGTCGCCCGACAGGGGACACCATTGCGCGTGCACGTTAAATAAGCTCATGAAAATGGAAACTTGCATCCGTCGATCCTTGAAGAACTCAGGTTCGTAGACTTCCTCGATCGTGACAATCTTGCCATCGCTCGGCGCAATGACGTCGTGCAGGGTATCGCCTTGGAAGGTGCGATCCGGATAGCGGAAGAAGTTAACCGTGACGCCGAAGACAATAAGCTCCGGCACTAAGAATAAGATCAATAGCCAGAGGGGGGCATACACAACTAAGGTGATGCAGGTGATGAGTATAACAGCAAGCATGACAAGGATGGTAGACATCCCTTCTTGGTGCA
>CAZGZL010000060.1:0-12127 GCA_964530595.1 uncultured Prevotellaceae bacterium | reverse complement strand
CGACGTTGATACCCATATAGAAGATGGTGAAAGCAGAGTCCTTGCGGTGGTCGGTAGGCTCGTAGAGGTCACCAACCATGGTGGAAATATTCGGCTTGAAGAAGCCGTTGCCGAGGATCAAAGCGGCAAGACCACAGAACATCAGCATCATGGAGAAGGAGTTGTCTACCGAGGCGTCGATAGCACCGCCCTCGGTGAAGATGCTCTGCTTGACAAAGCAGGCACTGGCAAACATCAAGAACTGTCCGACAGCCATAATCAATCCGCCGACAATGATGGAACGACGATTACCCCAATAACGGTCGGCAATATAGCCACCCAACAAAGGCGTTAAGTAGACCAAACCGGTGTATGAACCGTAAATCTGCGAAGACATACCACCGTCAAAGAATGCCGCTACCAAATAGAGCACAAACAGTGCTCGCATGCCGTAATAACTGAATCGCTCGGCCATCTCCGTCACAAACAACAGATAAAGACCTTTCGGATGTCCTTTAGAACTCCCCATAATACGTTGTTTTTTTGATTATTTAAATAGTTAGAATTTCCGTTCATTGATTCACCGCGGTGAATTTTCCGTTTTATTTTGCGCACAAATATAGCTGTTTTTGCGGCTCGTTTTCGTCAAAAAGGGCAAAACAGCCGTTTCTGATGGCAAAAAGTTATCTATTCAGAGATTTTGATAGCAAAAGAATACATTTTTCGGTTTCACTTCAACTCAATGACTTCCATGTCTTTGATCTGACCGGCGTCGAGTGTGAAGCGCATCAAGGTACGTACTGTCTGCTGTCCGTAGCTTCCGGCAGCGCCGGGATTGACAACCAAAGTGTGCAGGTTGTGGTCGTACATAACCTTGAGAATGTGGCTGTGTCCGCAGATGAAAAGCTTCGGGGGATTCATCGACAATCCCCAATAGAGGTCGCGCGGATAATGACCGGGATAGCCGCCGATGTGCGTCATCCACACAGAAACCCCTTCGAGGGTAAACTTCCACTCCTTGGGGTAGCGCAGACGCATCGCCTGTCCGTCGGCGTTGCCGTAGACGAAGCGTATCGGCTTGAACGCCTCAAAGCGATCTGCCACTTCGAGGCTCACGATGTCGCCCGCATGCCAGACTTCATCGCATTCGGCGAAGTAAGTGAGATAGCGGTCGTCCCACAATCCGTGGGTGTCAGAGAGTAGACCAATTCTTTTCATAGGTCAAAACCATTCTTGTAGATTGTAGCTCGCTTCGATGCGGCGTTCCACGTCGTCGGGCAGGATGGAGAAGAAGTCTATGCCGGTCAGCGCCTCTACGCTGTCGACCGTGACGGCAAAGCTCTGCAAGCGCTCTTTGCTGTTTCGGTTGGGCATGATGAAGCCGATAGCTTTGGGTTCGTCGCCAAAAGGCGACAAGATGACCTTGTAGAAGTATTGCGGGATCACCACTTTGTTGGAGTGCCGCAGATACTCTTTCGGTTTCGGGAAACCGCGGTCGGTCAAGACCGGACCCGCGGCAATGCAGATGGCGCTGTCACGACGCGCCCAATCGCGCACCTTGTTCTCCAAGTCGAGCCAAATGCCGGCGTTGAAGTCATGTCCCTGCGGGCAGATGTTGCTCAGGTAAAACGACTCCGACATGGCGAGGGAGTCCCACGAGAAGTCGGCTGCCGGGGCGATGTGTCCGCGGTCGTAGCCGGTGTTGCGGTAGTCGTTGAGCTGCGGACTCTCCGTGGTCTTGAGATCAGGATCGGGCATGAAGTTGTTGGTGCGTTTGGTCTTGCCCGTTAATTCACTACGCAGGAGTTCGTAGAAGACCCAATTCGGGACGTGGTATTCGGCGTTGAAGGAGAGGGAGTAGCCACGCCGCCGCAACACTTGGGTGGAGGCGGCATAGTTCAACGAGGGCAACGCCTCCCCTTCGTAGTCGATCTCGTCGAGAGCGGCGCTGCGCCGAGCTGTAGAAGTTTTGCGTGTCGGAGTAGCTTTCTTTCGGGAAGTGGGTGCGGTAGCGGCGGGCGTCGGAGCACTCTCTGCGACAGGCTCCGCTGCAGTCGTCTCGGTAATGGAGGGTTCGCTATGCTGGATTTTCGAGATCACATAAGGCAGACAAACAACCAGAAAGAAGATGAACAAGAGCGTGGAGGCGGAGACGTTATGCTTGGCGGCGGACTTACCTTTACCACCCCGATTCGTTCCTTTTCTTCTCTGCGAAGGGTTATTTTGCTGCTTTGAGTTGGGCATCTTGAAAATAAAGTCTATCTTTGTTCGTTGAATAATAAGAATGTATCTGCACGGAAGCGGAATCTCCGATCGGAGAGACTCGGCGACTTTTGCGGGTGCGAAGTTAGCGATTGGCACGCTAACTGCCAAAACAGCAGCTTAAAATCAATCAAAAAACATCATCATACTCATGGATTTAATAGAACGTTTTCTCGGTTATGTCCGCGTCGACACACAGAGCGACGAGCAGACCGGTCTCACTCCCAGCACTCCGGGACAAATGATTTTCGCCGAGCAACTGCGCGACGAATTGGTAGCTTTAGGACTCTCTGATGTGGAACTGGACAGCAACGGCTATCTCTATGCTACCCTTCCAGCCAACAGCGACCGCAACGATTTGCCCGTAATCGGCTTTATCGCCCACATGGATACGTCGCCGGATATGAGCGGCAAGGGCGTTTCGCCCCGCATCGTCCGTAATTATGATGGCAACGATATCGTGCTGAACGAGGCACAAGGCATCGTGCTCCGCCCCTCTTATTATCCAGAATTGTTGGATCACAAGGGTGAAGATCTGATTGTGACCGACGGTACCACGCTGTTGGGTGCTGACGACAAGGCTGGCATCGCCGAGATCGTGACCGCAATGGAATACCTAATGGCACATCCCGAAATCAAACACGGTAAGATCCGCATCGCCTTCAATCCAGATGAGGAGATCGGACTCGGCGCTCACAAGTTCAATGTCGAGAAGTTCGGCTGTCAATGGGCTTATACGATGGACGGCGGCGAGTTGGGCGAATTGGAGTATGAAAACTTCAACGCTGCGGTGGCACACGTCACATTCCGTGGCGTGAATGTACATCCGGGCTCCGCCAAACACAAGATGATCAACGCCAACCGCGTAGCGATTCAGTTCGCAATCATGTTGCCACGTTGGGAGACGCCGGAACATACAGACGGCTACGAGGGCTTCTACCACCTCATCAGCATCGACGGCAGCGTAGAGAAGACGGTATTGACCTACATCATCCGCGACCACGACCGCGACCGCTTCGAGCGTCGCAAGAAGGAGTTCGAGCACTTGACCCGAAAGATCAACCATGAATATCCCGACTGCGCTTCGGTGGAGATCGCCGACCAGTATTATAATATGCGCGAAAAGGTTGAGCCGGTGATGCACATCGTGGAGATTGCCCGCCAAGCTATGGAGGAGGTAGGCGTCACGCCGAAGGTGCAACCTATCCGCGGCGGTACGGACGGTGCGCAGTTGTCGTTCAAGGGGCTACCTTGTCCGAACATCTTTGCCGGCGGTCTGAACTTCCACGGTCGCTTTGAATACGTGCCAATCCCCAACATGGAGAAAGCCATGCAGACGGTAGTGAAGATCTGCGAGATCGTCGGACGTTCCTAAGTGTCCGCTCGACCTGCGCACCTATAATAATAGATAATATGTGTACCTATATAATATATGAGTATTAAAGTCTATTCCGCTCCGGAGCGTTCCTCCGCCCCTCTCCGCATCACGTTGCCCATCTCCAAGAGCTTGAGCAACCGCGCGCTGATCCTTGCCGGGTTGTGCAAGTATGATTGCGACGTCACGAATCAGTCGAGCAGCGACGATACGGCAGTGCTGAGCAAGGCGCTCGCCAATCCGAATGCCGAGATCATTGATATCGGCGCTGCAGGGACAGCGATGCGTTTCCTGACCGCTTATTTGGCGGTACAAGAGGGACGCACGGTGCACTTGACCGGCAGCGAGCGAATGCGCCACCGACCGATCGGGGTGTTGGTGGAGGCACTGCGTAAGATGGGCGCCCAGATCGACTATGTGGGCGACGAAGGGTTCCCGCCGCTACGCATCACGGGACAGAAGTTGTCCGGCGGAGCGTTGGAAGTGGACGGCTCGATCAGCTCGCAATACATTTCGGCGTTGCTGATGATCGCTCCGATAGTTCGCGGCGGTTTGCGCCTCCGGCTGACAGGCGACGTCACCTCCCTCCCCTACATCTATATGACATTAGAGCTGATGAAGAAGTTCGGTGCCACGAAGCTCGCTATGGATGGTCAAGAGATTACGGTAGCAGAACAAGAGTACACCGGCTGCCGATTCCAGACGGAAGGAGACTGGAGCGCCGCCTCCTACTGGTACGAGATCGCGGTGTTGACCCGCCGCGACGGAATCCGTTTGGAGGGTCTGTGCCGCGAAAGCACGCAAGGCGACAGCCACGTGGCAGACTACTTCCGCGAGTTAGGCGTGGAGACCGAGTTCTGCAACGGCGGTGTGGTGTTGCATCCCTGCGGCGCCCTGCCTGACCGTGTGGCTTGGAATCTGAAGGGGCAGCCCGATTTGGCACAAACGTTGATAGCGACCTGTTGCGGTCTGGATGTGCCGTTCGACTTCACCGGCTTGAAGACGTTACGCATCAAGGAGACCGACCGTCTAAACGCGATGCGTCAAGAGTTGCTAAAGTTAGGCTTTGTGCTCCGCATCGATGGCGACGACCGCATCATGTGGGACGGAACGCGCTGTCCCGCCGAACTAAACCCTGAGATTCAGACCTACAAAGACCACCGCATGGCAATGTGTATGGCTCCGCTGTGCCTGATCCGCCCGGAGGGCGCGCTGATCATCCAAGAGCCCGAAGTGGTGAGCAAGTCTTATCCCGACTTCTGGCAAGATCTGAGGAGCGGCGGTCTGCTCAGCGAAGATGTTTCATCTCATTGATTTTAGGATTCGGATATGCTCTATCTTTTATTAGCTCTCGCGGCACTCGCCGCCGTGGTGGGCGGTGTGTCGCTCATCGGTCATCGACGTTACGAACGTCGCAAAGCCGAAGGAAAGACGACAGAGGGCGAGACCAGTCCGTTAGCAACGGTGGAGGTACCCACAGAATGTTGCGGACAACACGCCACCTGCGAACGCGATTCGCTGTTGGCAGCCGTCAGCCGCGAGGTGATTTATTACAACGACGAGGAGTTGGACGCCTACCGCGGTATCGCAAGCGACGCTTATGATGACGATGCGATCGAAGCCTTCCGCGAGGTGTTCTACGAACTCCGCGAAGTGGAGGTGGCAGGCTGGGTGCGCAGTCTGCAACTGCGCGGCGTAGAGCTCCCCGACGCGCTGAAAGACGAGGTGCTGCTCATCGTGCGCGAACGACGGTTCAGCCCCGTCAGCGAAGGAGGCGACCAATCTAATCGTCGCGTAGGCGGCGAGGAATGATATTTCAGAACATGGAACTGCTACAATACACCTTTTTCCGTCATGCCCTGCTCGGCGCTCTGTTCATCAGCCTCTGCTGCGGCATCATCGGCACCTACGTGGTGACTCGTCGACGTGTCTTCATCGCCGGCGGCATTACGCACGCCTCGTTGGGCGGGCTGGGGTTAGGCGTCTTTTTAGGCATCAACCCGACGGTGACGGCGGTGCTCTTTGCAGCACTGACCGCGGTGGCTGTACAGTGGATGTCTCACCGTCGAAATATTCGCGAGGATTCGGCAATCGCGGTGTGTTGGTCGCTCGGCATGGCGTTGGGCATTATTTTCATCTTCCTAACGCCGGGTTATACTCCCAATTTGACAGAATATCTATTCGGCAATATACTGACCATCAGCAGCGGAGATCTCTGGTTGACGGGGAGCTTCACGATGCTGTTGGTGCTCTTCACGCTATGTTGTCAGCGCGCCATTCTCTATGTGGCATTCGACGCAGAGTTTGCTAAGCTGCAAGGGTTCCGCGTGGCTTGGATCGAATACGGCATGACGCTGCTCACCGCCATCACAATCGTGCTTTCGATCCGTATGATCGGCATCGTACTCCTACTATCGGTGCTCACGTTGCCTCAGATGATGGCAAATCTATATTTCCACGAATACCGACGTATGATGTGGATGGCTTGCGCACTCTGTTTGGTAGGAAGTGTCGGAGGACTGTGTCTCTCGGTGGCGCTCAATGTGCCGGCAGGAGCTTGCATTGTGACTCTGATGGTGTCGGCATATCTGTTGATGCGTCTGCTGCGTCGCTACGTGCAACACAAGAAGCATTCGCGCCTCGGTCCGATCTCGCTGAATGTCGTGGCATGGCTTTTGTTGATTAGTAGCGTGGGGCTTCTCAGCGGCTGCGCCTCCAATACCGCCTTCAACCGGCGGATGCGGGGAATGACGACACATTATAATATACACTTCAATGGGCAAGAGGCGTACAACACCGGACTCACAGCTATGGAGCAGAGCCATGATGAGGACTTCGCGCTACGGTTGCCGGTGCACCCCGTGGATGGCTTGGTCGATGCCAAGGAGCCCAAGAGTGACGCGAACTTTGAACGCGCAATCGAGAAGTGCAAAAAGAGCGTCACGACCAAGAGCATGACCAAGAAGCCCAAGAAACGTTCAAACAGCCCTAAAGATAAAGAGTTCCAAGCACGCACGGAATACAATCCCTATCTACACAAGGCATGGGTGCTCTCCGGCAAGGCTCAATTCTATCAGGGTGACTTCGATGCCGCTGCCGCAACATTCTCCTATACGGCTCGTCACTTCAAGTGGCTGCCCCTGACCGTGGCAGAATGTCACATCTGGGCGGCACGTTGTCAGGCGGTTCGAGGCTTCACCTACGAGGCTGAGACCGAATTGGATCAAGTCGTTCCGCACAAGAAATTCTCTACGCAAGCCGAGTTGCAACGGCAACCGGAATATCAATATCTGACTCGTCGGTTGCAGCGCGAGTTCTCGTTAGTACAAGCTGAGCTATCATTGCACCGCAAAGGAGAAGAACAGCAAGCCATTGGCTACCTAAAGAAGGGACGACGAGCTTGGCTGACACGCGAACAGCAGGTGCGCACTACGTATCTCATCGCACAGCTGCAAGCGGAAACCGGCGACCGCACAGGAGCGGCACGTTCTTTCTCTTCCGTTATTCGTAAGTCCAAGGACTACCGTACGCAATTCAACGCGCGCATGGCGCGGCTACGAGTGCAACCAAGTTCCGATCGTACGACGGAAAGACGCTTGAATCGGATGCGCCATGAAAGCCGAAACCATGAATATTTGGATCAAATCTACGGTGCCTTGGGCGACATGAGCTTGGCACGACATGATACGGCACAAGCCATCGCACGTTACGAAAAAGCCTTGGAAAAAAGTACCCGAGGCGGCATGGAAAAGGCACTCGTGGCACTCCGCTTGGGCGAGGTGACTTTTGCGCAAAGCGACTACGTTCGCGCTCAAAAAGCTTATTCGACGGCAATGAGCATTCTCAAACCGGAGTTTGAAGGCTATGCCGACATCGCCAAGCTCTCCGGCGTCCTCGACGAGCTGCAAACACACGCCGAGACAGTGCAGTTGCAAGACAGCTTGCTGCAATTAGCAACGTTGGATGAGGCTGCATTGAATCGCGTGATCGAGCACCTAATCGACGAACTCAAACGGCAAGAGAAGGAAGCGCGCGACGCAGAACTACTGAGCCAATACGAGCAGAAGAAAGGTCAACAGACCGATCCGTTGGCACAGAAACAATCCACGCTCCCCACAGTGGGAGAGAAGGACGATTCGTGGTACTTCTACAATACCGCGACAGTGAATGCCGGCAAAGCGGAGTTCCAACGCGTGTGGGGCGCCCGCAAACCTGAAGACGACTGGCGCCGCCGTAACAAGACGGAGACGCTGAGTTGGGAAAGCGAGCCCTCAGAGAGCCAAGAGGAAAGCACCGAAGAGACCGACTCACAAGACGAGGCTTCAGCTGAATCCACACAGCGCGCCAACGGTGAGAAACTTGACGCAGAAGCAGGACCAGTTCAGGGAGCTCAAGAGGAACAACCCTCGATAGATCCGGAGTTAGCTTCCGATCCGCACAATAAGGAGTATTATTTAGCGCAAATTCCACGTACGCCTGAGGCGATCGCACAGAGCAATCAGCTGATTGAAGAGGGACTGTACCAGATGGGCGTCATCATCAACGAGAAGTTGGATAATCTGCCTAAAGCGATCGAAACCTTCGAGCAGTTGGAACACCGTTATCCGGAGTCGGCGTACCGTCTGGAGACTTATTACGCTATATATTTAATGTATATGCGCATGGATCGCCCCACACAAGCGGAGGTGTACCGCCAAAAACTGATGGCGAGTTATCCGGAATCCGCTTACGCAACAGCTGTGAGCGATCCGAATTACGTCCAAACGTTGCGCGAGATGGCAGCCGGGCAAGATTCGCTCTACATCGCCACTTACGCAGCCTATCTAAACGGCAACGCACGCTTCGTGCACGAGCAGTACAACTACGTGCACGATCGTTGGCCGCTGTCGAAGCTGATGCCCAAGTTCCTCTTCCTCCACGCACTAAGCTACGTGCAAGAGGGGGACGTCACCTCCTTCCGCGAAGCCTTAGAACAGCTAACGGCGCTCTATCCGGAGAGCGACGTCTCCCCCTTGGCTGGGCGCATGGTGAAGGGTGTACTCGAAGGGCGCACGGTGCAGGGCGGCACTTCGCCGCGCGGCTTGCTCTGGAGCAATTCTCTGCGCGCTGCCGCAGACAGCACCGCCGAGGGAGCTACCGCTTTTGTCAACAATCCGGAGGCGCCGCACCTTTTGTTGTTGGCATACGCTACCGATTCGATCGCCGAGAACGATCTCTTGTTCGAGGTGGCGAAGTTTAACTTCGAAAACTTCTTGATCAAAGACTTCGATTTGGAGGTGATTCACGTGGGCGAACTCTCGCTGCTCGTCATCCGTGGCTTCGAGAACTTGGACGAGCTGTGGGACTACCACGACAAGATGGATTATTCTTCCGGACTGACTTTGCCCGAAGGTGTAGAACAAATAGATATTTCGGAAGAAAACTTCCGCGCCCTGCTTGGCGGACGAACTTTTGAGGAATATTTCAAGTTTTTGAATCAAGAGTATGGCGACGAAAGTGAGCCCGAAGTGAGCAACGAAGTCGGCGGCAACGCAGATACCGTAAATGATAGCGAAAACGAATCTGCCCATGTCAATGACATCGGAGCTGAAGCTACAAATGTTACCGACGACGGGGCTGAGACTGGCGAAGCCGTAGAGGCGGAATCGGAAACCGAAGAAGCGCCCGGCACTTAATAAATTATACCGTTATGAACCAACCACAAATCCTTTGGGCGGATGACGAGATCGACTTGCTCCGCCCGCATATACTCTTCTTGACCCAACGTGGTTACGACATCACCACCGTCACGAACGGTCAGGATGCCATTGACTTAGTGCGCAAGCAACATTTCGACTTGGTATTTTTGGACGAGAATATGCCGGGATTGACCGGATTGGAAACACTGACGGAATTGAAGCATTTGCAACCCACGCTCCCTATAGTCATGATCACCAAGAGCGAGGAAGAAGATCTGATGGAACAAGCCATCGGAAGCAAGATCGCCGACTATCTGATCAAGCCGGTCTTGCCCAACCAGATGTTGCTCTGCTTGAAGAAACACCTCCACGGGCGCGAGATCACGCAGCAACACAACACCTCCGGCTTCCAACAAGAATTTGGCAAATTGACGTTAGAGATCAATAACGCCACCACCTTTACCGATTGGGTAGAACTATATCGCCGTTTGGTCTATTGGGAAACGGAATTGGACAGCATCAGCGATCCCGGTCCGAGCGAAATGTTACGAATGCAGAAGGAAGAGGCCAACGCCGCCTTTGCCAAATACATTCGACGCCACTACGAAGGATGGATTGCCGGCACGGATAGCGACCGTCCGCTGATGAGCCCCGACCTCTTCAAAGCGTACGTCCTGCCACGCTTGGACGCCGGCGAGAAGGTGTTCTTAATTGTCATCGATAACTTCCGCTTAGATCAGTGGCGTGCCATTCAGCCGCTCCTCTCGCAATGGTTCAACTGCCAAGAGGAGATCTATTGCAGTATTCTTCCCACTGCGACACAATATGCCCGTAACGCGATCTTCTCTGGCTTGATGCCAGACAAGATTTCCAAGATGTTTCCCGGCCTCTGGATTGATGAGGACGAAGAAGAGAGCAAGAACCTCAACGAAGCGCCATTGATCCAAACCCAGTTGGATCGCTATCGCAAAAAGGTGGACTTCTCCTACCACAAAGTCAACGAAACCTCTTACGGAGAACGTCTCGTGCAACAGTTCCACAACAATTTTGATCGCTATCCGCTCAACGTCGTTGTGCTGAACTTCATTGATATGCTTTCGCACGCTCGAACTGAATCCAAGACGGTGCGCGAATTAGCGGCGACCGAATCGGCATACCGAGCACTGACCCGCACATGGTTAGAACACTCCTCAACAATAGATCTCTTCCGACGATTAGCGGTAGAAGATTTCAAAGTGATCGTCACGACCGATCACGGAACGATCCGCGTGGATAACGCGCTCAAGATCATCGGAGACAAAAACACTAATACCAACCTCCGTTACAAACTTGGGAAGAACCTCAACTACAACCCACGACAAGTTTTTGAGATCCGCAAACCGGAAAGTGTCGGCTTGCCCAGTCCCAGCCTCAGCACCGCCTACGTCTTTGCGTGCGGGCACGATTTCTTCGCTTATCCCAACAATTTCAACTATTACGTCAACTATTATCGCGATACCTTCCAGCACGGCGGCATCTCGCTCGAAGAGATGTTGATTCCGCTGATTACCTTGGAACCGAAAGGTCGATAATCTGCCGTTTATAAATATTTAACATCGCAACGAGGTTTGATATTCCTCAATACCCTATTTTTGTGGCGATGCAATGAGGAGAAGCCGCTTCTTTTTTCTTGCATCAACCTACAGCCCGAATTTTATCAAACCACACAAATACCTTGACTTACTAACTTACCTTAGAACGATATGAAAACATACCAGACAGACGAGATCAAAAACATCGCGCTGCTCGGCAGCAAAGGTTCAGGCAAAACCACCTTAGCCGAAGCGATGCTTTACGAATGTGGCGTCATCAAACGCCGCGGAACCATCGAAGGGAAAAACACCGTGAGCGACTCCTTCCCCGTGGAACGCGAGTACGGCTATAGTGTATTCTCAACCGTTTTCTATGCCGAATTTTTGGGCAAGAAGCTCAACTTCATCGACTGCCCCGGCGCCGATGACTTTGTGGGTAATGCCATCACTGCGCTCAATGTTACCGATGTGGGTGTCATCTTGGTGGCGGCACAACGCGGCGTCGAAGTAGGAACACAGAACATCTTCCGCACAACACAAAACGTCGGCAAGCCGGTGCTCTTTGCCATCAACCAGTTGGATAGCGAGAATGCAGACTATGACAACACCGTCAATCAGCTGCGCGAAACGTTCGGGCAACACGTAGTAGCCATACAATATCCGTTGCAATGCGGTACCGGCTTCAACGCCATGATCGACGTCTTGCTGATGAAACAATATACTTGGGGACCTGACGGAGGCACACCCACCATCAGTGAGATCCCCGCCGCAGAGCAAGAGCGCGCAGCATCCCTGCACCAAGCCTTGGTGGAAGCTGCCGCGGAGAACGACGAGGGATTGATGGAGAAATACTTCGACAAAGGGGTACTCAGCGAAGACGAGCTACGCGAAGGCATCCGCAAAGGGCTCATTGCCCGTTCCATCTACCCGGTCTTTTGTGTGAGCGCATCGCGCGACATGGGCGTCCGCCGCATGATGGAGTTCTTGGGCAACGTTGTTCCCTTTGTACGAGAAATGCCTGCCCCCGTCACCGCTGACGGTATCGAAGTCCAGCCGGACAGCCAAGGGCCACTTTCTCTCTATTTCTTCAAGACTACCGTCGAGCCGCACATCGGCGAAGTCAGCTACTTCAAAGTAATGTCCGGAACCCTCTCTGCCGGCGTGGAATTAGACAATGTGAGCCGTGAGTCGCGCGAACGCATCGCACAAATCTATTGCGTCTGCGGTAGCATCAAAACACCCGTCGACCAACTCTGTGCCGG
>CAZGZL010000059.1:0-12520 GCA_964530595.1 uncultured Prevotellaceae bacterium | reverse complement strand
TGCGCGTCGAGGGTACCCTTACCGGTGAGGGCGATGTTGGTTTCGCCATAGGCGTAGATCAGCGGGTGAGCGTTGTAGCAGTCGATGCCTTCCCAACGGGTCAGCACAGCGGGATAGTAGAGGGTAGGATCGGTAGAGAACTTCAGCACGGCGCCATCAGAGAGATGCAGGTTGACGTTGCTCTTGAGGGTGATGGGACCGGTGATGTAGGTGCTGTCGGGAATGATGACCGTACCGCCACCGTCTCGGCTGCACGCCGTGATCGCGAGGTTGATCGCCTCGTGCGCCAAATGAATGGGACGTTCGGGAGTAGCTGCAATAGCGCCGTAGTCCGCGATGTTGTAGGTGCGCTTGGGGAAAGATACCTGTTTGAGATCCTTGACGATCTTGTCGGCTTCCGCCCACGGGCCGGAAGCTTTCTTGGCACTCATCGGCGTCGCTGCGCAAGCGGCAAGGGCGAACAGCAGGAGAAGTTTTTTCTGCATGGGAGTGTTCTTTGTGTGGTTAAAATATGATTGGGTTATGTACGCTACCATCGACACAAGAGTCTGTAAGCGACGGAGGTAGACAGCGCAAAGATAGAGTTTTTCAGAGATCCCTACAATGTTTCATAAATATTTCCTTATCTTTGCGCCGTTATCCATCTAAGGTATATCAGTTATTATTTAAGAACGGTATGAAAAAGTTATTTACTTTGGCCGCCTTGTTCTTGGCTTTGAGCACGGTGGCTTTCGCACAAATCCCTTCAGTGAAGCTTAAAGACATCAACGGAAAATCGGTCAATACGGCAGAATTGAGCAACGATGGCAAACCTTTCGTAATCAGCTTCTTTGCTACATGGTGTCACCCCTGCCTCCGCGAATTGACCACAGTGAGCGAAGTATATGCCGACTGGCAGGAAGAGACCGGCGTCCGCATCATCGCCGTATCGGTAGACCAAGCACAGGATGCCAACAAGGTGAAGCCGCTGGTAGACAGCAAGGGCTTTGAGTACCAAGTGTTGCTCGATCCGAACAGCGACTTCAAACGCGCTATGGGGGTCAACAACATTCCCCACGTATTCCTCTTTGACGGTCAGGGCAACAAGGTCTATTCGCACGTCGGCTATAAGCCGGGCGACGAAAACGCATTGTACGAGAAGATCAAGGCGTTGGCAGAATAAATCGTAAACAGATAACAGCCGAGCAAGCCCCCGAAACATCGGGGGCGCTCTCTTTTTATATTCATTGATACATTTCTAACAGCAACTCATCATTACACCGGATGACGCATCATTCTATTCCCCTAACCCTTTGCGCTGTGGTCGGCGTGTTGCCGTTCGCAGCTGTAGCACAATCGGAACATAAGATCTCCCTGACGGGAAGCATTCAGACCGACTGGTTAGCCCCCGAAACGGACGCGACGATCGGAGCGAACAAGGCTGACTACAACGCCGACTTCCTCGGCAATACGTACATCAATTTGAACCTCGACAGCAAGTACATCACCGCGGGCGTTCGTTTCGAGACGATGGAGAACCCGTTGCCGGGCTTCGAGAATCAGTACGACACCGAGAAGTTCGCCGGTACAGGTCTCCCCTATTTTCAGATCACAGGACGTTACAAATGGGCGGAACTGACCGCCGGCACGTTCTACGAGCAGTTTGGTAGCGGCTTCATCTTGCGCGCCTACGAGGAACGCACCTTGGGCATCGACAACTCACTGTTGGGTGGACGCTTGGTGCTCCGTCCCATTCAGGGCTTGCAGATCAAGGCATTAGGCGGCGTGCAACGCTATCACTTCTCGTGGACGGACAGCTATGTCTTGGGCGCCGACGTGGAGATGAATTTGGATCGCTGGATCAAGCCTTTAGGCGACAACGATCACTATTTAACGTTGGGCATCAGCGGCGTAAGTAAGCACGAGGGAGATACAGAGATGACCTACCCCGTAGTGGGCAACCACACGCAGCAGAACTACACCCTCAAGTTGCCCGCCAATGTGGGGGCTATGGATGTCCGGTTGCAATATCAGAAGGGGGGCTATAACCTCTTGGCTGAATATGCGATGAAGGCGAACGACCCCAACGTGGCGAACGGATATTCTTACGGCACGGGCGAGGCGGCGATGCTCTCTGCCTCATATTCGCAGTCGGGCTTCAGCGCCATTGTGCAAGCCAAGCGCAGCGAGAATATGGGCTTCCGCACGCTGCGTAGCTTGCCCGAAGCTTCTACCTCTTGCTACATCAATCATCAGCCGGCATTCGCCTTTCAACACACCTACACATTGGCAGCGCTCTATCCTTACGGCACACAGATGGATGGAGAATGGGCGTTCCAAGGCGAGGTGTCGTATAAGTTCAAGCGCAACACGGCGTTGGGCGGCAAGTATGGTACGTTGTTCAAACTCAATGCGTCGCACATCCGCGGATTGGAGCTGAAGAGCCCCGCCAACTCGGTCGTGGGAACTTTAGCAGGTACGGACGGATACTCCTCTTCGTTCTTCGGCATGACGGACGATGTGTATTATCAAGACATCAACTTGACGATGGAAAAGAAGCTGAGCCGCTCGTGGAAGCTCACCGCTATGTACATGAATCAACGTTACAATCAGGAGGTGATCGAGGGACACGGCGAGATGATCAAGAGCAATATCGGCGTGGTGGAAGCCAAGTATCAGGCAACGCGCAAATTGGCATTACGCGCAGAAGCACAATATTTGCAAACCAAACAGGACGACGGCGACTGGTCGTTCGGACTGTTGGAGGTTTCGCTTCAGCCGGGCTGGATGTTCACCGTCTCGGATCAGTGGAACAACGGAGAAACGGACACCCATTACGTCAACGGCAATGTGGTGTACACGATCGCTTCACACCGCATCCAGTTGGGCTATGGACGCAAACGCGCCGGCATGGACTGTTCGGGCGGCGTGTGCCGTCAGGTACCCGCAAGCCGCGGCTTCTCGCTCTCTTATAATTACAACTTCTAACGCTAACATCAACATCCTTAGTTCTATATAGATATGACGCATATCAAGCAATATAGCGCACTCTTGGCAGCCGCACTCACGTTGGGTCAGGCTTGGGTAGGGTGCGACACAATCGACGAGGAGGATCGTTTCACGGCAGGCGACGTCACTTCGATGATTTTCAATTCTGCTAAAGATACCATCACAATCGGCGCTGATACATGGACGGTGGAACACATCCATCGCCTCTTGATCGAAGATTACACCGGTTGGCAATGCAGCAACTGCCCCGACATGGCAGAATTTATCGAGACACAGTTGGTCGAGCAGTTGGACTCTAATGCTGTGGTGGTAGGTCTGCACATGGCGGGCAATCAGCTCTCGCAGACCGTCAGCGGTCTCTATTTCCAGTTGAGCACAACGCTCGCCGATACGTATGGCACCTATTACACAGGACTGACACCCGCCAACATCGGACTCCCCGCCGTGGCGGTAGATCACGTCACCTCTGCGGGCGCATCGGTATGGACAGGCGTCAACGACAATACGTTGCTGACCGCTACCGGCGTCGCTACCGCACAATATACGCGCTACAACAGCGAAGACCGTACGGCGAAGCCTTTTGTCAGCCTCGCGCTGAACGTCACTCCTACAGAGACGGCAGACAGCTATGAGCTGAAGACATTGGTGTTGGCGGACGAGCTGAACGACGCGGCTCTGAAGTTGCAACTGTGGATGGTGGAAGACAGCATTTCGGGTCTTCAGTTTTCACCCTCCGTACACCCCTACGTCCACAATCATGTGTTACGCGACGCCTTGAACGGCACTTGGGGTGAGGCGATCAGCTTCAGCGAACCGGAAGAGACCGGCGTACCGACGTCGATCTGCACCACGACGATCAGCCTCTCCGATCGCACGTGGGTGGCTAAAAACTGCCGCGTAGTGGCATTCGTCTATCGCGACGACACGAAGGAGGTGCTCAACACTATCGCGGTGCCGCTACTGAGCGAATAATTACCGTGAGTTAGAGATTTCAGCCGCTCCGCCGATCATGGATGCACTTCTGATCCTACTCATGGGTACTGCCGCCGTGCTCACCGTCATTGGGTTGGTAGGAGCGGTCGTACCCGGAATTCCGGGACCGCCGCTCAACTTCGTGGCGCTGGTGCTGATGAAGTGCGTTGTCCCCGAAGCCCTCTCGTGGGGAATGTTGGGGGTGCTGTGCCTTCTGACCGTTGCGGTCACTCTGATAGATTATGTAGCCCCCGGATGGTTCACACGTTTAGGGGGTGGCTCCAAAGGCGCTGTCACCGGGTCGATCATCGGCACGGTGGCGGGGCTTTTCTTTTTTGCTCCTTACGGTCTGATTGTCGGTCCTTTCGTGGGGGCGCTGGTCGGGCAACTGTGTAGCGACGGTAGCAAGCCGGGCAGGGCGCTGCGTGTGGCGTGTCTGTCGTTCTTGGCGTTCTTGGTGACGACGGGACTGAAGTTTATCCTTTCGGTAGTGCTGACTTATTACACGATCCTTACAGGCATCGCTTTTTGTACAACATGAAATCAATTCCCAATCTATTTTATCCGGCGCACGACTTGGCTTTGGCCCACGGCGTGCGCCATTTTACACCCCCACAAGCGGCACGCCGTTTGGCGGAGGACTTGACAGAACTATCTTCACTCTGGCAACCCGACACGCCGCTACCTTGGGGATGGAATTATAATACGCGTAAAGCGTTGTTGGAGGCGGGCTGCGCGGAGGCGGAGCTCCCCACAATGGGCGACTTGGAGCTGTTGCGCGCTTGGTCGGGACGGGCAGAGGTGATCGGGTGGCAACGTCGCTGCAACGAACACTTGGCAGGACTACCGGGGTTCGAGCCGTTGGTACTCCCCCGTGCACTGCGTTCGGCAGAGGAGCTGCACGCCGCCGTCGCGGAACAGACATCCCCCTTTCTGCTCAAAGCGCCGTGGAGCAGCAGCGGGCGTGGGCTATGCTGGAGCCGTGTGACGCCACACAAAGTGTTGCTGCGGCGAGGCGAGGCAATCGTGCGCGACATGGGCTGCGTGCTGATGGAGCCGGAGTATCGGAAGGTGCAAGACGGGGCGATGTTGTTCTATGTGGATGAGGAACGCAAGGTTTCGTTTGTAGGCTATTCGCTCTTCGAAACGGATGACATGGGCACCTATCGCGAAGGACGTGTCATGAGCCTTGAGGCGATGGAACAAGAGCTGTGTCGGTGGGTGCCGTTGTCGCTGCTCCATGCGGTGCAAGCACTCTACTGCTGCGAGATCCTGCCGGAACGATGTGCGAAACTCAGCCACAATCGCTATCCTTTGGGCTACGTCGGGGTGGACATGATGATTTACCAAACCGAAGCAGGAAAGTATGCGCTGCACCCCTGCGTAGAGATGAATGTGCGCTGCACCATGGGGGTGGTGGCACGCCGCGCCGCACAGCGTCTGTTGGCGCCCGAAGCACGAGGCAAGTTCGTGATCACCCATGCGCCGGATGCCGAGACGCTACGGAGGCAGCTCGTCGCCTTGCAGCAAAAATATCCCGCCGTACAAAGCGCCGCGGGTCTGCTACACGGCTTCCTTCCCCTGACCGAGGTCAAGACTGAGAGCCAATTTGCAGCTTACTTATGTGCGGAATGAGCTATATGTGGAGGTGACACGCACGGAACATAAGGAATAAATTGTCGCTGATATTCGATTATTTAACCCTAAAAAGTAGCTAAATTAAAAAAAATATAGATCTTTGCCGAAATCTATAGATCCAAGTTTTTACAGAATATGGAATTTACAGCGCAACAAATTGCTTCATTCCTCCACGGTACGGTGGTCGGAAACCCCGATGTGAAGGTGAGCAATGTGTCGAAAATCGAAGAGGGACAGCCGGGTACGTTGACTTTCCTCGCCAATATGAAATATGCCCAATTTATATATACAACGAAAGCCAGCATTGTCTTGGTGAACAAATCTTTTGTGCCTGAGGCGTCGGTGGCGGCAACCATGATTCAGGTGGACGATGCCTATGCGTGCATCGCGATGTTGCTCAACATGGTGTCGGCAGCACGTCAGGGACGCAGCGGACGTGAAGAGCCGTCGTTCGTGGCAGAGGGAGTCGTCCTCCCCGAAGATTATTATATCGGCGCTTACGCTTACATCAGCCGCGGTGTAAAGTTGGGTAACAACGTGAAAATTTATCCCCAAGTGTACTTGGGCGACAACGTGACCGTGGGCGACAACGTGATCCTCTATCCGGGGGTTAAGGTGTACCACGATTGCGTGATCGGCAACGGTTGTACGCTCCACGCCGGTGTGGTGATCGGAGCCGATGGCTTCGGCTTCGCTCCGACGGGCGATGGCTATGAGAAGATCGCTCAGATCGGCAATGTCGTACTCGAAGACGACGTCGAGATCGGCGCCAATACGACGGTCGACCGCGCGACAATGGGCAGCACCCGGATTCACCGCGGCACAAAGCTCGACAACTTGGTACAGATCGGTCACAACGTAGAGATCGGCGAGAGCACCGTCCTCTGCGCTCAAGTGGGCGTAGCGGGTTCTACCAAGATCGGCAGCCACTGTACGTTGGCCGGACAGGTGGGTGTAGCCGGACATATCCACGTGGGCGATCATGTCACGGTGGGTGCACAATCGGGCATCCCGAACAATGTCAAAGAGAATCAAGTTCTGATGGGCTACCCCGCAGTGCCCGCACGCGACTTTGCACGCCAAACCGTCATGATCAAACAGCTCGGACAGTTGCGCGATCAGGTGAAGCAGTTGGAAACGCAGATTGCAGCGCTCCAAAACGAACAGCAGAACTGAGACGAACAGATTTTACAGAATATTACAACTCAATATGACAAAACAACAAACCCTAAAGGAGAGCTTCTCCTTCTCAGGTAAAGGCCTGCATACGGGCATGGATATCACGGTAACGTTCTGTCCCGCGCCCGAAAATAACGGCTACACGATCCAGCGCATCGACCTCGAAGGTCAACCCATCGTCGAGGCCGTGGCTGAGAACGTCACGCAAACACAACGCGGCACCGTCGTTGAAAAGAACGGTGTTTCGGTCAGCACGATCGAACACGCTATGGCAGCGCTCTATTGCGCCGGCGTGGACAACTGCTTGATTCAAGTAAACGCACCGGAACTGCCCATCTTGGACGGTAGCGCCGTGCTCTATTCGGAAGCCATCGAACGCGTGGGCGTGGTGGAACAAGCCGCTAACCGCGAATACTTCCGCATTACTAAGAAATATGAAGTAAAGGATGAGGAGTCAGGCGTCTGCTTGAACATTTATCCGGACGATCACTTCTCGGTAACGACCTTCGTGGAGTTCCCATCGCCGGTGCTGAACAATCAATACGCCGTACTGAACTCGCTCGACGACTTCAAACAGGAAATCGCCTCCGCCCGCACGTTCGTTTTCGTGCGTGAGATCGAACCGTTGCTGAACGCTAAGTTGATCAAAGGCGGCGACCTGAACAATGCGGTGGTGATCTACGATCAGAAGATCAGCCAAGAGGCGATGAACAACCTCGCAGAGGTGATGGGCGTCGCAGCTCCGAATGCCGAAAACTTAGGCTATCTGCAAGAGAAACCTTTGCAGTGGTTTAACGAACCGGCACGTCACAAGTTGCTCGACATCGTGGGAGATCTCGCCCTCATCGGACGGTATATTCAAGGACGTGTCGTTGCAACTCGCCCCGGTCACGGCATCAACAACAAGTTGGCTCGCGCCGTGCGCAAAGATATGAAGCACACCGAGGTGCAGATTCCGGTCTATGATCCCAATAAGCAGCCGATCCTCGACAACAACGGAATCAAAGCGATCCTCCCCCACCGCTACCCCTTCCAGTTGATCGACAAAATCGTGGAATACGAACCCAATGAATATTGCGTAGGCGTAAAGAACGTCACCGCCAACGAACCCTTCTTCGTGGGACACTTCCCGCAAGAGCCGGTAATGCCGGGCGTGCTTCAAGTGGAAGCAATGGCTCAGTGTAGCGGTATCTTGGTGCTGAACAGCGTGGACGAACCGGAACGCTACTCTACCTATTTCATGAAGATCGACAACGTGAAGTTCCGCCAAAAAGTAGTGCCGGGCGATACGATCCTCTTCAAAGTTTCTTTCATGTCCCCGCTGCGTCGCGGATGCGCCCAGATGAAGGGCTACGCCTTTGTCGGTGACAAGATTGTGAGCGAAGCCGAATTTATGGCTCAAATTATCAAAAACAAGTAACCCACTAATCCTGTTATAAATTAAGAGTATGGAAGAATTACATTCCCCATTGGCTTACATCCATCCGGGTGCAAAAATTGGAGAGAACGTGAAGATCGGACCTTTCGCAGTGATTCACGACGATGTGGAGATCGGCGACGGTACGGTGATCGAAAATAGCGTAACCCTCTTCCCCGGCGCACGCATCGGCAAGAATTGTCACATCTTCCCCGGAGCTTGCGTTGCCACAACGCCACAGGACTTGAAATTCAAGGGTGAATATACGACCGTGGAGATTGGCGACAACACCGTGCTACACGAATGCGTGACGGTGCACCGCGCCACCGCTTCGAAGCAGGTAACACGCGTCGGTAAGAACTGTTTGATCATGGCATACTGCCACATCGCACACGATTGCTATGTGAAGGACAATGTGATCATGTCAAACTGTGTGCAGATGGCAGGCGAGGTGGTGGTTGAACCCTTCGCAGTGATTGGTGGCGGCGCACTGATTCATCAGTTCACGCACATCGGTCCCTACTGTATGATTCAAGGCGGAACGCCGCTCAACAAGGATGTTCCCCCCTACACAATGGCAGCGCGTATCCCCGCTTGCTACGTGGGCTTGAACACGGTCGGCTTGCGTCGTCATAACTTCTCGGCAGAATCAATCGTCAACATTCAGGAGATGTACCGCATCATCTATATGTCGGGATTGAACACGACACACGCCATCGAGCGCATCGAAAAAGAATTTGCTGAAACACCCGAAAGAAACATGGTTGTCGACTTCATCAAGAACTCCGACCGCGGTATCATTAAGGGTTTCATGAGCTAAGTCACATAAATTACTCCGATTATGGTATTTCATTTTGTCACATTATCCGATGAAGTCGATGACTTCCGTCGCGAGATCCGCATCGACGCGGAGGCTACTTTTTTAGACCTCCAGAACGTGCTGCTCAAGAGTTGCGGCTACAAGAAGGATCAGATGACCTCTTTCTTCATCTGTGACTCAGATTGGAGCAAGAAGCAAGAGATCACCTTGGTGGAAATGAACGACGATCCGAACGTTCAAAGCTGGATCATGGACAAGACTCATTTGGACGATTTGCTCGCTACGGAAAAGACCAAGATGCTCTTCCTGTTCGATCCGATCTGTGAGCGCTTCCTCTATATGCAGCTCAAGACCGTCGAAGAGGGCATTCACTTGAAAGCCGCCGAAGTTACCGTTTCGACAGGCAAAGCGCCTGAACAGCTCAAAAACATCGACGATATCGCGTTGGGCGATAGCGGAGACGACTTGTACGGTAGCGACGACTTCGACCCGGATGAACTCGATCCGGAAGGCTTCATGGATGTTGAGGAGATGAATTCCGATACTTTTTGATGACTTTTCAGCCATGAAGTGTCTACGCCTGATGATTTGGCTGCTCGTTGGCTGCATCGGCTGCGCGGCATGGGCTCAACCAATAAGTAACGACAGCGACCGTGGGACAACACGCCCCACGGTCGCCGTTGTGCTTAGTGGCGGAGGCGCTAAAGGCTCGGCTCACATCGGGGCACTGCGCGTCATCGAGAAGGCGGGGATTCCGATAGATTATGTGGTGGGCACCTCTATGGGCGCCCTGATCGGCGGATTGTACGCCACAGGCTACACCACGGCGCAATTAGACAGTCTGCTGAGCTCTCAAGACTGGAAAGTATTGCTTTCCGATCGCGAAAGTCCCAACGACCAACCGTTAGCAGAGCGGCTGCGTAATGAGCGCTATGCCCTCTCTATTCCCTTCAAAGCGGGCAATCCGGAGTTCACCAACGGCGGCTTCGTCAAGGGCGCCAATTTAGGGCACTTGTTCTATCAGCTACTTTATCCCTACAACGAACATATTGACTTCAACAATCTCCCCATCCCCTTCGCTTGCGTGGCGGTAGATGTGGCAAGTGGCGACGTCAAAGAGTTTCACGAAGGAATCTTGCAGGATGCGATGCGCGCCAGCATGTCTATTCCCGGGCTCTTCACCCCGGTACGCCAAGGCGACGAGGTCTTGGTGGACGGCGGCATTATGAATAACTATCCGATGGACGTCGCCAAGAAGATGGGGGCGGACATCATCATCGGTGTGGACGTGCAGGCAGCGTTACTCCCCGCCGAACAACTGAAAGGCTTAGATAAGGTACTACTCCAAGTCATTGACGTCGCAACGAACAACGATTACTTTGCCAAGATAGACAGCACCGACATTTACATCAAGGTGGACGTCAGCGGCTACAGCGCCGCCAGCTTTACGACCGAGGCGATCGACACACTGAAACGCCGTGGCGAATTGGCTGCTTTATCCAAATGGAATGACCTCAAAGAACTACGTCACCGTTTGGATTTGGCAGGACGTGAACAACCCCTCGAACGCCAAGCTCGGCACGTTGCCACAGCTGAAGAGGTGCGCGCCGCGACACATAATCAGCAAGAACACACTTCACTCAAGAATACTTTTGCCGAAAGCTCCGTCAATCTGAGCGTCCGCTACGACAACATTGAGAACGTGGCGCTCTTGATGGGTCTACGCACCAAGCTCCCCGCCGAACGGTGCGATCTCTTCTTGGATCTGCGTGGACGTTTGGGCGAGCGTAGTTCCATTGCCTCCAACCTCTGTTGGAAGTTCCGTCCGGAAGTCAACCTAAACGGAGGTTATAAATTCAGCCATAACACTGCCAACGTTTACAAAGGGAGTTCAAAGGTGGCGAATGTGACCTATTATCGCCACAAAGGCTATTTAGAATATATGCATAGCTGGCATCGCGTCTTGTGGCAAGCCGGCGTCGAATATAATTACTTCTCGTGGGACGGACTTTTCGCCGAAGACCTTTTGGAGGTGAAGTCCAGCCATTATTACGCTTATTATCTCAAAGCGCACTACAATACCTTGGACGACCAATGGTATCCGCGCAGCGGACGTCGCCTCGAAGGAAGTTACCATCTTGTGACGAGCAATCTATACAATTACCACGGACAACAAGCCACACACATCTTCGACTTGCATTACTTCGAAGCCGCGAGCATCAATCGTCGCGTGACGTTCATTCCGCAAGCAGGGGTGCGCGTCCTGAAGCATCCTTACGATGCATTCTACCCCCTCCGCAACTTCTTTGGCGGGCTTGACAACGGTAGCATGATTGACGGTGCCCGCGCCTTTTGTGGCGTGACGCAGCTTCAAATCGTCGACGATGCGCTGTTAGCCACGGGGCTTGACATACGCGGGCGAATCAGCAAGAATCAGTTTATCATTGGCAGCGGTAGCATTGCCGAAATCGCCTCGACGCCGGAGTTCTGGATGGAGAACGATCCAGAATGGGGCGTTCGTTTGGGCTATATGTATAAGACCTTGATCGGTCCCGTCTCTGCCTCTATACACTATTCCAGCCTTACAGAGCACGTAAACGGGCTCTTGAATATCGGGTTTACGTTCTAAGCTCGAGATTTAGCGCAAAAGATTGATACAAGAGGTGTCGATTTACCCAAGTAATTGGATAATATCATCTTTCATAAGTTCCGGCACAAGTCGACACTCTGTGAGTATTTGACCGTAGTCGTAGCGGTCTGCAAATGCCTTTGGAGCGCCATAGCACTTAACGGCTACATTAGAGTCACCGTAAAAGCGCGCCACCTTCTCGCCGAATCCTCCGGTGAGGATACCATCTTCGATTGTCACCACTAATTTGTGATCGGACTTGAGGCTATCAAGAAGCTGCTCGTCGATCCCCGACAGGAAGCGAGGGTTAATAAGCGTGGCATCTACGCCATCGGCGCTGAGTAATTCTGCAAGCGATTCACCCATGCTGAAGAAGTTACCGGCAGCGATGATTGCCACATCCTTTCCGCGATGTTCTACGACAAATTTATTGATATCCGAATAGTTGGCAGGGAAACTCTTGCCACTCGTCGTGACCTGACAACCCGGCACACGCACGGCTACCGGATGATCCGTCTGTGTCATAGCCCAGTCGAGCATTGCCAAGTATTCCTCCTTGCATGTAGGAGCCAAGTATACCCATCCGGGAATATTTGAAATGAGTGCGATGTCGTACCAACCGAGGTGGGTTACGTCGTTCATGCCGAGAATCGTCGCATAGAATATGGAGAGGACTACAGGAGTATTGTTCACGGCAACATCTTGCGCCATTTGGTCGTATGCACGCTGAATGAACGAGCTGACAACGCCGAAACAAGGACGTGCGCCGGTCTTCGCCAAGCCCGAAGCAAGAGCTACGGCTTCCTGTTCAGCAATACCGACATCAATAAACTGACGCCCTGCAGCCTTACGACGGTCGGGATAGAAGCCAAGGACA
>CAZGZL010000058.1:0-12846 GCA_964530595.1 uncultured Prevotellaceae bacterium | reverse complement strand
TGCGCCGAATTCGGCGCATCCTTCTTTGGGTCAAGGTGTAATAGCATTATCTTGGTAGCTCCTTCATCGGAATGAGTTGTACGATGCCATTCAGACCGCATGGAAGTACATCCCAATCGCCGTAATAGCTGATTTTTCCGCCTTTCAGGTTGGCAATGTTGGCATCTTTGAATTTGCGCCAAATCACTTTGTCGCGATCCATTTGAGCCACATAATTGGCAGCCAAACCGGTAACATCTATTTCGATCGTGTTCTTACCGATGCGCAAATAGGGGGTAACGTCTACACGGAACGGAACTGCGAAAAGTGTCCCTGCCTCCTGTCCGTTAATGCGGACGCGCGCACTTTCGCGCACGTCACCCAAATCCAGCATCCAAGAGGCATTCTTGAGCTGTTTTTTGTTCAATTCGACGGTCGTCGTATAACGTGCCGTTCCTTTGGAGCTTTGCGCATTGGGCACATTGAGCGTCGTCCATGCCGCCAAGGTGTCGAGTTTGTATATCCCCTCGATTTGAGGTTGCATAGCGGGAAAGCTCAACGACCAACCTTCGCGTAGTACCAAAGGTTGGATCGTAGTGGAAGGTGTGCGATACGTCCACTCTGTTAGGACAACGTTCTTCGTCATAAGATCCGCGTCCGACGCTTTGTCGAAAGTCTGCAAGATGCAACTCTCGCCTGACGCAAGTTGAAGATAAACCTCCGTAGCGTCCTCTGTCTGACGTACACGAGCACGACCGTAACGTCCCGTCATCGGGTCGAAAAGTACTGCCGATTGAGCGCGAACGCCTAATTTCACCCAATCGTCCACTCCGATATGTTGCAGAGAGGAAATAAAGTAGTGGTGACCTGTGGAATTGCTTCGACGGATGCACGAAACACCTGCTTCCCGTTTCATCAATTCAGGCTGAATATTCCGCGCGCTATGGCAGAGATCGGTAGCACTTTGATAGTCCGGAGCAGTGATGATGAATCCGCGCCCCAATGGAGTAACAGAACCCTGCTTAAAGTTGCCCGATGGGAGAGATGCGAGCGCTTCTTTTAAGTCCTGTTGGCGGCTATCAAGCTCCGAAAGCCCCGGCACATCCGTTGGATAATTGCCCACAAACACGATTGTAGCCCCCTCTTGTGCCAAAGCAATAACTCGTTTTAGAGTGGCGGGTTGCATGATCTGAGCGGCCGGCAGAAGCAAGGCTTTGTACGCCGTACCTCCTTCGGTAATGAGCTGCCCATTAACACAAGTCGTGCGATCGATCATGGCATCCGAAATGTAATCCATATCGTAACCGGCTCGATAAATACTTGTCACGGCGTCTATAAACTTCGGCGCTTTCTTGGCCATACTGTGGATGTCAAATTGTAACAACCGTCCCGGATAATCGTGCCAAATGTCGTAAACGGGCAGATAAACTAATAGATCATTGTCCGGTGCACCCCATTGCAAGAAGCTTTGACAGCGTGTAATGTAGCTGAAGAATGCCGGTGCATCCGTCCAGATGGTATTGATAGGTGACATTTCCATTGCGGCATAAAACAAATATCCCGGCCATGTTGCCTCTTGCGGGGAGTATGTCGTTCCGTGGAAATAGCAATGATTGACACCACTGACAAACATCAAATCCATGTCAGGCTTGCATTGGCTCAGTGAAGTGCGGAAATGCTCCGTCAACCATGTGAAAGTTTCGGACGAAGTATAGCGTTTATTGGTGATGTGGGCTGCAGAAGCAGCATACTTCAACATGGAGAGATCAGAGTCATTTTTTTTCGTCAATGAGTCGCGGCGCAAACCGTCGATGTCGAAATCGGAGAGTCCGAAGCCTTCGATCTCCGGAATGTCTACGGCGGCATAAACATCCAAGAGGTTTGCCGGAGATCCGTGTGCTTGATTGCGCGTGATCGCGTTGTGACTGTGAGCCCAGTTCGTCCAAGTGTGGGTGAATGTCTCGAGTAAAAGGTCAGACAAGGTCTCTCGATAGTCGCTGATGAGCCGAGCGTGATCGGGTGCTTCCTCATTAAGGAAATCGGGAAAATGATCCTCTAAACGATAACCTCTACGTGTGGCGAACTCCGTTAGTAGGTCAGGCGTCCAATCTGCGCCGTAGACTTCATAAGAGTCGTTGAAGAAGGTGTGCGGGTAAGGGGTAGCTGTCCGCGTGAATGCCCGATCAAATTTGCCCAAATAATTCTCGACCGACTTAGGAGCGAAGTGATCCATCACATAGCCGGCACCACCGGGGGCGGCACGTTTGACGGCTTGCAATGTCTTGCCGTTCCACAAGGCGATGGCGCGATAAGTGCCTCCGGCAGGCAGATTTAGAGCGAGCGTCCCCTCAGCGTCGACATTTTCTGTCACATTCTGCGCCTTACCATCGGTATCGTAGATCCAGACACCGCTGAGCGTTGCAGTCTGCAATGCCTTCAATTCCTTGGCGTCGGTCGGGAGAATCGAAACGGAGTAAGAGCCTGTTTTTGATGTTTTCGCTGCGCGTGTCTTGGATGCCTCTACGGTGAAGTCCCATGTGCGGAAGATGGCACGGGTCGCGGCTTCTTCTACCGAAACTTCCGGGCCACCGAAAGGCCATCCGGTGCCTGTGTTCATGTCAATCTCTATGCCGAGGCGGGCACCCAGATGTTCTGTGTAACGCAGCATTTGCATCCAACGATCCGAAAGAAAGTCGATGTCGTTCGCTTCGTTACCTTGGACACCATAGATCGGGGTGATTTCCACTGCACCGATACCAGCATTTGCATAAGTTTGCAGATTATACGTCAAGTTGGTTGTATCGACAGCGCTGCCGAGCCACCACCAACGAGTGCCGGGTTTCGCTTCAGTCGAAACGGTCGGCCACGATACTTCTAAAGCCTCTGCTCCGACCGGCAGAGCGGTCAGAGAGCAGAGGGCATATAATAAGGTTTTCTTCATGATTTTTTGTGGAGTGTGTTTCAAGTATTACTTCTTGAGCGAGGGATCTTTTTCGATCTGAGCAATCTTGTAGACTTCTGTGCCCGCCAGCAAGAAACAGCCGATGCCATAGTCTTCGAAGTCGGGAGAATTGGTATAGGTCGTCGGTTGACCGTCCTTAGGCTCCTTACCGGTGCCCTGCACATAGCCCAAGAAGCCATTGTCGTGCACCGCATCTTTTACCATCGCATTCCAAGCGCGCGTCACAACCGGCAGATATTCTTTAGCGTCCAAGTAGCCGTTGCGAATACCCCACGCCATACCGTAGACAAAGAGCGAAGTCCCCGATGTTTCTTTGCCCCCAAAGTTTGTTTCGTCATGCAGAGAGCAGTTCCAGAAGCCGTCGGTGCGTTGGCAGTCTTTTAACGCCTTGCACATAGCCTTGAAATCCTTCAGATACTGTTTGTAGTGCGCCTCAGAGGTAGGGATCTCGTTCATAACGCGCACCAACGCTGCCAATACCCAACCATTGCCGCGACTCCAGTAGCAATCTTTTCCGTTCGGTTCCTTGTACGGAGGGTCGAAATCCTTGTCGCGCCACCACAAGCCGTCTTTCGGGTTCCACATTCCGGCGTCGCCCTGTTGATTGCGTGTATATTCGTACATTTCCCACATTTTATCCCAGTAGTGTGTGTCTCCGGTAGTTTTTCCCAGCTTTGCCAAGTAGGGCATTCCCATTTGTATGGCGTCGATCCACCACCAGTCGTCGGTAGCAGGAATATTGACCAACATCTCTGCGTTAGCCAAGACATGACGCAGTTTGAATGATTCAGGCTCCAAACGATACATGTCGATATAGGTTTGACCGCAGCAGTAGTCGTCGGCGTCGCGGGTTGTTTCGCCATGTCGCGGCGTCCACTTGTGATGATCGCACCAACGATAAGTATAATCATAATACTCCTCGCGCGGCGATATGCTATAAAGCGCCATCAGTCCTTCATAATAGACGGCGCGAGTCCAAAGACTGCTGGGACGTTCCTTGCCACGAACATTAGTCATCTCCGTTGGATCCGCATACTTCTGCATGAACCAATGGTTCACCGATTCGGTTGTTTCGAGGATTTCCCGGCGGGTAGGCAACGATTCTTGGTTTACGTCCGTTTTGGCTTGCAACGGAGCAAGCATTGAGCACGACAAAAGGATCGTTCCCCATGTTTTACTGAGCATGAAGTCTTTCATAGGTCAATGTGTTGTTGTTTTTTTTGTTTAATTGTCCGACAAAGATAGCAATCTTTATCTTAAAAATCGGATGCAAGCCCCAAAAACTGTTGTTCAAATCTCAAAATGAGTGTTGGTGGCTGATACTATGCGTTTTTACGCCGTGCATTTGAACCCTATGGGACGTTCCGCAGTTAAATAGATAATGACATAAAACCGATGAAGAAGCTACGTACACCTATAATATATTGTATTCGCGTTTTAGGACTCCTCCTGCTGCTGTTTCCCATGGCGGGGTGGGGGCAAACTTTTAGACGGTATGGCGAAGTCGTTCTGTATCCGATGCTGTCGTTGGATAACCATACGTTAGACAAAATCTACCACTATAGCCTGACCGTAGGCCCGGCCTTAGAACTTGTGCCATGGCGCAATGCGCGCGGTACGGTACAGTTGCTTGTTCCCATCGCCTCCAACGATCGTGGCTCAGAACAACGCCGTTTGCGTGCGGGGGTGAACACGCTGCAACAGACGCTCTACTTCGGGCAGCAGTGCATCGCTCGTGCTACCGTCGGACTCTTTACGAACCATCGCTCTGGTATAGATCTCAAAACGGCGTATCTGTTGCCGATAAAAGACTTTTTCATCACCGGACAAGTCGGTTATACCGGAGAATTTATTTGCGACTCCCGTCAACAGGTTTTTGAGCGTTGGAATCGGCTTACAGGCGCTTACGGCGTTGATTACCTGCACCGAGCGAGTCGAATGCGTTACGAAGTGCAACGAATACACGACCTCAACGGCGATCAACAATATCGTGTCGACATCACGCGCATTTTCCGTCAAGCTGCTGTTGGCTTCTATGGTTTCGCTATAGATCGTAGCTACAACCTCGGCTTTCACTTCGCTATACGCTTGCAGCGGGTACAGCCTCGCAACGATCCGCGAGGCTTGCGTGTCCGTGCGCCGTACTATGTGGATTGGCAATACACTATGAAATCAAAATCTTATCATCGAGGCTATGGCAATTACTATGAGACAGCACCTGATTGGAATCATGCTTACGTTTTCTGGCACGATTTGCGCAGCCGTCAGCGCTCAAAATAGCGTCGGCGCCACCGGCTTGATCCATATTCCCACGGCGGAGATGCAGCCCGCCGGCACACTGATGCTCGGCGGAGGAAGTCTGCCGCGACAGATGATCCCTAACGGCAGGCATGACGAAACCGATCATCACTACTATGTCAACTTCACGATGTTCCCCTTCCTTGAGACGGCACTCAACTTCACGTTGCTGCGGCTGCATGGTGCTCGACACTACAATAACCAAGACCGTAGCGGCAGTGTCCGCTTATTGCTTTGGCGTCAAGAGTGGTGTCGTTTTCTGCCGCAAGTCGTAGTGGGAAGCAATAGTTTGCTCTGCGAAGGGGGTAGTAGTTGGTGGCAAGCCTATTACGCCGTGATAACTCGTCGATGGGAGAGTCCGCGATACGGCATGTTCAGTCTTACGGCAGGTTATTATTTCCCATGGGGCGATTACCGATCTTATTATGGTCGGTCGTTCGGCGGTGTCGCGTGGCGTCCCGTCTTGTTGCCTCCGCATTATGAAAAAATTGTGACTGCCACACTCATTGCTGAGTATGACAGTCATCAGATCAATTACGGCTTGCGAGCCTGTTTGTGGGATCGTTGGAGCTATACAGCGGCTTGGACGCGTCTACATCATTGGACGTGGCAGCTTTGCTACCGCGTGCACTTGTCGCTCTGATCTATGCAATGTTATGGTCAAGCGAAATCTCCGGACGGCGTGCACTCGCTGTCTGCCCAAACTCTAACGAATCAGAACAACGGAGAGGGATAAATGCCCTTGTCCGCCAACTCTTGGAATTTAGCCACCACGGAGGGGCGGTCTGTAGCGTAAGTAACGCCGAACCACTTAGAGGGGGTATCCAAAACGCGACAAGTAGCAGCGCCCGAATGAATCAGACGATCCACCATCAACGGAATAAAGAATTCACACTTGGGATTGCTGATATTTTCCTTTAAGAACTCTGCGAAATAGTCATCGGAATACTTGAAGTAATCGGGAGTGAAGCCCCACATATTCATAGAGACAGGGACGTTTTCCTCCAACTCGGTTTTGTTTTCGCCCTCGATGAACTTAATCTTGCCGTCCGCATCGCGCTGAATGGCTGTACGTTCGGTGACTTTGGTCAAGAATCCGCGTTCGTCCGTTTCACAGACGCCGCGAGCCACCGTTCCGCCTTCGCTCAATGTGTTGCAGAGGCGGTAGCCTACCATGCAGTATTCACCTTTTTTGCCCTCTACAGAGGTCAGAAAATCAGCCAATACCTTGAAACTTTCGCGTCCGTAGTAGTCATCGGCATTGATCACGGCAAAGGGTTCATTGATCACGCTCTTGCCCATCATTACGGCATGATTTGTGCCCCACGGCTTCTGGCGTCCTTCGGGAACGGTAAAACCTTCTGGGAGCGCGTCCAAATCTTGGAATACCAACTCAACCGGGATGCGCGATTCATATTTACTTACGATTTTCTTGCGGAAATCCTCTTCGAACAAGCGGCGGATCACAAAAACGATCTTTCCGAAGCCGGCGTGAATCGCGTCGTAGATTGAATAATCCATAATCGTTTCTCCATTCGGTCCGAGACCATCCAGCTGCTTCAGCCCTCCGTAGCGGCTTCCCATTCCTGCCGCCAATACAAATAATGTGGGTTTCATAGATATAATTGTTGATTGAATAAAGTGCTAATCGCTTGAGTGGAACAAGTTTTCACGCTGCAAAAATACTCAGAAAAACACACCTTTCGTGAACAAAATGCAGAAAAAAACTACGATTTGTAAAATAAATTGAAGAAAATCGCGTATCGAAACCAAAAAGTTGTTTACTTTGCGTCGTAAGTAATTCACATTCATGTTTCATTCCTTTAATACATCCGCTTATAGAACACCTTTACGCTATTTAATTTTATTTCATAGACACAGATCATGAGAAATCTATCTGATGAGAGCTTGGTTGCTCTCTTTGCGCAAGGTAAAGACGAGGCGTTTGATGTATTGTTAGAGCGATACCAATCCAAATTATTGTCGTACATCCTGCTCATTGTCCAAAATCAGGATGTGGCAGACGACATTTTTCAGGACACATTCACCAAAGTTATTGTTACCATCAAAGACGGACGCTACCACGAGAGTGGTCGCTTCCTTGGCTTCTTGTTTCGCATTGCTCACAATCGGATCATTGATCACTTCCGGCAGGAGCAAAGTTCGCCGTGCGTCTCAGAGGGCGAACGAGATTACGACCTCTTCAACAATCGGGACCTTTGTGACCCCTCGCACGAGGATATGCTCTTTGCGCGCCAAGTGCGCAAGGATGTGCGGCGTCTCATCATGTTCCTACCCGAACAGCAACGCGAAGTCGTCATCATGCGCTATTACAAGAACATGAGCTTCAAGGAAATCGCAGAAGTCACCAACGTAAGCATCAATACGGCGTTGGGACGTATGCGTTATGCTATTCAGAACATTCGCAAGATGGCGCAAGAGCATAATATCGCTTTGGCGGTATAAAAATATACGTACGCAATATAATAAAACGACATAAGCTCACGTTTTATAGATGAAACTAAAAAACGTAAGCCTATGAAAAAAGTTTCTACCTCATCTTCCCATTATTCCGACACGACGGTAAAACCGCGTCGAGAGACGCTTTTTGCACTTAGGCTGTTGGCGCGGGTTTATGTCCCCCTGCAAGGATGCTTAGAACATAGTGGGCTCGAATGTCAGGCGTTGGCCGGCGAAGCCGTCTAAGTCCGTCAGTGCAAGTCCGCCGACTGAGTGCAACAAACCGATGCGTGCCGCATCTTTTATGATCCAAGTCTTATCGACCGATGCTTCGAGCTCCTCTGCTGAGAGCCACAAGTATCGGTCGTTTTTTTGTACTCCTTCGCGTAGGGCGATGGTGAATGCCGCCTCCTCCTTGGCTTTTGCTGTGAATTGCTCCAAATGCTCGTACCGTTTGCGGATTCGGTTCACAATAGGCAAATTCAGGATCTCCGGCAAGCGACCGCTACGGATTCCTTCGTCCAAGTATTCGTCCGTATGCTGCTCTAAGTCTTGCGTTACGGCTGACAACAGCAGCGAACCGTCGCCCGCCGTAGCTCGCGCCATGATCAGCGGCAGACAGCGACGGTAATCTTCCATCTGTATCGAGTGATCTTGCTCCATCTGCGCCAAGGTGCGGGATAATAGATTCGCGTCGAATGGGCGGAGCTGTTGCTGTGGGTTGCTCGTCGCGAGCTGTTCTTGCAACACCTGTTGCATCTCGTCCGTCAGCTGCCGAATGTGCACGCAACGCTCGTCGATAGCGGAAACTTTGACAATCACCTCGTTCAGTACTCGCAGCGTGAAGCGCAGACTCAGTTGGCGGATTCGATCTAAACATTGCGCAGCTGCCACCGCTTTATAGCGTTCCAACGTGCGCATATCCTTGCCGCGCCAACGGTCGAAGAGGGAGCTGTCCAACCACGTCTGACCGAGCTCTTTCAGCGTCTCTTCTCTCTGCGTCATGGCATTCCGATCATCGCTCTGACGCTGTGTGTGTTCCAGCACCTTCTGTTGTAATTCATTTACCACCGCACGGAGTAGGGTGCGCCATTCCGATATGGGTAACGCATGGTCGCACAAGACGCGATCGAATCGTTCTTCCAATTCGTGCGCCCGAATCGTACTGATCTCGTCACTCTGTGCCTCTAATTGTGTGAAATAGAATTCTGCACCCATACGGAATGCCTTAGATTGATAGTAGACTTCCAAATCTTTGGCTATATATTCTGTCCAATCCTGTCGGCGCATCTCCCTCAGCTCGCTATCTACCGCCTCCATACGGTTGTGTAGTTCTCGCTCGATCCCTTTCAGATCGTTCTCGCCACCTTTGACGGTATCGTTTTGTGTCGGCTTCACGATCTCTTGCGCCCACCGGATGCAATCTTCCGTGGTGCACGGATTGAATTCCGTCTGCGCACAGCGCAATGTCATGCTGACGTGCTGTGCGCGCAGATAGCTGCGCAACGTCTCCTCCGGATAGACCCGCTCGAAGATGCCAAAGCTGCCGAAGACTGGGGCATACATCTGTTGCCCGTCCGAAGCCGATGGCTCTACATGCCCCAACAGTTCGGAGGGAGAAATCTGCAACTGTACCAATGTATATAGGAAGTTGCTCAATGCCAGTTGTGTAGGGTCGTTATAGAGATAAATACAGTCGATCCAAGTTGTGTCGCGGTAATTCACACACTCACGGTTCAGTACCGTCAGATTTTTCCACACGGTCTGCTTCTGTTTGGGACGCAAACTGTCGGGCGCGGGCATACGTGCGTAGATGTAGAGGGGAAATTGTCCCGCGGTGTCTCCCTCATGCAATGTCATCTTGCGAATGATGCGCACAGCATCTACCACTGTTTCGCCATCGCTGTTCCCCGTCAGCTGCATACACAGATGGAACGTGATGGGGCATTGCTCTTGGCTGTGCGTACGCAATTCGCGCACTTGGCGAAGCAGTTCGCGCTCGTCCAATCGTCCGGGTAGGAAGAGTAGTATGACTTCGTGATGAAAATGTGATGAGAGGGCAAAGCGCCGATAGACGGGATTGTCCAGACGAGACCGATCGTAGTTGAAGAAGATGATCAAGTGCTTCATGGTCGTGTGAAAATAGTGCTAAAAAAGGGGAGGAGTGGGTACAAAGCGCGTCGTCCGATGGGGGACGACGCGGAGATTTATTGCTGAGAACGCTGCTTCATCAGCTCATTGTAGCAGTGACGGCACAGCGGTTGATATTCTTGTTTTTCGCCGAGCAATACTTGCTCTGTGTTGAGCACGGTACGGAAGGAATAGTTTGCCAACTGTCCGCAGCGCACGCAGATGGCGCGAGTTTTATACACCTCGTCAGCCACCGCGCAGAGGTCGGGCATCGGACCGAAGGGTTTGCCGGTGTAGTCCATGTCCAGACCCGCAATGATCACGCGGACGCCGTTGTTGGCAAGGGTGTTGCAGACGTCAACAATGCCGTTGTCGAAGAACTGTGCTTCGTCGATAGCCACCACATCAGCGTCGTGATAGAGCAACAAGATGCTGGAGGAATTTTCTACCGGAGTGGCACAGATAGAGTTCTGATTGTGTGACACAACATCCTCATCGCTGTAACGAATATCAATCGTCGGCTTGAAGATCTCGATGTGTCGGCGTGCGATCTTGACGCGATTGATGCGACGGATCAATTCTTCCGTCTTGCCTGAGAACATAGAGCCGCAAATCACCTCGATGCGACCAAAATGACAGGATTCTGGGGTATTATTTTCGATATACATAATATATTATAGATTAAGCTATTCATCTGTCTGCTTCAGGGGCGTCCCGTTCAACGTGTCTGACGATCGTTCATTGCCGTCAGAATATTGATGATGTAGTCGCCCACCTTCTCGCATTCGTTGATCAAATCCAGATAGAACGTACTCTGCTGATAGAGATCCAATTCCTTATTGATTTGGTCAATGATGGCATTACGAAGCTGATTGCGCAGGTTGTTGATCTCGTCCTCGTAATTGTAGGCGCGGTTCAAAGCCTGTTCGGAGATCTCGTTGCGTTGAATGCACTTGATCATGTGTTGCAGAGCCACGTCCACAAGGGCGATCATCTTGTGCACGTTGTCGTTCAGCTCCGGTGTGAAGTAGCAACGAGCTTCGCTCTTGTCGCGTAACGTTGCGGCAATGTGATAGATGCTATCTGCTACACTTTCCAACTCGTCCACGATCTTATAGAGCTGACGGGAGAGCAACTCACCGTCGGGGCTGAGCGATTTAGTCGAAATGTGGTTCAAGAAGTTGGCAATCTCCACCTCGGCGCGGTCGCTCTCGTTTTCCAACTCCTTGACTTGTTCGTAGATGGTGATCTGCTTCTCGCTCCCCAATTTCTCGTTGAGCATTTGCTGAATTAAGATAAACATTCGATAGGTCTCTTCGGCATATCGTATCGTCTCCTTTTTGACCTGCAAAAGGCTGATTTCGCCCGATGCAATGATACCTTGTGAGATATACTTCAGGGAGAAGGCTTCGCCGTCGTCCGTCTTGTCCGGCATCAATTTCGTTACCACTACGACGTAGAATTTAGTCAACCAAATCATGATTGAGAGGTTGATCAAGTTGAAGATGGTGTGGAAGATGGTCATGCCGAACGAAACCGCTCCTTGGTGTGCTGTGAATGTCTGGAATACAGCAGCTTGGTGCGGATCATTCATATCGACGCTCTGCGTCGTGAGGTGGGAAGCCAACTGCGGATCGCTCTGCTCCAAGTCATTGACAAAGGTCATCAGGTCGCAGGGATTTCCCTGCCCCAAGCTCTGCGTTACCCACACCACCAAGCGGCAGAAGGGGTAGTAGAAAACCAACGCCCAGAAGGTGCCTAAAACATTGAATAGGAGATGCCCCATGGCAGCGCGCTTCGCCATCGTGTTGCCGGAGAAGGAGGCTATGACCGGAGTGATACAGGTGCCGATATTGGAGCCTAAAATCAGGGCACACCCCATCTCGAACGAGATCCATCCTTTGCTACACATGATCAGAGCGATCGTGAACGATGCGCTCGAAGCCTGTACAATCATTGTTAGAACCATGCCGATCAGCACAAAAATAATGATGCTGAGATAGCCCATCTCGGAATATTGCGTCAGCAACGCAAAGAGTTCTTGATTCGACTTGAGATCCGGCACAGAATGGTTCAGACTATCCAAGCCCAAGAAAAGCAATGCGAAGCCTATAATAAACTCACCCCAAGAGTTCTTCTTGTTGTTCGAAGAGGTAAAGAGGGGGAGCGTCAACGCGATCAGCGGAAAGATGAACAACGAAATGTTGAACTTGAAGCCAAAGATGGCAATGATCCACGTGGTAATCGTAGTGCCGACATTAGCACCCATGATGACCGCCATAGATTGTGCCAACGAGATCAATCCGGCATTCACGAAGCTAACGATCATCACGGTGGTTGCCGACGAGCTTTGAACAAGCGCTGTGACAAGGACGCCAGTGATCATGCCTGAGAAGCGGTTGTTGGTCATGATGGCCAAGATATTGCGCAGCCTGTCGCCGGCAATCTTTTGCAGCCCCTCGCTCATAAGCTTCATTCCATAGAGAAACAAGCCGACTGACCCAATGAGCGTCAAGAAATCAATCCATGAATAATTCATCCGGTAATTATGAATTATGATGTAACTATTAAGAACAACACACGGGCAAACCTCGTGAAATCGAATTGCTAACGCCTAAACACGGAATGTGCGGCTCCAAAGCTCAGGACGGCAACAACCCCCGGAATACCCGAAATGTTTGCGCAAAGTTAGCGCTTTTTTGGAATTTCAAAAAAATATTTCTGTTTCCTACTGAAAAAACGTTGCAAAAACATTTTCCCTTTTCCTTTTGTCTTAAAAAATGAGAGAGGGGGAGGTCGGCAACGATAGGAGCATACCTTTGCGCCGAAATTGTAGCACGCTGCGGTAGGGCAGTAGCAATTCAAGAAACGAGGTTGCGCCGAACGAATGGGAGGGAGCAAAACAACGGGGCAAAACAAAAAAATCTCCGAACCGTAGCGATTCGGAGATTATCAAGGTACTCGAAGCGGGACTCGAACCCGCACAGCCGCGATGGCCAAAGGATTTTAAGTCCTTC
>CAZGZL010000057.1:0-13133 GCA_964530595.1 uncultured Prevotellaceae bacterium | reverse complement strand
GACGGCAAGAAGTGCGAGCCTGTGGAGCAAATGACCATCAACTGCCCGGAGGAATACTCCAGCAAGATGATCGACATGGTGACTCGTCGCAAGGGCGAGCTGATGTCGATGGACACTCAGGGCGACCGCATTCATATGGAGTTCCAAATCCCCTCACGCGGCATCATCGGCCTGCGTACCAACGTCCTGACCGCTTCGGCAGGCGAAGCAATCATGGCACACCAGTTCTTGGAGTTCCAGCCGTGGAAGGGCGACATCACGCGCCGCACCAACGGTTCGATCATCTGCATGGAGAGTGGTACCGCCTTCGCTTACGCCTTGGATAAGCTTCAGGATCGCGGCAAGTTCTTCATCTTCCCGCAGGACGACGTGTATGCCGGTCAGGTGGTCGGCGAGCACTCCAAAGAGCGCGATTTGGTGGTCAATGTGACGAAATCCAAGAAGTTGACCAACATGCGTTCCAAGAGCTCAGACGAAAAGGCGGCGCTGATCCCCCCGATCGTCTTCTCGCTCGAAGAGGCATTGGAATACATCAAAGAAGACGAATACGTCGAAGTAACTCCCAATGCATTGCGTATGCGCAAGATCATCTTGGACGAGAACGAACGTAAACGCCTCGGTCGCGGTAGCGAAGACGAGGATTGATCCGAGCAAGAAAGACTGATCCGCAAAAATCATAAAAATATCTTGCAGATGTCAGAATTATCTGCTACATTTGCACCGCTTTTGAATTAAGCATCAGCACTTGCACGGTGCGGCAGAGGCCTCAAGTGGCTAATATACTTGCCCCCGCGCAATCCGTGTGATGGGAGATTAAGGAGCAAAATCCTCAATTTTGAGTAACACATTAAACTTAACAACATGAGACAGTATGAATTGTCAGGTGTTCAGCGTAATGACACCGGAAAAAAGGCAGCTAAGGCTCTCCGCGCTGCCGGTTTGATTCCTTGCGTCCTGATTGGCAAGGGTGAAGCTACCACGTTCGCAGTTAAAGCTGCGGATCTCCGTAACTTGATCTATTCTTCACAGGTTTACATGATCAACCTCACGATCGATGGAAAGACTTCTAAGGCGATCGTTAAGGAGCTACAGTTCAGCCCCGTTGAAGAAGAAATCCTTCACATCGACTTCCTCGCAGTAGAAGAGGACAAGCCGATCACTGTGAAGATCCCCGTGAAGCTTGAGGGTCACGCAGAAGGCGTTAAGGCCGGTGGTAAACTCGTGAAGCAGCTTCGCGACCTCACCGTCAAGGGCTTGTGGACCAACGTTCCGGAGCGCCTCGTAATCGACGTTACTAATATCAACCTCGGCAAGGTAATGAAAGTCGGCGAATGCAAGTTCGAAGGCCTCGAAATCCTCACCGCTAAGGAAGCTATCGTCGCTGCCGTTCGCGCTACTCGTGCATCTCGTGCTGCTGCCGGCAAGTAATCTCGAAGTTCTCTTGACTGCTTGTTTCACACAGTAACGAACACATGAAATTTCTAATTTGTGGGTTGGGGAATATCGGCGACGAGTACGCCATGACCCGACATAATATTGGATTCAGAGTATTGGATGCCTTCGCTAAGGCATCCAATCTTTGTTTTAAGAACGATCGCCTCGGCGCTATCGCCGAAATGCGCATCAAGAATCAACAGTTGCTACTACTGAAACCCTCTACGTTCATGAACTTGAGCGGAAATGCTGTACGCTATTGGATGCAGCAGGAGAAGATCGAGGTAGACCATCTGCTGGTGGTGAACGACGACATTGCCCTCCCCTTCGGGCAGTTGCGCTTGCGTCCTTCGGGCTCAGCAGGCGGACACAACGGATTGAAGGATGTGGCACGCGTCGTCGGTGGTGACAACTACGCTCGGCTGCGTTTCGGCGTCGGCAACGATTACCCCAAAGGGGGACAGATCGACTGGGTGCTCGGAACGTTCCCGCCAGAGCAAGAGGCCGTGATGAACGAAAAATTAGAACTTGCGTGCGACATCATCCGCTCGTTCTGTCTTTCGGGCATTCAATGCACAATGAACCAATACAACAATCGTAAATAATGAACGAAGTTCGTATAGACAAATGGCTGTGGGCAGTGCGCATCTTCAAGACGCGCACTATCGCCTCGGACGCCTGCAAATTGGGGCGCATCACGATAGACGGCTGCAAGGTGAAATCCTCGCGCAATGTCAAGGTGGGCGATATCATTCAGGTGCGCAAACCGCCGGTCACCTACTCTTTCAAGGTGTTGCAACTGTGCGAAAACCGCATGGGCGCCAAACTCGTGCCCGGCTTCATGGAGAATGTCACTCCTAAGGAACAGTTGGAAATCCTACAGCTACAACGTTTGAACGGATTCATCGACCGCGCCAAAGGTACCGGACGTCCCACCAAGAAGGATCGCCGCGATTTGGACGAATATACACAGCCTGAATATATGGATGAATTCGATTTTGATCTCGACGACTTGGACGACGAGGAGGTAGCCGAATCGCTACCGCGCGTAAATCTGTAAACGAGAGAAAACAAAAAAAAGATGGTCTGCTATCACAGCACACCATCTTCACTAACCTTAAATCTTATACCATGAAAAACACAATGCAAAGATAGCGGCATTTGTCGCATTTTGCAAATCAATGAGTCAAACAAATAGATAATTATAAGAAAATGAGGGCAAAAACGACCCAAGAATCTTTGATATGTCATCTACGCCTGCCAATCTTTAGCATCATTTCGGAAGAAGCAGATCGCTTAGGTCGAGCGTGTTACGTCATTGGCGGCTTCGTGCGCGACATCTTTTTGGAGCGACCCTCTAAAGATATTGACGTCGTGACGGTGGGCAGCGGCATCGAATTGGCACAAGCTGTGGCGCATCGGTTGGGTAAGCACGCCCACCTCGCCGTGTTCCGCAACTTTGGGACGGCGCAGGTGAAGTTCAACGGTCTCGAAGTGGAATTTGTCGGGGCACGCAAAGAGTCCTACTCACACGACAGCCGGAAGCCGGTCGTAGAGGACGGCACCCTCGAAGACGATCAAAATCGCCGCGATTTGACGATCAACGCCTTGGCGCTCTGCCTCAACAAGGAGCATTTCGGCGAACTGGTAGATCCCTTCGACGGATTGGGTGATTTGGAGCGCGGCATCATCCGCACCCCCCTCGACCCGGACATCACCTTCAGCGACGACCCATTGCGTATGCTCCGTGCCATTCGGTTCGCTACCCGCTTCGATTTCAAGATCACAGCAGAAACCTTCGAAGCCATCGCCCGCAACAAAGAGCGCATCAATATCATCTCCGGCGAACGCATCATTGACGAGCTGAACAAGATCAATATGACGCAGAAGCCCTCGAAAGGCTGGTATCTGTTGCAACGCTGTGGTCTGCTGCAGATCATCTTCCCCGAACTGCAAGCTTTGGCGGGGGTAGAAAACCGCGACGGACGCGCTCACAAAGACAACTTCAGCCACACCTTGGAGGTGCTCGACAACGTTGCCGCCACGGGCAATCAAAACTTGTGGTTGCGTTGGGCAGCGCTGATGCACGACTTAGGCAAGCCTAAGTCCAAACTCTTCGATGAGAAGATCGGCTGGACATTCCACAACCACGACTACATCGGCAGCCGCATGGTGAAGCCCATTTTTCGCCGCCTCAAGCTGCCGTTAGGGGCTGAGATGAAGTTTGTAGAGAAGATGGTGTTGCTGCACATGCGCCCCATCGGTTTGGCTGACGAGGGAATCACTGATTCTGCCATCCGCCGCCTGCTCTTCGATGCCGGCGATGACATAGACGAACTGATGACTCTCTGCGAGGCAGACGTCACTTCGAAGAACCCCGAACGTGTGCGCCTCTTCTTGGAGCACTTCAAGATCGTACGACAGAAGTTGGTAGAGATTGAGGAGAAAGATCGCATCCGCAACTGGCAACCGCCGGTGGATGGCATCGAGATCATGGATCGCTACCGTCTGGCACCCTGCCGCGAAGTGGGCACACTGAAGACGGCGCTGAAAGACGCCATCTTGGACGGTAAGATTGACAATGAGCGCGAAGCGGCGCTCCTCTTTCTCGACACGATGGCACGTGAGATGAACCTCCCCGTGCCCGAATCCTCAACACCTCAATGACGTCTCTATGTCAACCAGTGGAGCATTAGGCTTGGAGGGCGAGGCATTGGCTTGCCAACAGCTACGGCAAGAGGGTTGCCGCATCCTGCACACACGATGGAAGTTTCACCACTTGGAATTAGACATCGTGGCGACAGACGGGCAATCGCTGATCGTGGCGGAGGTAAAGACGCGCCGCAGCGAGCAATGGGGCGACCCATTAGACGCTATAGACTATCGCAAGATCCGGAACATCGTCTATGCCACGGACGCCTACCTGAAGCGCTATCAGATCGCCCTCCCCTATCGTTTCGACGTCATCGGCGTTGTCTTCGACGGACAGCACCCGCCCGTCATCCAACACATCAAAGACGCATTCTATCCCCCATTGGGCTAAACAATAAAATGAGCGGGGCTGTATGATGAGTGTCATACAGCCCCGCTTATTTCTTGTATTATACCTACTCCCAATAGTTAATCACGACCGAAGAGGTGGCGAATCTTGCTGAAAATGCTCTTGCGCGACTCTTCCGAAGGTTGGAAGTTGGCGGCATCGCGGAGCTTCTCGATGGCGGCGCGCTCGGCGTCATTCAGATGTTCCGGCACGTAGACCAAGATATTGATGAGCTGATCGCCCTTGCCGTAACCGTCGGTAGTGGGGAGTCCCTTCCCTTTCAGACGCAAGATGCGACCCGGCTGCGTACCAGCCGGAATATTGATACGCACATGACCGGTCAGTGTCGGGATCTCGACGGGACCGCCCAACGCTGCCGTGGTGAACGGCAGTAGCAAATTGTAGACCACATCGTTTTCGTCGCGCAGCAAGTGTTCGTCCGGAACCTCCTCGATCAGGACGAGTAGATCGCCGGGGGTCCCGCCGCCGGGAGCGGCATTCCCCTTGCCCGAAACCACTAATTGCTGTCCACCGCGAACACCGCGAGGAATAGGTATCGAAATCACCTCGTCCGCATTGACTACGCCGTGATCGCAATGGGGGCAACGCTTCTTGATGACGCGTCCGGCGCCGCCGCACTTGGGGCAGACCGACTCGCGTTGAACCTGTCCAAAGAGGCTATTCTGCACGGTGTAGACCACCCCCGAACCACCGCACTGTGTACAGTTCTCGAAGGCAGTACCGTCCTCGGCGCCTGTGCCATGACAATGGCTGCACGCTACTTGATGCGAGACCTTGATCTTCTTCTCCACACCGTTCAAGATGTCGGTGAGGGTCACCTTGATCTTAATGCGCAGGTCGGTGCCGCGGTTTTGCTGCGGACGGGCGCGACGACTACCACGTCCACCACCGAAGCTACTTCCGCTGAAGCTACCACCGCCGAAAATGTCGCCGAAGCGTTCGAAGATGTCCTCCATAGACATACCTGCGCCGCCGAAGCCCTCGAACGGATTGCCGCCCGATGCGCCACCGAACGGATTGCCGCCGCCGAAGCCGCCACCGGGTTGTTGGTGTCCGAATTGGTCGTAGCGAGCACGCTTCTGCGGATCGCTCAACACCTCGTAAGCCTCAGCAGCCTCCTTGAATTTCTCTTCCGCCTCCTTGTCGCCCGGGTTCTTATCCGGGTGGTATTTCAGCGCTAACTTTCGATAGGCTTTCTTAATCGTGTCGGCGTCGGCGGATTTCTCGACACCGAGCACTTCGTAATAATCTCTCTTCTGAGCCATAAGGCAAATGTTTTTTTACTGACCTACGACTACTTTTGCGTAGCGCATAACTTTGTCACCAAACGTATAACCTTTGGTAACGCAGTCCACAATTTTCCCTTTAAGTTCCGGAGTCGGAGCCGGGAACATGGTCATGGCGTCGTGTTTCGAATCGTCGAACGGATCGCCGGGCTGTGCGGGGATCGGCTTCACGCCATTCTGATCCAAGTAGGCGGTAAACTTACTGTAGATCAAGTGTACCCCCTCCTTCACAGCCTCGATCTCGGTAGCATTCTCCAACGATGCCATTGCGCGTTCAAAATCGTCTACGACGGGGAGCAACTTTTTCAAAGTCTCTTCGCCGCCATATTTCAAGAGGTTCTGTTTCTCCTTCAACGTATTTTTGCGATAATTTTCGAAGTCTGCCATCAGGCGCAAGTAATCGTTGCGCAGAGCGTCGTACTTCTGTTGCAACTCAGCCAACGGATCGGCAGCAGCCTCCTCTGCGGCGGGGTTTTCTGCGGCAGTCTCGGCGTTTTCGCCCTCCGGAGTGGACGCAGTGTTGTTCTCTGTGTTCTCGCTCTGTACCTCCTCGTCTTGAGTGGTGACATTCTTGTTTTCGTCTTGTATCATAATCAGAATATACTTTTTATATTGTTTTCGTTTCATTCGTCGGCTATCCGGGACGATGCCGACGAGCGTTGCAATAGATGCTACAAAAATCCTGCCATTTCTGTGCAGAGGGCTCAAAAATCCTCCGGAAAGAAGATTTTTGACAAACTGTCAGCGCTAAATCGGATGGTTTAGGATAAAACGAGCTATCTTTGGGGAAAAATTCAGCGCACAACGCTACAACACAGCAATCCTATCATCATGGAATATCCACGACCCACAGACAAAGAAATAGAGTTTCCCAACGCCAAGATCAACATCGGGCTATTGGTCACCGAACGGCTACCGAACGGCTACCACAAATTGCAAAGCTTGTTTTACCCCGTAGACTGGTGCGACGCCTTGGAGGTGGTGCCGATCGGTGCAGTCGGCACATGTAGGCTTACGATCAGCGGCATCCGTGTGGAGGGCGATCCGGAATCCAACCTTGTAGTCAAAGCCTACCGCCGCTTACAGCAGTTGTACCCGCAGCTGCCCGGCGTAGAGGTACACTTGGAGAAACAGATTCCATTCGGTGCAGGCTTCGGCGGTGGATCGTCCGACGCGGCACGTATGCTGATCATGATGCGTCGACTGTTTCACCTCCCCCTAACGGACGAAGCTTTGGAACGCGAAGCGGCAGCGTTAGGGGCTGATTGCACTTTCTTCTGTCGACGCGGAGCGCAATATTTGGAGGGAGTCGGTGCGGAGCTTACTCCTTACCCCCTGTCGTTACAGGGCAAGTTCCTGCTTTTGGTGAAGCCCTCTGTGTCGATCTCCACACGCGAGGCGTATAGCCATGTGACGCCGCAGCGTCCCGCCATACCTCTCTATGAGCTATTGCAACAGCCATTGGAGACTTGGCGCGGAACCATTCACAATGACTTCGAAGACTCGGTCTTCCCGCTTCATCCCGAATTGGCGCAGGTCAAAGAGACCCTCTATCGCCTCGGCGCTCGCTACGCCTCTATGTCGGGCAGTGGCTCGGCGTTCTTCGGCATCTTTGACCAAGCCCCCATCGACGCGCAGAGCGCTTTTCCGACAGACTATCAGGTGCGCTGTGTGGCGGCTACCATCTGACGTCGCCCCTACCCCAACAAGCAGATTCCTATGCTTCATATTTATATTATAGAAGATGAACCCTTGGCAGCCGAAAAGCTCCGCCTCTTTGTGCGCCGTGCCGAGCCGGATTGCGACGTCCGGATCTTTCATGACGGGCTCAATGCGCTGTCGGCGCTGCAAGACGAGGTGCCGGAACTGATCTTCCTCGACATCGAGATGCCGGGGCTTACAGGCATCGAATTGTTGGAACGCTTGCAACCTCAACGCCGTCCGCAGGTAATCATCACCTCTGCCTACGAGAAATATGCCTTGGCGGGCTTTCAGCTGAGCGTCACGGACTATCTGCTCAAACCCTACACCTACGAGCGATTAGGGGCTGCCCTCGGCAAGGCTAAAGAGGCACTGCGCTTGCGCGACTTGGACAGTTCTGCGCGACGACGCACGTTGACATTCCGATCGGATCTGCGCACCGAGGTGGTCGATATGGCGCAGATTATCTACGTCGAAGCCATGAAGGACTACGTGCGCATCGTCACGCCACAGCGCAAGATGATGACGCAGCAGACCCTCTCGGCTATCGAGGAACTTTTGCCTGCCGACACCTTCCTCCGCATTCATCGCTCCTACATCGTCAACCGGGAGCACGTCGTCTCTTATTCCTCCGGCGAGGTGACACTCTCCGATGGCACGACGTTGGGCATCGGCAAGACCTACCGCGAGCAGGTCAAAAATGTGTGGCTGAATCACCCCCTTTAATGGTATCAAACCCCTTACAACGCAATGACTTGTATCTATCTGCCCGAAGTAGATAGCACGAACAGCTATCTGATCCGCCTGCTCGAAGCGGGCAACGAATTGATCGAGGGCACCACTTTCTATACCTCTTGCCAGAACCGAGGTCGCGGACAGCTGAACAACAGCTGGGAGAGCGAACCGGGCTGCAACTTGGCATTCAGTATGCTACTGAAGCCCACTTTTCTACCTCTCACAGAGGCATTCGTACTCTCCGAACTAACAGCATTGGCAATCGCCGACACGTTGAACGCCGTGCTGCCGGGCTTCACTATCAAGTGGCCCAACGACATCTATCACGACGACCGCAAAGCGGTAGGTATATTGATTGAAAATCGTCTGAGCGGCAAGCATATTCAGCAGAGCATCATTGGTATCGGTGTGAACCTCAATCAGCGAGTGTTCCGCAGCGATGCCCCCAACCCGGTGTCATTGCGGCAGCTACTCATCGAGGCGGGACGAGGCGAAGAGCCGATCTCGATCGAAGGAACCCTGAATGAGATCGTGCGCCGCCTGATGGCGGACTATCGGCAACTACGTGCCGAATATCTCGCCGCCACTGCCCCCACGACCGACAACACAGAGGAGCGTTTCAGCGTCCGGCTACACCGCCGCTACATGGCACACCTCTATCGGCGTCCGGGCATCTACCCCTACCAAGACTCTACCACCGGCATCCCATTCCGCGCCACCATCGAGGAGGTAGCCCCCTCCGGGGCGCTACAACTGCGCACCGAGGAGGGCGAGACACGCAGCTATATGTTCAAGGAGGTGAAGTTCTGCCTCCCCTGCGGCGTGGTGAAAGAGTGATTTTCAATGATTTTACAGGATTCCTATACAAAGAGGATGTCGTTACTTAATAAAACGTTACCTTTGCACCGTTTTTTTAATATATCATCACAGAATTAGGCATGAACAATAAAAAATTGTTGCACGGCTTGATGTTGGCTTCCGCTCCCCTCTCCCTCTACGCCGAGGGCGCTCAGGAGGTCGACAACGATGCCGTAGACCACAGCGTAAGTTTGAACGCCGTGGACGTTACAGCCAACCGCGCTTCCGACCGGACGCCGGTAGCTTACACCAACATCAGTAAAGAGGAGTTGAACCGTCAGAACGACGGTCGCGACCTGCCTTTCCTCTTGGAATTGACCCCCTCACTCATCACGACCAGTGATGCCGGCGCCGGCATGGGCTACACGTCACTCCGCATTCGTGGTACCGAGGGAGCACGAATCAACGTGACGTTGAATGGTATTCCGATCAACAATCCCGAAAGCCACAACGTCTATTGGGTGGACATGCCGGACTTGGCATCCTCGCTCAGCAGCGTACAGGTACAGCGCGGCGTAGGCACTTCGACCAACGGTGCAGGTGCCTTCGGTGCCAGCATCAATATGACGACCGACGCCCCCTCCGAACTTCCGTACGCAGAACTGAGCGGCGCTTACGGTTCTTACAATACGCAACGCGAATGCTTCCGCGTGGGGTCAGGCTTGATCCGCGGCCATTGGGCTTTCGACGCCAAACTGAGCCATCAGGCTACGGACGGCTATATCGACCGCGCCTCATCAGCCTTGTGGAGCTACTTCGGACAAGCAGCCTACATCAGCCGCAAGACGTTGGTACGCCTAATCGCCTTCGGCGGCAAGGAGCAGACCTACATGGCGTGGGACTATGCTTCGAAGGAGGAGATGGAGCAATATGGCCGCCGCTACAATCCGTGCGGCAAGTACACGGACACAGAGGGCAATACAGCGTATTATGACAATCAAAACGACTACTACGTGCAGCACCACGTACAGTTGCACTGGGCGCAGACGCTGAACGATCGTTGGACGTTCAACGCAGCTCTACACTATACGCGCGACGACGGATATTATGAACAGTACAAGAAAAACCGCACCCTGAAGGAATACGGCTTGAGCAACTACGTGGACGCTGCCGGCAACACGGTCAAGAAGAGCGATTTGGTGCGCCTGAAGTATAACGAGAATGACTTCGGCGGTCTGACCTTTGCCCTGAATTACGGCGACAAAAACCTGAAGTGGACAGTGGGCGGCGCAGCCAACTCCTACCAAGGCGATCACTACGGTCAGGTGGCTTGGGTGCGCAACTATATCGGATCGCTGAACCCGCTTCAGAAGTATTACGACAATACGGGTCGCAAGAGTGACGCCAACATCTACACACGCGCAGACTACGGTTGGAACAACGGTCTCTCGGCGTTCGTGGACTTGCAATATCGCTACATTCACTACAAGATCGACGGAGCTTCCGATACGTACGATTACAACATCGGTGCACCGCAGCAGTTGGCAGTACACCGTTTGTGGAGCTTCTTCAACCCCAAAGTGGGTGTGAACTATCAACACGGCGGCAACCGTTGGTTTGCCTCTTGGAGCGTAGCCCACAAGGAGCCTACCCGCGACAACTTCACCGACGGCGACGCAACACACGCCCCCTCTGCTGAACAGCTATTGGACTATGAATTGGGTTACAACTACCGCAATCGTCACATCACGGTAGGCGCTAATCTCTATTATATGGACTACACCGATCAGTTAGTGGCAACGGGCGAGCTCTCAGACACAGGCAACGCACTGAGCGTGAATGTTCCCGACAGCTATCGATGCGGCGTGGAGTTGTCCGGCGAATGGCGTCCTACACGTTGGTTTGACTGGGCGTTGAACGCTACCTTCTCACGTAGCCGCATCAAGAATTTCGTGGAATATGTTTATGAGGACGAGTGGACCAACCCGATTGAGTTGGCACACGGCGATACGCCGATCTCATTCTCGCCGGACGTAGTGCTGCACAACGCATTCCGTACACACTTCGCTGGTTGGGACGCTGCATTGAACACACAATACGTCTCCAAACAGTATATGGATAATTCCAAGAGTGCCGAGACATCGTTGGACGCTTATTGCGTGAGCGATCTGCACGTGGGCTACACTTTCCACCACATTGCCGGCATCGAGTCACTGAATATCGGCTGCACGATCTACAATCTCTTCAACGAGAAGTATGAGAGTAACGGTTACGCCGGCGCAGGCTATTCGGTGGCAGAAGATGGCACAAAATCCATCTATCGTTACGCCGGATATGCAGCTCAGGCTCCCACTCACGTGATGGGTACCGTAACACTGAAATTCTAAATCCGCACTCCGCTCTATCTACGTGAGGCGGCGATTTTCCCACTGAGGGGACGCATCGCTCCGGTGCGTCCCCTTTCTGTTGGGCGTCCCCACGAAGCAAGCGAAGGACATCACTTTCTTCTTACTTCTTACGTTATTATGGAAATGTTTCTCGAAATACTCGGCTTCTGTGTCGGGCTGCTTTATTTGTGGTGGGAATATCATGCCAATCCCAAAGTGTGGTTGGCAAGTGTCATCATGCCGATGATCTCGTTGTGGATCTATTATACCAAGGGTATCTATGCCGACTTTGCCATCAATATCTATTATTTGCTCATCGCGGTCTACGGTTATGTCTGTTGGACGTTCAACTTGAAGAAACGCAAGGCAGAAGAACGCCCCATCCGGCACGCAACGGCGCGCACACTGTGGTTGTGCGGCGGCGCAACAGCAGTGCTTTGGGCGCTCTTGGCAGAGGTGCTGATGCGTTATACCAACAGTACGGTGCCGTGGAGCGACGCCTTCACCACGGCTCTGAGCATCGTGGCACTCTGGATGATGGCTCGCAAGTTGGCAGAGCAATGGTTGGCATGGTTGGTGGTCGACGCAGTCTGCGTGGGACTTTACTGCTACAAGGAAATTTATTTCTACGCCGTGCTCTACGCGCTCTACACAGGCATTGCTTACTTCGGCTACCGAAAGTGGGCACGCCTTGCCCGCAGCTGATCGAAGGACAAAATTCAAGACTTTTTAGCACAACGGAGCGCGCCAGCGCCCCGTTTTTGTGTACATTAGATAAATAATCATTGAAAAATCGTAAAAAAAGTAATCGTCTGATACAGCATTCAAAAATCCCGATACCTTTGCCTCACCGATGATAAAACAACGCTATTACACATTATTTTAATTCAAGATTATGGCTACGACTTATATCCGCAGTTATGAGCATGAGAATCAAGCGACAGTATTCCGGAATATTTACGGTTGGATGACCATGGCTTTAGTGATCTCTGCATTGGCATCAATGGTTTCGCTCCGCTGGATCGAGACGAGTGTTACCTATCAGAATTTCCTTTTCAACGGCAGCGGCATGTGGGTGCTGTTAGGAATTTCCATCGTCTTGGTATTGATCTTGGCAGGACGATTGCAGCAACTATCTTTTGGCGCTGCGACAGGGCTTTTCATCGCTTATGCCTGCCTGACTGGTGTTTCGTTGACACCCATTTTCCTGATTTACACACAAGAATCCATCGTGTCTACGTTCTTAATTACCGCCGGAGCATTCGGAGCGATGTCCCTCTATGGTTACATGACGAAAGCGAACCTTGCGACGTTGGGACACATCTGCATGATGGCGCTGATCGGTCTAATCATTGCGACGGTAGTCAATTTGTTCTTGAAGAGTACAACGATGTCCTATGTGTTGTCTTATGTCGGCATTTTACTCTTCACAGGGCTGACCATCTACGACACTCAGAAGTACAAACAAATTCTGAAGCAATATGACGGCGAAATCACCGACGAGGTGCGCAAGATCGCGCTGATGGGAGCCTTCGAATTGTATTTGGATTTCATCAACCTCTTCCTCTATCTGCTGCGCGTCTTGGGACGCCGCGATTCTTAAGCATCAGAACTTTATAGCTCAAGATACACCGCCCGCACGCTGAATGATTCAGCGTGCGGGCGATTTGTTTTCCCGGTAGGCTTTATTTTTTAGCGGTACTTTGTTGCTCTATATCAGAGTTTAGGTTA
>CAZGZL010000056.1:0-13350 GCA_964530595.1 uncultured Prevotellaceae bacterium | reverse complement strand
GCTGCGATGCCGGGGAGCACCTTGCCCTCGATAGCTTCGAGGAGGGCGCCGCCGCCCGTTGACACGTAGCTTACCTGATCAGCAAAGCCGAACTGCTTGATGGCTGAAACTGAATCGCCACCACCGATCAGCGAGAATGCGCCGTTCTTGGTAGCTGTTGCTACAGCCGTTGCGATTGCCTTGGTTCCGGTCTGGAAGTTAGACATCTCGAATACGCCGGCGGGACCATTCCAAAGGATGGTCTTAGAGCTCTCGATTACCGACTTCATGTTTTCAGCTGAAGCGGGACCGATATCCATACCTTCCCAACCGTCGGGGATGTTGTTGTTGGCAACGATCTGCGTATTGGCGTTGTTGTTGAAGTCATCGGCGCAAACGCAGTCGGTGGGGAGCACCAACTTCACGCCGAGCTCGGCAGCCTTCGCGATGATTGCCTTGGCAGTGTCGACCATGTCCGGTTCGCAGAGTGAACGACCTACCTTGCCGCCCTTAGCGAGCGAGAACGTGTAAGCCATACCACCGATGATCACCAAGTTGTCTACCTTGCTGAGCAAGTTCTCGATGATCGTGATCTTGGACGAAACCTTAGAGCCGCCAATGATCGCAGTCACGGGATGAACCGTAGACTTCAATACCTTTTCTACTGCTGTGACCTCTTTCTGCATCAAGTAGCCGAACATCTTGTGGTCAGCGTCGAAACTGTCAGCGATGACAGCTGTCGATGCGTGCTTGCGGTGTGCGGTACCGAAAGCGTCGTTGACATATACGTCAGCGTAAGATGCTAACAACTTGGCAAATTCTTTCTGCTTAGCCTTCATTTCCTTCTTGGCTGCATCGTATGCGGGATCTTCCTTGTCGATGCCTCTCGGTTTGCCCTCTTCCTCAGCATAGAAGCGGAGGTTTTCGAGCAAAAGTGCTTCGCCGTCCTTCAGCGCAGCTACAGCGTCAGCAGCTTTTGCGCAGTCGTCAGCGAACTTCACCTCAATGCCGAGACACTCTGAAACGTGAGCCAAAATGTGCTTCAATGAGAATGCCGGATCGGGATTCTTCTTCGGGCGACCCATGTGCGAGGCGATGATCAAGCGACCGCCGTCGGCAATGATCTTCTTCAGTGTCGGAAGGGCTGCCTGAATACGAGTGTCGTCTGTGATGTTGAACTGCTCATCCACCGGAACGTTGAAGTCCACACGAACGAATGTCTTCAATCCTTTGAAGTTAAAATCTTGAATTTGCATTTTTCTTATGTTTAGTGTATTGATGAAAATGATCTATTTGGTAAGGCTCTTAGGGCATCAGCGGCGGCAAATAGGTGCCGATCACCTCCGCTTGAGCTTGACAAATATAATGAACATTTTCAGGGTTTTAGAAAACGTTTCGCCAAACAAACGGTTGCGCGCCGGTTGAAAACCGCTCTTCGCAGCAACGTTTGATAGGCGGGCGTGTCATTCGCCGAGTGGATTAGAGGAACTTTTCGATCTGTTCCTGCACTTGTGCTTTGGGAGCGGCGCCCACCATTTTGTGCACCAATTCGCCACCCTTCAAGAAGAGCAACACGGGGATGTTACGGATGCCGTATTCGGCTACAAGCTCTTCGCCTTCATCTACATTATATTTGCCGATGACCGCTTTGCCTTCATATTCTTGTGCTAATTCCTCGACGATGGGGCTCATGCGCTGGCAGGGGCCGCACCACGTTGCCCAAAAGTCGATCACTACTAACTTGTCGCCGGCAATCAATTCCTTAGCGTTGTCGTCTGTAATTTGTAATGCCATGTTGTTTATTTTTATGGTTAAAAATTGATTTGCAAAGATAATCTAAATCGCGGATTACGCTCTATCTCTCAACATTTATTAGGGAAATAGCCGATTGAGATCTATATTTAGAAGTTTAAGGTGACAAAATTGTTTGTTTATTCAGTCGTTTTTGTGCCCGAATCTTCCGATTTGCTCAAAAAAAGTAAGTGTCATGCAGCGGAAATGCGGCGGTTGTCATAAAAAGTGCCATCTTTGCGGTAGCCGAAGCTCTGGGCGTTGACGTTTGGCGTCTCGACTTGAGGGCATGCGGCGGAAATACCAAACACATATATTATAGTAAACACAAGCAATACCTCAACATCCATGAACCAGAACCCTTTACGCGCCCTGTTGCGGGCAACGGCTTATACCTTGATAGCCTCCATCGCGTCACCCCTTGCAGCCGAGGTGGAGGCGCCCACAGGTCGAGAGTGGCAAGATCCCCAGATCAACGCCGTACACCGACTCCCGATGCATACCACTTATTTCCCCTTTGAATCTGTCGAAGCCTCCACGCGCCCTCAAGAGGAGAGCGCCAATTACCTGTCGCTCAACGGCTCGTGGCGTTTCCAATGGGTGGAGTCTGCCGACCAACGTCCTGAAGGATTTTGGCAGCCGGACTATGACGACAGCGCATGGGGCACGATGCCTGTCCCCGGCATTTGGGAACTCAACGGCTACGGCGATCCCATCTACGTCAATATGCAATATCCGTGGGCGAACTTCGCCAAGAATACCCCGCCGATCGTCCCCACCGAACGCAACCACGTCGGCTCTTATCGTCGCTACATCGAGGTGCCCGCCTCGTGGCGCGGCAGGCGCATCACGGCACACTTTGGTTCTGTCACCTCCAACCTTTATTTGTGGGTCAACGGTCATTATGTAGGCTACAGCGAAGACAGCAAATTGGAACCCGAATTTGACCTCACTCCCTATCTCTCGCCGGGGCAAAACCTGATCGCCTTCCAATGCTTCCGTTGGTGTGATGGCACCTACTTGGAAGATCAAGACTTCTTCCGTCTGTGTGGTGTGGCACGCGATTGCTACCTCGTAGCGCGCGACGCCCAACAGATCACCGACCTACAAGCCACACCGGAGCTGAGTGATGACTTTCGGCACGGTACATTGCACGTCCATGTAGATCGCAGTGACCTACACACCCAAGTGCAGCTCACCCTATTGGATGCTGAGGAACAGCCCGTAGCGGAGCAGCGCATCGAAGGCGCGCAGTCTGACGCTCTCTTATCGGTTGAAGCACCCCGCCTCTGGAGCGCCGAACTCCCGAATCTCTACACCTTGCGTGCCTCGCTCATGGCAGGGGGACGGGTGCGCGAAGTCCTCACCTATCGGGTAGGCTTTCGCCGCGTTGAGATCCGTGGCGGGCAACTCTTGGTCAATGGACAACCCATCTTGATCAAAGGGGTAGATCGGCATGAATTAGACCCGGACGGCGGCTACGTCGTCTCACGCGAGCGTATGGAGGCGGACATTCGCCTCATGAAGCGGCTCAACATCAACGCCGTCCGTACCAGTCACTACCCGGACGATCCCTATTGGTACGACCTCTGCGACCGCTACGGACTCTACGTCACAGCCGAAGCCAACATCGAGTCGCATGGTATGGGCTACGGCGACAAGACCTTGGCACGAGATACCGCCTACCGTATCGCTCACTTGGAACGTAACGAGCGCAACGTCCGCCGAAACTACAACCATCCCTCTATCATCGTGTGGTCGTTGGGCAATGAAGCGGGATTCGGCGACAACTTCGTAGACTGCTACAACTTGGTGAAGGCGATGGATGCCTCACGCCCGGTGCAGTACGAACAGGCTGCATTACACCCGCAGACCGACATCTATTGCCCTATGTACCTCGGCTATCGCCGTTGTCGGGAATACTGTGAGGGCGACGATCCCCGCCCGCTCATACAGTGCGAATATGCCCATGCTATGGGCAATTCGTTGGGGGGCTTCAAGGAATATTGGGAATTGATACGGCGCTATCCCAACTATCAAGGGGGCTACATTTGGGACTTTGTAGACCAAGGCTTGCGGTGGCATGATGCCTCCGGACGAGAGTTCTTCGGCTACGGCGGGGACTTCGCGGCGCGCGACGCCTCGGACGAGAATTTCTGCAACAACGGTCTTGTCGCCCCTGATCGCACCCCTCATCCGCAGGCTACGGAGGTGGCGTACTATTATCAGAACGTCTGGGTCGATAGCCTCGACACAGAGCGGCGGATTGCTACCGTCCGCAACGAGAACTTCTTCCGCGACCTCGGCGACTTGCAACTCAAATGGCACCTGATGGCAGACGGTCGTTCTGTACAATGTGGCATCGTTGACACCCTCGACATCGCCCCCGGCGCTTCGGCTCAAGTGCCGATCCCTTACGATCTCGCCGCTTGTCCCGCCGATGCGGAGGTGACACTCGACCTCGCTTTCCGCACGAGACAAGCGGATGAGCTACACGCACAGCACGACACCGTAGCTCGTAGCCAGTGGCAACTACGCGCTCCGTCGTTGCCGCAGCTCACCTGCACAGAGGGGAGCGTTCCAGATGTTCAGCGTAGCGCTGACGAGGTACGCATTCTCGGCAACCTCTACACGGTAGTGTTTGACGCCGCTACGGGGTGGATGAAGCAGTTCTCAGCCTTTGGCACCGAATACATCGCCCCGGGTAGCCTACTGATGCCCAACTTCTGGCGTGCCTCGACCGACAACGATTTTGGCGCTAAGCTGCCCCGCAAATGGGCTGCATGGCGCAACCCCACCTATCGACTGCTCGGTTTGAACCTCTTGACTACAGACCGCTGTGTTTGCCTCGTGGCGGACTATCGCCTCGACTCGTTGCACAGCACCCTCCAGATGACCTACCGCATCGGCGGTCGCGCCGAAGTGATCATTGAGGAACACCTGATCCCCGACGATGGGGCAGAACTCCCCGGACTCTATCGCTACGGCATGAAGGTAGCCATGCCGCAGAGCTTTGACCGCCTTTGCTACTTGGGACGCGGCCCGCAAGAGAGCTATATAGACCGTTGCACTTCCGCTTTTGTGGGGCGTTATGAGAGCACCGTCGCGGCCCAGTTCCACGGCTATCAACGCCCGCAGGAGACGGGTAGCCATTGCGACTTGCGCTATTGGGATCTGAGCGATGCTCGCCGACAGACGTTGCATATCACCTCCGACCGGCTATTCTCCGCCTCGGCGTTGCCTTATACCCAAGAGCAGTTAGACGACTCCCCCGCCAAGCATCAGAGCCACCCCGAATTCTTGACTCCTGCTGGTGTGACGACCCTCTGTGTGGATGGCTTCATGATGGGCTTGGCGTGCGAGAATAGTTGGGGCGCTATGCCGCTGCCGCAATATCGGATGAAGCCGCAAGACTATCTGTTCCGCTTCAAGTGGAGCATTGAAAATCAATAATGATATGCTATGAGACAGCTCTCACTGATCCTACTCGCTCTGCTCACAGCATCCCATGCCGCTGCAGCGGACTATACTCTGACGCTCCCCGCCGGCGCCCCTTTTACACCGCCCACTCCCTTCACCATGGGGACGGCGGTCAATCCTCAGGGCGACACCTTGACCTTCGACCGGATCGGAGTGCGTCGCAACGGTCGCTATGAGATCCCCGTCATGGGGGAGATCCACTTCACTCGTGTCCCCGCTTCGAAGTGGCGACAGGAATTGCTCAAGATGAAGGCAGGTGGCATCACCGTTGTCTCCACGTACCTATTCTGGATTCATCACGAGGAGCGCGAAGGGGAGTTTCGTTGGGAGGGAGAACGCAACTTGCGCCGCTTCCTGAATACCTGTCGCGAGGTGGGGGTGCCCGTCATCTTGCGTTTGGGACCTTGGTGCCACGGCGAGGTGCGTAACGGGGGCATTCCGGAGTGGCTTGCCACCCGCGGACTCAAACTCCGCCAGAGCAACGACGAATATATGGCGCTCGTAGAACGTTGGTGGCGTGAGGTCTATCGTCAAGTCGAAGGGCTCTTGTGGAAGGAGGGAGGCCCTCTCATTGGTGTGCAGTTGGAGAATGAATATCGGGGTGACGGAGCGCATCTCATGGCGCTCAAAGGCTTGGCGCAACGCATCGGCTTCGACGTCCCCCTCTACACCCGCACCGGGTGGCCCAAGCTGTCGCGCCCCGTGCCCTACGGCGAGATCTTGCCCCTCTACGGCGACTACCCGGACGGCTTCTGGGATCGTTCGCTCGACGAGATGCCCGGCGATTACGGCAAGGGCTACCTCTTTCGCTCTTTTCGCAGTTCCACCGTCATTGCCACAGAACAGCTGCCGGCACAGAGTGCCACGGACAATCCGGATGATGTAGGTTATCCCTACTTCACTTGCGAATTGGGCGGCGGCATGATGCCGAGTTACAGCCGCCGCATCAGCATCGCCCCTCAGGATGTCTACGCCTTATCGTTGGTGCGGATAGGATCGGGGAGCAATCTGCCGGGCTACTATATGTATCATGGCGGCACCAATCCCGACGGCGTGCTCACCACCCTCAACGAGACGCAAGCCTCGCCCATGACCAACTACAACGAATTGCCCGTCCGCAGCTATGATTTTCAAGCTCCCATTCGCGAGTCAGGAGCGATCAACGAACACTTCCATCAACTCCGTCTGTTGCACCTCTTCCTCCGCGATTTCGGCACGGAGTTGGCGACCATGCCCTCCTATTTCCCCGAAGATGCCGAGACTGATTTCCACCGTGACGATCGAGTGCGATGGGCAGTTCGTAGCGACGGACACAGCGGCTATCTCTTTGTCAACAACTATCAGCGTCTCATGCCTCTCGGCGAGAAGTCCGATGTGCGTTTTTCATTAGCTTTAGAGGGGGGCAAAGACACCTTGCACCTGCCGGAAGCACCCTGTACTATTCCTGCGGGAGCGAGCTTTTTCTTCCCCTTCAACTTCCCGTTGGGCGAGGTGACTTTGCGCTACGCCACGGCTCAACCGGTGACACGTTTGGAGACGGAGCGAGAGACTGTCTACCTCTTTCAAGCCATCGACGGCATCACTCCCGAATTCGCTTTTGAGGGGCAAAAATACACCATCATCGCCCAAGATGGCTCGACATGTAACGTCCAAGGACGGATGCGCGCATACCTCCCTGCCAACGGCGGAAAACAGCTGTTGCGGGTATGCGATCGGCAGGGACACATCTATACCATCTTGGTGGTGCGTATCGGCATACAGAACTATTGGAAAGGCTACTTTGATGGTCGCGATCGGCTGTTTTATGCTCCCGGTGTGCTGACCTGTTCCGACGAGAAGGGGCTGACCCTCACTCCCGCATGGACTTTCCGACCGGATGACTCCGGTAGTAGCGCCTTGACCGCCCTCGCTTGGATGGGACAACACACGCAGAGCACCCTCGGCATCTATCCCGAACCGGAACATCTCTATTCCGCGGTGGCATTGACCCGCTCCACCTCCAAGGGCGACCTCTTCACCTATTATAGCTTCCGTTGGCCCGAAGCACCGCAGGTATCGCCCTATGGCGAGATCCACAACTTGCCGTTGCTCCCCATCACCGAGCGAGTTCGCACCTCCGAGGTGCGGTATGGCGTCTCCAACTTGCCGATGCAGCCTACGGACGCCGATTTCGAGCAGGCGTATGTCTGGGACATCCCTATCGACTCCCTCGACCCCACGGCGGAAAACCTGCTCGACATAGCCTACGAAGGGGACGTCGCCCGACTCTATTCCGGCGATTTGCTGCTGACCGACAACTTCTACAACGGCAAGGCGTTCGAAGTCAATCTCTCACACTATGCCCCCGGTGTTTACAGTCGCCCACTCTATCTTAAGATCCTCCCCATCGAAACCGCCGTGCCGCACTATTGGCCGCAACCGATACGGGAGAAATTGAAAAACGCGCCCTCCGCTATGTACGGCGCGCCCTCGTACCTATTCTATAAGAATTGCTCTGTGCAATTCAAGAGTGCGCCGTTCTTAAGCGAATGAAATCGAGCTATGTCGCTTCCGATCCATTAGGCTGCGGTTGTGATCTAAGAATACGCTGTTTCGGTAGAATTAAGCGGCTGTGCGGCGTTCAGCGCTTGTTGACGTTGCCGCGACCTAAAAGCCACACCAAAGACACGGAGGCTTGGGTCGGACCGATCCATTGGAGCTCTTTGGTGGCTTGCCAGACATATTTTTTGCCTTTGGGGAGATATTCCTTGTAGGTGCCGGTCAGATAGCCGATGCCTAACGCGGTGTCGATGTTGAAGCGTCGTCCGACGGGGAAAGAGTAGCCATACTCTACCCCTCCGCCATAACTCCATTTGGGACCGAGATAACCTCGTTCTCCTAATTCAAAGTCGTAGGTAAGCATCTGCCCGTACACGCCGAGGTGATGCCCCGTCAGGGGCTTGTGCGATGCGGCGCCAAACCAATAGCGAAGCGCTAAATCGCCGCCATAGGTGCGCCAATAGTTATGCTTATGATCGCACTTCCACCAAGCGTAGTGCCCGTGTACGACCACCGACAGATCGTGCCCTACGTAGCATTCTACCGCCAACGCGGGGATAGCTGCCAAGTCGTAGAGGGCGTTGCTCTGAACCGATAGATAATAAGGCGGCTTAGCTGACTGCACGAGGGTATCGGTTGCCGCCACACGCTCTTGCGCTGTCATCGTCATGCCGAGTAGTCCGAGTGCTAAAAGAGGTAATTTACACATGTTGCATGCTCGTTATTTACCGCTTTGATTGCTTTTCAGCTGATCAAGCCAATCGCTCAGATTTTGCAGCATCGTGTTGTGGTACTTAAACTCCGATTTGAAGCCCCAACCGTGCCCGCCGGAGGGGTAGATGTAGAGCGAAGCGCGAACGCCGTTGGCTCGGAGCGCTAAATAATATTGTACTGAGTTCGGCGTCGGTACGGCACGGTCGTCGTCGCTGCACAATAGGATTGCGGGCGGCACGGTGTTGTCTACCTGAAGCTCGTTAGAATATTTGTGTTCCAAGCCGGGTGTAGCCTTTCGACCCAAGAGATTGCTGCGCGAGCCGCGATGGGTATAGGTGCTGTCCATCGTCACTACGGGGTAAAACAGAATCTGGAAGTTGGGACGTACGTCCGGCGTGGCGTGGGTGGCTACCGTGGTGGCGAGATGTCCGCCGGCAGACGATCCCATGATGCCTAAGTCTTGAGGGTTGATATTCCACTTTTCCGCGTTCTGACGAATGATGCGAATGGCTTCGTACACGTCGCTCGCCGGAACATCCGAATGTCCACGCGGCATACGGTAGTTGAGCACAAAGAGGGAGATGCCCCGCTCGTTGAAGAAGGGCGCCCAAGCATACCCCTCGTTGACGGAAGACAAATGCCCGTAGCCGCCTCCCGGAAGCGCTACGACTACGCGCCCCGTGGCTTGAGCTTTGGGGGCAAGAAAGACGCGCATAAACGATCCCGCTACGGTATCGCCAACGGCGTAAACACTGTCACTCGCTCCGTTGCTGACCGGAGCTCCTTTGGGCCAGATCTGTACATCGAAAGAGTCTTTGCCAAACGCTGTAACGACGCACCAGAGCATCAAACTGCAAACTAAGGTGAAGAATTTATTCATGGTGTTGTGTGTGTATTTATCGTGGGCAAAGATAATGCTTTGAGTGACATTTTCCAACAACACACGGCGCTCTTTATTACAACAACACGGCGGGCTCATTCCTCTGTGGAAGTGAGCCAGCCGCTATAATAGGACGGTAGCATCCGTCGGTAGGTCGTCAGAATAATTTCTGTTTGCGGAAGATCGCGTAGCCGGCAATAGAGACTACGATAGAGATTAGTACCGCCAAGGGGAAGCCCCAGCACCAAGACTCCATGCCGTTGATTAAGTTCATGCCGAAGAAGCTGGAGATGCCCGTCGGGATCATCAAGATGATGGTGATCACCGTCAACCGCTTCATGATGGAGTTCAAGTTGTTGCTGATGATGGAGGAGTAGGAGGAACGTTCACGCTCCAAGATGTTGCTGTAGATATTCGCCGTGGCGTAGGCCTGCTGCAACTCGACCTCTACGTCGTCCATGAGATCTTCGTCGTAAGAGAGGTGACGTAAGTAACGCTTCAGACGTACCAACACCACTTCATTGCCACGCAGGGAGGTGATGAAATAGACCAAAAATTTCTCGATCTTCATGATGCGATGCAGCTCATCGTTGTCCATAGATTCTTCTAACGCCTCTTCCGCCTCTTTCATCTGCGCATTCATCTGTTTCAGATACTTCAAGTACCAAACGGAGCTCGACAGGAAAAGGGAGAGAATCAAGTCGTAGCTTTGACGGCTCTCAACGTTCTTGCGATTGGTCCACTTGATGAAGTCCGCAATCATTTCGGTCGGAGAGTAGCAAATGGTGATGAAGATGTCTCCACGTACCAAGATACCGAGCGGCAATGTGTTGTACATCGCCTCTCCGTCTTCGTCAGTCTCTCTGTAAGGGATTCGGAGCATATTCATGAGCCATCCGCCTTCGCTTTCGGTACGAGGACGTTCTTCAACGTCTTCGATGTCCTGCATGAAGTCCAAGGGCGCAGAAAATGTTGCCTCTAATTCCAACAGCTCTTCGGTCGACGGTTTCGTGACCTTGATCCAGCAGTTGGCTTCCCATGCGTCAATCTGCTTAAATCCCGCTGAGCATTTCCAGTATTGTATCATCGTTAGACTGCTGTTTTGACGTTCTACTCCGTATTGCGCTGCGAAATTAGTTTTTTTTTGGCTATTATTGCGCGTGGTCGGTTCAAAATGTTGCAAAAAGGAGTATTTTTGCTCTCGTTAGATATTGATACACGGGATTCTATGAACTGGACACCTCAACTTCGCGATTTTATACAAGACCACATCTCCGATGCGCCCGAACGTTTACTGCTCAGCGCGCATCGCTATCCGGAGGTGGATGTTGCCGCTGCGGTCGATCAGATAGCCGCGCGCCAGCAGCTCCGCCAAAAATTGCCCGAATGGTATGCACAACCCGATCTGATGATGTCCGGACGCGTCCCGGCGGAGCAATGCTCGTCGGAGCTGACTGCGCGTTATAAGCGGGAGTTGGTGCTCGGCGAGACGTTGGCAGATTTGACCGGAGGCATGGGGGTAGATCTGTTTTATATGTCGCAGGGCTTACGCGCAGCGGAATACTTTGAGCGACAGCCGGCTCTGTGTGTTGCCGCTCGCCATAACTTTGCGGTGTTGGGTGCACATCACATCACGGTGCACGAGGGCGACGGCTGCGCGGCGATTCCTACGGTCGACACCATTTATTTGGATCCCGCACGTCGTAGCGCCGATGGTGGGCGCGTTTATGATCTGACCGAATGTGAGCCGGACGTTGTGGCGCTGCGTTCTGCACTGTTGACCCATTGCCGAAGGCTCGTGGTCAAGATCTCGCCGATGGCAGACCTAACGCGCGTGTTGCAGCTGATGCCCGACACGATACAGCTACACATCTTGGCGGTTCGCGGTGAGTGTAAAGAGGTACTTTTAGTGCTCGATGCCGCGCGCGGACGCTCTGCCGAAAACATGACGGCGGAACAGATGGCAGAGGTGCAAGTCTTCTGTGTGGACTATCGGACAACGGATATACTGCGTTATTCGTACCGTTGGGGCGATGAGGCAACGGCTCAGTCTCGATTTGCCGAAGCGATAGGCGCTTATCTTTATGAACCCGATGTAACCCTGCTCAAGGCGGGTGCCTTCAGGAGCCTTTGCTCTCGCTATGGGCTTCGCAAGTTAGAGGTCAACAGCCATCTCTATACAGGGGACACTTTAGAACGCGATTTCCCCGGTCGCCTCTTTGCGGTCGACGAGGTATTGCCTTTCGCCTCACGTACTCTGAAGAAGCTCAAGGGCAACATTCCCCAAGCCAACATCACGACGCGTAACTTCCCTCTGACCGCCGATCAGCTACGCGCACGTACCGGTATTCGTGACGGAGGCGCTGTCTACCTCTTCGGCACGATGTTGCAAGGTGTAGGTGCCCTCTTGTTGCGTTGCCACAAGGCGTTGCTCTTGTGCTTGTGTTGGATGGCGCTGTCCCTGTCGTCTCCGTCGTCTCCTTGGCTTTCGACGGTGCAAGCCCGCAACGCCGAGCCTCAGACCGTGGAGTCGCTGCTCCGTGGCGTGGCGCTTCCCCCAATGACTCAGTGGCAGCAAGGGCACCCCTTTGTTATGCTCAACGAACGGCTCCCGCTTATGCTTCAGCCGGAGCAACCTGTCGCGATCGACACAACCGATTATCGTGGCACGTTGTGGACTTTCGACCGCATCGTGGCGGAGGAGAATTGGCTGGGGCAGGCGTCGGTCTATCTGCGTTTTGTCGCTCCCGATGGGCGTCCCTTCCGCTATGACGCCGGATTGAGCCCGGAGGTGTTGAATGATACGTGCTATGTGCCGCATCTCGAAGGATTATGCGATTACATCCTATTGGGTACCGTTGACAGCCTCTTACGCGCGCGAACATTATATATATTGACGCGCGACGAACGGATCACGTTGCATGGTGCGGACGATCGCCCTGTGGAGCAGTATCGGACGGTGTGCATTGACTCCGTCACTGTGGGCACCGACTCCGCACCATTGCGGGTGTGGTTCAGCCAAGGGGAACGTTGCGCTTCGGTTGATACGGCATTGCCCGAAAGCCGGGAGGCGCGAATGACCACTCCTATGCATAAAATTTTTAGCTTCACAGATCCTCGCGACCGTTATCCCAACATTACAGACGATGCGTGGGACGCCATCTGTCGCGGTGAGCTTCGGCGGGGCATGAGTCAGGAGGAAGTACGTCTCGCCTTGGGGCGCCCGGAGCGTTTCGAGCGGAACGTCACCCGCCGGGGACTTTGGGAGCGTTGGTTTTATCGCAGCGGTCGTACTGTGGAGTTCTGGGACGGAGTGATAAATTGAATTTACGAACATCTCACGATCTATTTATATTTTTCATCGTATGCTGAAAAAAGAACGTTATGCAGCCGTGCTTGATTGGTTCCGTCGAAATCGTCCGGACGCTCAAACCGAATTGATCTATCATAACCCGTTTGAGCTGTTGGTGGCGGTCATTCTCTCCGCACAGTGCACCGATAAGCGGGTAAATATGGTGACGCCCGAACTATTTCGTGTGTTTCCCACTCCGCAGAAGATGTCTGAGACGACCGAGGACGAATTGTACGAATATATCAAAAGTATCTCTTACCCACACAACAAAGCGGGGCATCTGTTGCGTATGTCGCAGCGTTTGGTGGCGGAGTATGGCGGCGAAGTGCCCGATGACTTCGACGCCCTGCTCAGCTTGCCCGGCGTAGGGCGAAAAACCGCCAATGTGATTGCCTCCGTTGTCTTCAATCGCCCGGCGATGGCAGTCGATACGCACGTGTTCCGCGTTTGCAATCGCATCGGACTCACAACCAATTCACGCACCCCCCTCGCCACGGAACAGGAATTGCTGCGCAATATTCCTACGGAAGATGTGGCTACGGCACACCATTGGTTGATCTTGCACGGACGCTACGTTTGCACGGCACGCGCACCGCATTGCGACGCCTGCGGCATC
>CAZGZL010000055.1:0-13416 GCA_964530595.1 uncultured Prevotellaceae bacterium | reverse complement strand
GTGGGTTTATACAATAAGTACACATTACGGTGCGCAAAAATACGACATAATTCTGTAAAAATCTTTTGGATTAACAGATTTCGCTGATTTTTGGCTAAAAAGCGACACCAATACATTGATTTTGCTTATTCTACCGAAAAATATCTCTACTTTTGCCGCCACAAAATAGAATTGTTAATGGTGACACACTGACCCGTCAGGGCAGATTTGGACGAACCGCGATGTCTTCGTTCCTGCATATTTTGCCGACAAAAAGTTATCGAAAACGGCAAAACCGGGTCAAATTGAAAACAGAATGGAATCTATCAAAGAAATTTTCCGTATCGGTCAAGGGCCGTCGAGTAGCCACACAATGGGGCCGCGACGGGCTGCCTTAATGTATCGCGACGCTACCCCCGGCGCCGCCTCGTTCACGGTTCACCTCTATGGTAGCTTGGCAGCTACCGGACGCGGGCACTTGACGGATGTGGCGATCTTGGACGTGCTGCGTCCCGTAGCTCCTACCGAGATCGTTTGGCACCCGGAGGAGGTGCTACCATTTCACCCCAATGGGATGAATTTCGAGGCACACAACGCCGCCGGCGACGCACTGCCGTCGTGGACGGTGTACAGCGTGGGGGGAGGTGCCCTCTCCGACGGCACCAGCGGTAGCCGCCGCCCCACCGCCGATGTCTACGACATGAACAGCATTGCCGAGATACAAGGATGGTGCAATCGCACGGGACGCTCCTACTGGGAATATGTAGAGCAGCAAGAGGGTGCCGAGATCTGGGACTTCCTCAGCGAGATCTGGCAGACGATGCGCGCCGCCGTGGAACGCGGACTGAACGCCGAGGGGGTATTGCCCGGTGGATTGGGCGTGCGCCGCAAGGCAAGCGAATACATGATCAAAGCGCATAGCTACAGCGATGCAATGAAGGAGAAAGGCAAGCTCTACGCCTACACGTTGGCGACCTCTGAGGAGAACGCCTCCGGTGGCATCATCGTGACCGCCCCGACCTGCGGATCGTGTGGTGTGTTGCCCGGCGTGCTCTATTATCTATGGAAGGAACAGGGCTTCCCCGAACAACGTCTGTTGCGCGCCTTGGCTACGGCAGGGCTCTTCGGCGCGGTGGTGAAGAATAACGCCTCCATCTCCGGCGCCGAGGTAGGCTGTCAGGGCGAGGTCGGCGTGGCGTGTGCCATGGCTGCCGCTGCTGCCAATCAGCTGTTCGGCGGGTCGGTGGCACAGATAGAATATGCCGCCGAGATGGGCTTGGAGCATCACCTCGGACTGACCTGCGACCCGGTATGCGGGCTGGTACAGATACCCTGCATCGAACGCAACGCGCACGCAGCATCACGCGCCTTGGATTGCAGTTCGTACGCCGGTTTCGGCGATGGTGTACATCGCGTATCGTTCGATAAGGTGGTCGAGGTGATGCGCGAGACGGGGCACGATCTGCCGAGCCTCTATAAGGAAACGTCCGGAGGAGGATTGGCGAAACAATTCTAAGCCGTGACGCCTCTCCGATCGTCCACAAAAACCACTTGTTAAGCGGGTATACACTGACAGAAAAACGTCCCGACATCGGTATTACCGACGTCGGGACGTTTCGTTTCGGTTGGCATGAGCACACCTCTCAGGCTTGCCCTGCTATGTTGCGGCGCGACTCGTTGATGTATGCCAAGAGGCGTTCGGAGTCGTGGTTGCGGATCACCTCGGAGAGGAGTTGCAACTTCTCGCAGATCTTGTCTATCTGCTCCGGCGAGTGGGGATTGAAGAGAATTTCAGTCAGCAGGAAATCGTCCTCACTGAGCAAACCGCGTGCAATCGCCATGTGCTTCTTAAAGGTCGTTCCGGGCGCCTGCTGCGGCTTCATCACCCCGGTGAACACCAAAGTAGAGACAAAGGGGATGGTGAGCGAGTAGGCGATAGTCTCGTCATGCTCCGCAAAGGTATATTCGAAGATATTCAAGTGCAGCGACTTGTACAACTCGCGGAAGAAGACGCGCCCCAAGAAATCGCTCTCGGAGATGATGATGGCGAACTGTGTCGAGAGATCCGACAGGTTGGCAAAGGTGGGACCAAACATCGGGTGGGTCGAGACAAAGGGATGTCCCGCCTCGGCATAGAATTCGGGCAATCCGGTCTTGACGGAGGCAATATCCGAGAGGATGCACTGCTCCGACAGGTAGGGCAAGACGGAGCGAAAGGCCTCGATGGTGTACTTCACCGTGACGGCGTTGATGACCATCTCCGGGTTGAATGTACGCACCTCGTCGAGCGAGCTGAAGCGCAACGCCTTGAAGCCGAAGCGGAGGCGCTTGGGATCGGTGTCGTAGAGGGCTACTTCGTGATCCAAGCAGAGGGCGTCGCTCATGAAGAGTCCCATCTTGCCGGCACCCATGATCAAGATTCTCATCGGTCGGGCAGCAGATTATTTATTGATGACATCCATCTGACGGCGTACGCTTTCGGCGTGGATCGCCTCGAAGACGGTCTTGATGAAATCTTCGCTCATACCCATCTCAACGCCCTGCTTGGTGCGGTTCGTCAAGATCTCGTCATAGCGTCCGGCTTGAAGGACGGACATATCGTGCTCCTTCTTGTACTGAGCGATCTCGACAGAGATGCGCATACGCTTAGCCAAGATGCTGAGGATGTCGTCGTCGATCTGATCGATCTGGTGGCGCAGCGAGACAAGGCTCTCCGTAGAGCACTGCTTGTCGCGGATAACGAGGGTCTCGAGGATGACCTGCAACGCTTCGGGCGTCACCTGCTGCTTAGCGTCACTCCATGCGCAGTCGGGATCGCAATGGCTCTCGATGATGAGACCGTCAAAGCCGAGATCCATGGCCTGCTGTGCCAAGGGGGCGATCAACTCGCGCTTGCCGCCGATGTGGCTGGGGTCGCAGATGATGGGGAGGTTAGGGAGGCGACGATGCAATTCGATCGGGATGTGCCAAGAGGGAAGGTTGCGGTAGATCTTCTTGTCGTAAGAGGAGAATCCACGGTGGATGACACCAATACGACGGATGCCCGCGCCATAGATACGTTCGATGCCGCCGATCCAAAGTTCAAGGTCGGGGTTGACGGGGTTCTTGATCAGGACGGGTACGTCGTGACCTTTGAGGGCGTCGGCGATCTCCTGCATGGCAAAGGGGTTAGCCGTCGTACGTGCACCGATCCAGAGGATGTCTACGCCGAAAGCCAAGGCTGCGTCGACGTGCGCCTTGGTAGCCACTTCGACCGCCGTGTACATGCCGGTCTCAGCCTTCAGGCGCTGCAACCAAGGAAGTCCGATGACGCCCACGCCCTCGAAACCGCCCGGCTTGGTGCGCGGCTTCCAGATACCGGCGCGGAAAATCTTGATGCCTTGGGCTGCCAAGGCACGACCGGTGCAAAGCACCTGTTCTTCACTCTCTGCGCTGCACGGACCGGCGATGACGATGGGGCGCTTAGCCTCGATGCCGGGGAGCAGGATAGATTCAAATTGCATTTCCATAATATAAAAGTTTTTAGAGATAGATCTTAGGGGGTAGTTAAAGTCCTTCGCGCTGCATACGGAGCAGGGCTTCTTGCATCTTCTCGAAGGGGGCACAGAGCGAGATGCGTACGTAACGCTCGCCGTTATGCCCGAAGATGAAGCCCGGCGTGAGGAAGACACGCGCACGCTGCAAGATGGGTTCGGTCAACGCCTCGCAATTAGGATAGCGATCGGGGATGCGTCCCCACAAGAAGAGCCCGCTCTGATCGGGATCGAAAGCACACTCCAAGTGGTTCATGATCTGCTCCGCCGCAATGCGACGCACACGGTATGCCTCGTTCTGACGCCGATAGTATTCCGGCGGATTGCCCAAGGCTGCAGCGGCAGCCTTCATCATGGGACGGAACATTCCGCTGTCTACGTTGGTCTTGACACGTAAGATCCAAGAGATAAATTCCGCTTTGGCAAGGGCAACGCCCATACGCCAACCGGGCATACTGTGGGTCTTGCTCATAGAATTGAACTCGATGCAAATATCGCGTGCCCCCTCCACTTGGAAGATACTGAGCGGCGTGTCGTTGAGGATGAAGCTGTAAGGATTGTCGTTGATGATCACGATGTCGTGCCGACGACCGAAGTCGACAATGCGACTCAGCAATTCTAACGAGGCGCGGCGTCCGGTGGGCATGTGGGGATAATTCACCCACATCAGCTTGACGCCGGTGAGATCCATACGCTCCAAGGCGTCGAAGTCGGGTTCCCAAGAATGCTCTTGCGTCAAGTCGTATTTGATGATCTGCGCACCACACAGCTTGCTGACCGAAGTGTAGGTGGGATAGCCGGGATCGGGCACCAAAACTTTGTCGCCGGGATTGACGAACGCCATAGTGACGTGCATGATACCCTCTTTGGAGCCGATCAGCGGCAACACCTCGTCGGCAGGCGAAAAGCGGACGCCATACCAACGCTGATAGAAGTCACTCCACGCCTGACGCAGCTCCGGCAGACCGATGTAGTTCTGATAGCCATTGGCATCCGGGCGCACGCAGTCCGTCATGAGGGCGCGTAAGGTCTCTTCGGAGGGCATGAAGTCGGGGCCACCGATCGCGAGGTTGATGACCGGTTTGCCGCCCTCGGCATTCATGCGGGCTATCTCTTTGGTTTTTCGTGAGAAGTAGTATTCTTCCACTTGGCTGATTCTGTCGGCAGGAGTTATCTTAGACATGGTTTTGAATTAAGTCAGCATCATCGGCGAGGATGAGCGCTGCGCGTGTTGATGTATGATGTTTCGGATTGTTCGGAGGGAAGGGTGGTCAGAGGGTACACTCTGCGTATTCGCCCAAGACGTTGAAGTCGTTGGTGAAGGGACGGATCGCGTCGAGCGCCTGACGGTAGACAAAGAAGTCGGAGAATGTCAGGTCGATGAAGAAGCGATATTCCCATTCACGACCAATGATCGGCATGGATTGAATCTTGGTAAGATTGATGCCGTAGAACGAGAGGATGGTCAGGACTTTGGAGAGGCTGCCCTGCACGTGGCGCACACAGAACTCAATGCTGGCTTTGTTGATCTGTTCACGCGCTACCATCGGGTCGGCAAACTTGTCTTGCAAGATCAAGAAGCGGGTGAAGTTACGTTTGTTGGTCTCAACAGAACGTGCCAACACCTCTAAGCCGTAGAGTTTAGCGGCTGCCTCACTGCAAATGGCGGCATTACCATGCAGTTGACGTTCACAGATCTCGCGCGCTGCGCTGGCGGTGTCGTCTTTCTCTACCACCTTGACATTGTGCAAGGACTCTAAATAGACTTGGCATTGCATCAGAGCGATGGGATGAGAGTTCACCTCCACGATGTCTTCCAATTTCTGACCGGGCAGGGCACACAGGACGTGCGAGATGTGCAAGCGATGCTCACCGACAATGCGTCGTTGGCTGGTGCGGAGGAGTTCATGATTCTGAAGCAGACTGCCGGCAATGGTATTCTCGATGGCGCAAATACCCATCAGAGAGGTATCGGCGGCAAGGTGAGCGAAGAGGTCAACAAACGACTTACAGCAGACGATCTCTACCTCGTGTCCGGCAAAGTATTCACGGGCAGCTGTCTCGTGGTAACACCCCGGTTGTCCTTGAATGGCGACGCGCACCGGCGCCGCATTGTTTTGTTCAGAAATCATAATCTTGTCATTATATAAAAAGAAAGTCCCGCCTTATCAGGTCGGGACTTATATTGTATCTTCACTGTAATTATTTCACTTAGGAGTGCGTTCAGTTAATCACACAAAAGCCCGGCTTTACACTTCGTTGCAAAGTAAAAATAAAAGAAGTAATAAAATCGGCCATACAGATTTTTCATAGACACTTCCAAATGTAAGCACCGGACGCGACGCCTATCGTCGTGCTCTTAATGCGGGGACAAATATAGACCACGCAAATTTATTCACCAAACTTTTTTCTCGTTTTTTGCTGCTTTCGCGCAACATTCTGTGCAAAAGCGAGCGTTTTCGCCGAAAAAACTTCCCCATCGGCGTTTTTTCCTTGCAAATACATTATATTTGCGGGGTGAGAACACTTTTAATAAGGCTCAAAACAAAACAAGTCTATTACACCTTATAATAATAACAAACACAAAAAGGATAACTTATCATGGTTAACTACAAAGATCTCGGTCTGGTGAACACACGTGAAATGTTTGCTAAGGCTGTCAAAGGCGGTTACGCAATCCCGGCTTTCAATTTCAACACTATGGAGCAGATGCAGGCCATCGTGCAGGCTGCAGTCGAGACAAAATCTCCCGTCATCATGCAGGTATCTAAGGGTGCACGTAATTATGCCAACGCCACCATCCTGCGTTACATGGCAGAAGGCGCTGTAGCGTATGCCAAGGAATTGGGTTGCGCTCATCCCGAAATCGTCCTCCATTTGGATCACGGCGATAGCTTCGAACTCTGCAAGAGCTGCATCGACATGGGCTTCTCATCGGTGATGATCGACGGTTCTTCACTCCCCTACGAGGAGAATGTAGCGTTGACAAAGAAGGTTTGCGAATACGCACATCAATACGACGTTACAGTAGAAGGTGAATTGGGCGTCTTGGCTGGTGTCGAAGACGAAGTCTCGGCTGAAGAGAGCCACTACACCAAGCCCGAAGAGGTGATCGACTTTGTGACCAAGACGGGCGTTGACTCGTTGGCCATCTCGATCGGTACTTCACACGGCGCACACAAGTTCAAACCCGAACAGTGCACATTGGTAAACGGAGTTCTCGTACCCCCGCCGTTGGCATTTGACGTCTTGGAAGAGGTGGAGAAGAAGCTCCCCGGATTCCCCATCGTGCTACACGGCTCTTCGTCCGTCCCGATGGAGGAGGTGGAGACCATCAACAAGTACGGCGGAAAGCTCGAAGCTGCGATCGGTATCCCCGAAGAACAGTTGCGCAAGGCTGCCAAGTCTGCCGTCTGCAAGATCAACATCGACTCCGACTCACGTTTGGCTATGACTGCTGCCATCCGCAAGACCTTGGCAGAGAAGCCGGCTGAGTTCGACCCGCGTAAGTACCTCGGTCCCGCTCGCGACAATATGAAGAAGCTCTATGAGCATAAGATTGTCAACGTTTTGGGCTCGAACGGCAAACTTGCTGAGTGCTAAGCAACTAAAATAATAGAATATCAAGGCGCACGTTCCGTGCACTGAAATAGGAGCAAAAGAGAGGCGCCCTTCGCATAAAAGGGGCGTCTCTCTTGTGTTTTTAGTTAAAAAAACTCTATTTCGGTACAACTCTATCGTTGTCAGCCAAAAATGGCGTATTTTTGTGGAACTTTCACGTGGTGTGAAGGTTTTACAACACACGGAAATCAGAAATTATTTTTACAAACGAAACGTATTGCTTATGAAGAAATTCTTTACTCTTTGTGCCGCCCTCTTGTCGACGGCTGCTTGCTTCGCTCAAGAATCCACGACGTTCTCATTCGTGCGCAACGGTGAAGTGGTACCCAACGGCAGCACAGTGGTACTGAACGCACCGACCGATGACATGACATTCGACTTCATGCCGGGCATGCACGTGGCGACATTCAATACCGAATTGTATGCTCAGAATAATACAACAGCCAACGCTACGATGGTGGCGCGCGTGTACTCTATCCTGCACGGCGAACCTGAGATCAGCATCTGCGCAGGCGGTGACTGTGTCGCCTTGACCGGGGTGTCGATGGTGGAAAAAGAGGCTGTGTTGGCAGGTCGCGCTAACTTGGATCTGGAATTGCACTCCGCGGGAACGTTTATGACCGAAGAGGATATGAACAACTACTGCACCGAAGCGCGCGTGACCCTCTACCCGTTGGGTGACGAGGCAGATTCGACTTCGATCATCGTCAAGATCGGCAAGAAGTATGAGTACACCGCCCTCGAAAGCGTGAAGAGCAACAACCGCGTAGCGATCAACGGTCGCACATTGAGCTATCAGTTCAATCAAGCTGAAGCACGCATCGTCCGCCTCTACAACATCAGCGGTGCCGCTGTCATGAGCCGCCGCATCAAGGAGGCTTCCGGCACGATTTCGCTCGCCGGTCTCCCCGCAGGTATCTATATCTATCAGATCTCCGGACAACCGGAACTCTGCGGTAAGATCATGCTGAAGTAATCGGCGCTACACCGATTGAAACAAAAAAATAAATGCTCGGCTACTCATCTAACAGTAGCCGAGCATTTTCTTTCACAACATTATTCTGCCTCCAAGACGTAGACGGGTTGCGGCATCAGTTCGGTGAGGGTCTCTCCGTCGCCCTGTGCAACGTGCTGCACATAGAGGTGCAATCGGCGATGGATGCGCCACAATTCGGTGTCGAAGCTCGGTTCCCATGCCTCGACAGGGAAGTCCGTCCAGTCGTGCACCTCCCACGTCTCTTGACACAACGAATCGGGCAACTCCGGTTGCAGGTCGCTGCAAGACAAGACGCTGACCCGATCTCCCCGTTCGACGTCGCGTATCAGGAGGCGAACCTCTGTGCGGTATCGTGTTTCGTCGTCCATAGGATAGCGCTGCACCACTACTTGGGGACGAGCTATCGGAATACGTTTGGTGCCGCCGCCACTGAGCGAGAAGGGGGTGTGGCGTTCGCCCACCTGCGTTGTGTGCCACATAGCACCATCGTACCACACCAAACGATACTGCGGCACGCTGTCACCCGCGGCACGCCAATAGGTGGCGATGTAGGGATATCCGGCATCGTTGGCAGTCATGGAGGTCTGGTTGATCAATTCGCTGCCCTGCGGAATGCGGGCTACGTACTCCGCATTCTCTGCCGTCATCGGGACGGTGCAAGGGAGTCCGTCACTGCGTTGCCACGTCTGTCCACCGTCGGCAGAATAGGCGTAGCAGAGGTCATGATTGGTCTCGACTTTCCATGTTTCGCGCCACACCCACGAGAGGTGTAAGCGGTCGCGATCGTCCACGCACGCCTGCCAATAGCCGTTGCGTTGCCCCTCGCCGTCGATGAGGTTGTCTTGCACCCGCTGCCACGTGTGACTCTTGAGGTCGTAGCGATTGAGCACAAGGTCTCCGTTGCCTGACGAGCCTGTGCGATAGAGGAAGAGCAAATCGCCCGTACTGAGGCGATGAAACTCCGGATAGGTGACGCGCTCTTCGCGGTCGCCGATCATGGGCTGCAATGCACCTAATTCCAAAGAATCGGGAGCAACGGAGCGAGCGTAATGCAAGGGGGAACCGTGGTGATCGAACGCCACATGCAGAAAGCCCTCACCGTCCACCATGATGCTGATGACGTTATGTCCGTCACGCACGGTGCCGTGATATTGTGTGCGATGCACGGTGAAGCCATCGTGCCGCTCAAGATCACGCCGCGCCAAGACAACGGTACCGGTACTGTCGTAGTAGGCAACGTATTGATAGCGTCCGTGTGAGACAATAGAGTTGGCACGAAAGATAGCTGCGTTGACCGACGTAGCACTGTACCCCTCACCTACCGACACAAGACGTTGTGCACGGAGCGCGAGCGGCACTATGATTGAGAGTAATGTGATGAACCAAAAAAGAAGCCGTCGACCGACAGAGCCGCTCGAACCAAAAGGGAAGCAATCGTGATGTAGGTAGTAGGTTTTCATGTGTCGATTGGGTAAAGAAAGAAACCTCGGCGCAGCCTCCCATAGGGGAAACCCGTCGAGGTGTGTATGAATAGTTATGTCCGCTCGCCCCATACGAGGCAAGCGGATCGGCGTGACCGATTAGTCGGCCAATTTAGCCTTGATGAACTCGCGATTCAAGCGTGCAATGTTCGAGATCTTGACACTCTTGGGACATTCCATCTCGCAAGCGCGGGTGTTCGTACAGTTACCGAAGCCCAATTCATCCATCTTGGCAACCATCGCCTTAGCACGGCGGGCAGCCTCGACACGCCCCTGCGGCAAGAGAGCGAACTGGCTCACCTTGGCAGAAACGAAGAGCATCGCTGAACCGTTCTTGCAGGCTGCAACGCAAGCGCCACAGCCGATGCAAGAGGCAGAGTCCATAGCCTCGTCTGCATCCACCTTGGAGATCAAGACAGCGTTAGCATCTTGAGCAGCGCCGGTGTTCACCGAGGTGTAGCCGCCCGCCTGCTGGATCTTGTCGAATGCAGAACGGTCTACCATCAAGTCGCGAATGATGGGGAAGCCGGCAGAACGCCAAGGCTCCACTGTGATGGTGTCTTCGTTGTTGAATTTACGCATATGCAACTGACACGTCGTGATGGCGGTGTCGATGCCGTGCGGACGTCCGTTGATGTAGAGGGAACAAGTACCGCAGATACCCTCGCGGCAATCGTGATCGAAGACGATCGGCTCTTCGTGCTTAGAGATCAGTTGCTCGTTGAGTGTGTCCATCATTTCGAAGAAAGACATCTCGGTAGAGATATTCTCCACGCGGTAGGTCTTGAACTCACCGGGAGCCTTGGGACCGCGCTGACGCCACACCTTCACGTTGACATTTATGAATTTTTCCATAGGGAATGAATGCTTGAGTAAGTATAGTTGGTGAATTAGTTTTTGTAGTTACGAGTCTGAACTTTGATATACTTGTAGTTCAACTCCTCCTTGATAAGTTCCGGCGTCTGACCTTCACCTGCGTATTTCCAGCAGCTGACGTAAGAGAATTTATCGTCATGACGGAGCGCCTCGCCTTCGGGTGTCTGATGCTCTTCGCGGAAGTGACCGCCGCAAGACTCTTCACGGTTCAATGCGTCCAACGCCATCAACTCGCCGATCTCGATGAAGTCGAGCAAACGAATCGCCTTGTCGAGCTCCACGTTGAGGGTGTCGGCAGTGCCGGGCACATAAACTTCCTTCCAGAACGTCTCGCGGATACCCTTCAGGAGCTTCAAGCCCTCTTCCAAGCCCTCTTTGGTACGTCCCATGCCGATGTGCTCCCACATGATGTGACCCAACTCCTTGTGGATGCTGTCCACAGTACGAGAGCCCTGCACCTTCATGATGCGATCGATCTTAGAGCGGATAGCCTTCTCTGCAGCTTCGAATTCAGGAAGCTCGGTAGAGAAGCGAGGCACCTGAATCTGATCTGCCAAGTAATTCTGGATCGTGTAAGGCAGGACGAAGTAACCGTCAGCCAAACCTTGCATCAAAGCCGATGCGCCGAGACGGTTGGCACCGTGATCTGAGAAGTTAGCTTCGCCAATGGCAAAAAGACCCTTGACAGAAGTCTGCAACTCGTAATCGACCCAAATACCACCCATGGTGTAGTGGATGGCGGGGTAAATCATCATCGGAGTCTCGTAGGGGTTCTGGTCGGTGATCTTCTGATACATCTGGAAGAGGTTGCCGTATTTGTCTGCAACGGTCTCTTTACCCAAACGTTTGATGGCATCGCTGAAGTCCAAGAACACAGCCAAGCCGGTAGCATTCACACCATAGCCCTTATCGCAACGCTCTTTAGCGGCACGTGAAGCCACGTCGCGCGGCACGAGATTTCCGAATGCGGGATAGCGACGTTCCAAATAATAGTCACGATCCTCTTCGGCAATATCGGTGGGTTTGATTTCGCCCTTCTGAAGCTTCTTGGCATCTTCCAACTTCTTCGGCACCCAAATACGACCATCATTGCGGAGAGATTCGGACATCAAGGTCAACTTAGACTGAATTTCGCCATGCACCGGAATACAGGTGGGGTGAATCTGAGCATAGCAGGGATTAGCGAACCATGCTCCCTTGTGGTAGCACTGGATGGCTGCAGAACCGTTGCAAGACATAGCGTTGGTCGAGAGGAAGTAAGCATTTCCGTAACCGCCGGTGCCAATGACTACGGCGTGTGCAGAATAGCGTTCAATCTCACCTGTTACCAAGTTGCGGACGATGATACCACGAGCACGGTCGTTGCCTTCAGCATCTTTGACGAGCACCACGTCCAACATCTCGTGACGAGTGTACATCTTCACCGTACCCTTGTTGACCTGACGCATCAATGCGGAATAACAGCCCAACAACAACTGCTGACCGGTCTGACCCTTGGCATAGAAGGTGCGGCTCACTTGTGCGCCACCGAATGAACGGTTTGCCAAGGTTCCGCCGTATTCACGAGCGAAGGGAACGCCGGCTGCAACGCACTGGTCGATGATGTTGTTCGAAACCTCTGCCAAACGATAGACGTTGGCTTCGCGTGCACGGTAGTCACCGCCCTTGATGGTATCGTAGAAAAGACGGTAGATTGAGTCGCCATCATTCTGATAATTCTTCGCAGCATTGATACCACCCTGAGCAGCGATCGAGTGTGCGCGACGAGCAGAGTCCTGAATGCAGAAGCACTTCACGTTGAAACCCATCTCGCCGAGGGTAGCAGCCGCAGAGGCGCCTGCCAGACCTGAACCGACGATGATGATGTCGAGGCGACGTTTGTTAGAGGGGTTCACCAACTTCTGATGCGCCTTATAATTGGTCCACTTGTCTGCCAATTCACCTTCGGGAATGCGCGACAAAGCGGGATCGAGAATCGTAGATTTGATTTCCATTGTAAATGTAGTATATTAAAATAAACGGAAAAGTGGAGTGATAATTAGCAGCAACCTCCGCAACATGATGCGCGCACGATGCCGACGAGCAACACAGCAAGGAAGCCCAAGCAAATCAGCGTAGAATAGATTCGGCTGATGCAAATCCAACGGTTCAACCAAAGCTTACCACTCCAGCCCAAAGTCTGCATGGCGCTCCAGAAACCGTGGTTCAAGTGGAACCAAAGAGCAGCAATCCAGATCACGTACAAGATAGCGTAAACAGGATTGCCAAAAGTCTGAGCGATGTAGTGAGATCCATCGGCAGCCAACGATTGATCGCCAATACCAGAGAGTTCAGCGAACATCATGTTGTACCAGAAGTTAAAGAAGTGGAGCAACAAGCCCAAGATCACGATGATGCCCAACGCGAGCATGTTCTTGGACGACCACTCAATAGGCTGCTTGCCGCTGACCGCGTAGCGTTCCTTGCCGCGAGCACGACGGTTCTGCAAGTTGAGCCAGAAAGCATAGATGATGTGGATGACAAAAAGCAGCGCCAAAGCTCCCGTTGCAGCCACAGCGTACCAATTTGCGCCCAAAAATTCACACACCTTGTTGTAACCCTCTGCGGAGAAGATGTAGACAAGATTCATCGCCATGTGGAAAGTAAGGAAAAGAATCAGGGCAGTACCCGTGACACTCATCACTACTTTACGGCCGATTGATGAAGAAGTTAACCACATAAAGTTGTTGAGTTGATTAAATGATTAGAATTATAATATGTTTGTTTTCCTCTTGTTAAAACGTTCCATGGAAAGGCGGGTTGCCGAAACCGCTGCGAAAGTAATCATTTTTGGGGATTTCGCCCCCTTTCCTAAATGCTTAAATCTGAATATCTAAACAATTTCTATATCTTTGCCGTATGAAAATAGCAAATCTTACGTTTCCCGATC
>CAZGZL010000054.1:0-13574 GCA_964530595.1 uncultured Prevotellaceae bacterium | reverse complement strand
CCATACGGAAGGCACTGGAGTTATCGATCATGACAGCACCAAACTTCGTGATGTCGGCAGCAAATTCGCGAGAGATGCCGGCACCGGCAGAGGTGAAGGCTATGTCTACGCCCTTGAAGTCATCGTTATGCTGAAGTTCCTTGACCACAATATCTTTGCCTCGGAACTGGTAGGTACGGCCGGCGCTACGTGCCGAACCAAAGAGAAGCAACTCATCAATAGGGAAGTTACGCTCGTCGAGGACTTTGAGGAACTCCTGTCCTACCGCGCCACTTGCACCTACAATAGCGATTTTCATATCTTAGTATCTTTATTAAATAATGTATGCGATTTAGACACACCCCGATTTCCCGAAGGTATGTACATTTTGATATGGCGGCAAAATTACGAATTTTATTCTGAATCCCAAGATTTGACGATCAAAATCAAGCTTTTAGGGCTCGTTTCCAAGCCGTTTGCTCATAAATCCCCTTGGAAGGCTGCACAAAAGTGCACGAAATATGCAATCCGTTGTTTTTCGCCATCACAAGCGGATAACGGCTTGACAGCGTTCGGCAGCAGCAGGACGGTGCGTTACCATAATTACGGTCTTGTCGTGTATGTGATTCAGAATGTTGTCGATAACTTTTTGTTCGGTTTGCGGATCGAGGGCTGAAGTTGCCTCATCCAGCAACAGAATAGGAGCATCGCGAAGCAAAGATCGTGCGATGGCGATGCGCTGCGCCTGCCCCTCGGAGAGACCGCCGCCACCCTCTCCGCAAGGGGTATCAAGCCCCAAGGGAAGCCGATGTACAAAGTCAGCCGCCGCCCACGTGAGAGCTTGCCACATTTGCTCTTCGTCGGCGTCCGGCGAGCCTAATTGCAAATTACTGCGGATGGTACCGCTCAATAGCGTGTTTCCCTGCGGCACATAGGTGAAATAGCAACGCATTCCGGCATCCAACGGCTGCTGCGTTTCGGCGTTGTAGAGCACGACGCGCCCCTCATCGGGACGGATCAGCGCCAAGAGCAGACGGATCAGCGTGGTCTTTCCCGCTCCGGTCTCGCCCAAAATGGCGGTCGTGGTCAGCGGACGGAAGTCGCAACTGTAGTGATCAAAGATGAGTCGTTGCCGCTCCGATCCGGGATAGCGGAAGCTCACCTCCTCCAAGCGCAAGCCGATAGGTGTCGCCACCTGAGGATGCGCAGTGCATTCTTCTAACGGGAGGGAGAGCAGGTCGCACAGACGCTCTGCGGCAGTGAAGGCACGCACAAAGACCGGTAGCAGACGACTGAGGTCTACGATGGGGCGTTGCACTCGCCCTGCCAACTGAAGGAATGCCGTCATCGTACCATAGCCGATGACGCGCTGGCTGATCTGAATTACGCCCCAACCGAAGGTCAACACGTAGCCCACCGAAAAGCCTCCTGAGATGAAAGAGTGTGTGTAGATCGAGAGCAAGGTGCGTCGACGCACTTGCTGCTGCAAGTGGAGCATCAGCTGACGCAAGCGCCCCACCGTCCCGGAGGTTTGCTCTAACGTTTTGATGACGGAACGGTATTGTAAGCTCTCTTGTATCTTGCTTTGTATTTGTCCGTCGCTATCGCGGACGGCGCGCGTGATCTCGTGCATCCGTTTGGTGTAAAGCTTGCCCACAAGAATAAAGACAGGCGAGACGCAGACGATGATGCACGCCAACGTGGTATCCAAGTTCCACAATAGGATGAACGAACCGATCAACTCAAAGACGAGCATCAGGGCGTTAGGTAATGTTCCGGTCGAGAACGTGACAATGCTCCCCACATCGTTCTGCAAACGATTGGTGACATCGCCGGTGTGATACTTCTCGATACCACGCCATTCGCTATCCAAAAGGTGGCGGAAAAGCATCTGCTTCAGTTCGTTGTCCATACGGACGTTGCGCATATCGCTGATCCACGAGATCAGTGCATTCATGCACAATTCCACCACGATGAGCACCGGCAGGATCCAAAGGGTCTGCATCAAACTGCCCTCGACATCGCCCGAAGCGATGTCAACAGCACGTTTGCTGACCAAGATGAAGACCCAGCCAATACAAATCTTCAGGATGCCCAGAAGACAGTAGAGGAAGATGCTGCCACGATAACCCTTCGTGACAGACCAGATCCATCGAAATGTGCTCCAATGTTTGCGCATGGCGGAATGGGATTTAGGATGTTACGCCTCCACGATGCCGACTTCGACCCACCGATCTGCCAAGAGTTGACAATCTGCGGTGGCTTGCTGCGGCTCGACGTCGTATTCCCGACAGAGTGCAGTGACCATATCGGCGATGTCGAAAGAACGCCCTTCCATCTGTTGCCAGAGGTAAGCGGCGGTCTCGTTGAGACTGATGATTTTGCTGAAATCAATGTTTTCTTCTCCTTCAGCCACAATGATCTGTTCGCCACAGAGGTCGCGAAGGAGGAATCCGGGTTTAATCTGCATGATTGTATCTTTTGTTTTAGGAATTTGCATCAGACTTGCGCCCCACACCGGGGCAGCGCCGATAAAGCGCCAACAGCCAACGGCGCACCGGGGCTAAACGCATCCACCAACGAGAATAGCACTGCCACGTCCGGTCGGCACAGGCATAATAACGCCCCTTGCGCCAGAAACCGCGCGCCACACCGATCACGTTGTCGGCAGTGCAATGTTCCCGCTCGCGGACGTTGCCATCGCCCCACAAGGTACACGCCCCATCCGGGGCGATCTCCACCACGCGATGCAAGACGTAATGTTGCCGATCGGTCAGCACCAATGCTACGTCGCCGACGCGTACCTCTGCGGGTGGTGCCAACACCACTTTATCCCGCCCATCTTCGAGGAAGGGGTGCATACTGCGCCCCCGCACCCGAAACGTCGCGGTATGCCCTGCGCACAGCTCTTGGCGCACCGTTTCGAGCATGACGTTCGTCGAGACTTGTATTCGGCGTTGTGCGTTCATAAGTGTTTGGATTTACGCCAACGTCACAGTAGCGTGACACAAGCGCGCCGCCTCTTCGTCAGGACGACAGCCTAAACGGAACACGGAGGTGCGTTCCACGACGGCGGCGATCGTGTCGCCTTGCGCACGGGTGAGGGCACGATCCCATTTCAGACCGGAGCAAGAGGGGAGCAATTCGGCGTAAGACTGCGCCGGCGTCAGTCGGACGATACGGTTCTCCGGCTCTTGGTGCAAGCGGACAAAGGAGCCTACGGGATAATGAACATTGCGATAACAAGGCGTCTTGCCGCTCCACGGCGTACCGTAGACCACGACCGCCCCCTCGCGGATTCCCACCGCAGGATTGTCGTCGTTTACCAACGAGCAGTCGGGCAGGTAGCGTAGCCACAGACTGCTATGGGTGCTCTTGCCGGTGCCGCTCTTACCCAAGAAGAGGTAAGCGCGCCCCGCGTGTTCCACTACCGAAGCATGAAAGAGCAACGTCTCCGACGTCATGCCCGCAAAGGCAAACAGCATCATCAGGAAATTGTTCAGGCAATAGAGCCGCTGACGCACGTCGCCCGACAACCAAGCACGGGCGTGCATGAAGTGTCGATCGCACTGCATCTGAGCGCGAATATTCTCACTCTGCGGTTCCAAAATAGAGATGGATGCCATGGTGTCAGATTGTTCATAGCGGCAATCGTATCCTTCGCAATCAAAGCGTGCCATCACACGTGCCTCTTGGAGCGGAGCGAAGGGAGCGACAAGCTCTAAGGTAAAAAGGCGCGGCATCTCTCCGGCAACCTCTTCGTCAACGACGAAAGAGCCGTACCGCGGTGTCATCAAGCGCCACAACTCCTCCTCCACACCGTGCAGGGTGAAGAGCCTATCTGCCACAACAAAAGCGGGATTTTTCATCGTTTTCCGTTGGGTATCAGTTTAGATTCCGAGCGCAATACACTGCGCCCGGAATCATGTTTTTTATTAGCGTGTCGCCAAGTATGCCTTGACGTTCTTCTCAATGCGGGCAGCGAGGTTTTCACCTTCAGCCTTATTGAATTTCGAGCCGACAATATGCTCGTAGAGCTCGATGTAACGATCAGAAACCGATGCGACGTAAGCATCCGTCATTTCCGGCACTTGCTGTCCGGCTTGACCCATGAATCCGTTTTCGATGAGCCACTGACGAACGAATTCTTTGGAGAGCTGTTTTTGCGGCTCGCCCTTCAAGAATTTTTCTTCATAACCTTCGGCATAGAAGTAGCGAGAAGAGTCGGGCGTGTGAATCTCGTCGATCAGATAGATCTTGCCATCCTTCTTGCCAAATTCATACTTTGTGTCGACCAAGATCAAGCCTTTGGCAGCAGCCATCTGCGAACCTCGTTCGAACAGCGCGTAAGTATATTGCTCCATCAGTTCGTAGTCTTCGCGGCTCACGATACCTTGAGCGATGATCTCTTCCTTCGAAATATTTTCATCATGACCGGCATCCGCCTTGGTGGTGGGAGTAATGATCGGATGTTCGAACTTCTGGTTCTCCTTCATCCCTTCGGGCAGCTTGACGCCGCATAATTCACGGCACCCGGCTTTATATTCGCGCCAAGCGCTACCGGTCAAGTATCCGCGGATGATCATTTCCACACGGAAGCCTTCGCACTTCAGTCCGACCGTTACCATCGGATCGGGAGTAGCCAACTTCCAGTTAGGGACGATGTCGGCGGTTGCGTCGAGGAAGGTGGCTGCAATCTGGTTCAACACCTGACCCTTAAAGGGAATTCCCTTGGGCAGGATAACGTCGAACGCTGAAATGCGGTCGGTAGCCACCATGACCATCAGCTCGTCGTTAATATTGTACACATCACGAACCTTGCCGTGATAAACCGACTTCTGACCTTCGAAGTTAAAGTCGGTGCGCGTTAATGCTTCCATTGTGTTACGGGTTTTATAAAAACAGTGTTTGAACTCAGTTATGTGGGGCGCGCAAGTCGCGGCGATCCTCAAAGGGCGGTGGAGTGGGAGCCTCAGCGTCCTCCTTGCGCCGAGCGTCAAAGCGGTCATAAGCATCTACGATGCGTTGCACGAGTCGATGACGGACGATGTCGCGTTTATCAAATTCTATCATTGCGATGCCGGGGATGCCCCTCAATATGCGCTGCGATTGTACCAATCCGGAGACCACATTGTGCGGCAAGTCGATCTGCGTCATGTCGCCGGTAACGATCATCCGCGCGCCAATGCCCAAGCGGGTCAAAAACATCTTGATCTGGGGCGCCGTCGTATTTTGCGCCTCGTCCAAGATCACGATGGCATCACTCAATGTGCGACCGCGCATATAGGCCAACGGAGCGATCTGAATGACGTTGGTTTCCATCAATTCTTTCAATCGGGCGGCAGGAATCATATCCTCTAAGGCGTCGTAAAGGGGCTGTAAATAGGGATCGAGCTTGTCTTTCATCTCGCCGGGCAGGAAGCCTAACTTCTCCCCCGCCTCGACCGCGGGACGGCTCAAGATGATGCGACGCACCTCTTTATTCTTGAGCGCGCGCACCGCTAAGGCGATGGCGACATAGGTTTTGCCCGATCCGGCGGGACCAAGGGCGAATACCAAATCGTTTTTGGCGAAAGCATCGACCAACGCCTTCTGATTTGCCGACCGTGCGGTGATCGGCTTGCCGTTCACGCCGTAAATGATCAGATGATCTTGCTTCTTCTCGTCCGGTCCTTCGCCATTGTAAAAATCCAAGATAACCTCTTCGTTGAGCTTATTATATTCGTGGCAATAGCGTTCCAACCGCTCCACGAACGCCTCAAACATTTCGATTTCGTTCTCCTCGCCATAGACCTTGATGGCACGACCGCGAGCCGCAAAGCGCAGTTTGGGGTAGAGCGTCTTCAACAGCAGAATGTTGCCGTTATTGACGCCATAAAAGATCACCGGATCGACCTTTTCTAAGAGGATTACCTTTTCAATCATCGTGTAAACAGTTGTTGCAAGTCACCACGCCGCAAAGATAGCTGTTGAGGGCGAATTATCAAAATAACGCTTTATAAATCTAAATCTTTGGTGCGATAGCGTCCGCCGCATGGTTTATTCCACCGGCCAGCTGTCGGCGCGGAAGGGGACGAAGCGAACGTTCTCTAATGAGAGTTGTGCCGTAGCGGTGTCGATGGCGGTAGCCTTCTGTGTGTAGACGAATGTGGCATCGTTAATCTCGATGCCGTGCACGCAGTTTAGCCCTGCTATGCCGGAGGCGGCAATCGCCACCTTGGCGCCCACACAAGTGACGTTGCTGATATGGATGTCGGTGAAGTCCGGCACGCGGTCGATGGTCGTCGGAGCCGCTACGCTCGTGGCGCCCGCCTTGCGGTCTTCATAATTGCACTGAAAGACGATTCCCTCGCCGACAATGTCGTTCATCACGATGTCCCGGATGTAGAGGTCTTGGCTCTGTCCACCGCGACCGACGCTGCTCTTGAAACGCAGACCGGTCTCCGTACCGGAGAAGCGACAGCGTTGCACCACGATGCGGCGCATACCGCAGACGCTCTCGCTACCGATCACGAAGCCGCCATGAGCATGAAAGACCGTGTTGTCCGCCAAAACGATGTCCTCACAACCATTGACGAGGGCTCCCTTGCTTGCATTGCCGCTCTTGAGACACAAACCGTCGTCGCCGGCGTCCACCGTACAACGCACCACCAAGGCGCGATGACAATCGCTGAGATCTATGGCATCTCCGTTCTGTGCATTCCACGGACAACGCACGGTGATGCCGTCCATGACGACGCTACGACAGTTCATGGGATGTACATGGAACTTCGGGGAGTTTTGGAATGTGACGCCACTCAGCAGGACGCGCTCACAGTTGTTGATGCGGAAGAGATCGTTGCGACGCGACTCCTGTTCTTCGGGGGTGTCGTAAACATCGGCGTAGCCGGACTTCATTTGCCACGGATAGAGCAACTGCCCCTCTTGACGCAGCACGGCGCCTGCCTCGACGTAGCGCTTCCACTCCACATCGCTCACCTTTCCCTTCTTGACGGGGCGCCAAGCGGCACCGCCGCCGTCAATGATACCGCTACCGGTGATACTGATGTCGGTGACACGTTGCGCCGAAATTCCGGGCAGGAAACGGCGGGATGTTCCGGTGGAATCTACATAGAGCCGCTTATCGGTCGAAAAGAGGATCATGGCGTTCTGTTCCAAATGCAGATCAATGTGGTTCTGAAGGACGATCGGTCCCGTCAGCCAAATGCCGTCCGGCACGATAAGGTGTCCGCCCCCTTGTGCCGACAACGAGGCGATAGCCTGCCGAAAAGCGTCGGTATTGAGGGTCAAACCGTCTCCCTTGGCGCCAAAGTCCGTGAGACGCACGGTGCGTTCGGGCACTTGCGGCAGTTCGGGCTGTGCCACTGCGACGGGGAGTTGTTCGTAATAAGAGGTATAATCTGTAGCACGCGCTGTGCTCCACAGAGCCACACAGAGGCAGAGAGCAAGCAATAGAGAACGATGTTTCATATCAAACGAAATAAATAGAATCAGAAAGTAAGCATGATCGCAGAGAGATCATGCAGCGGTTGATCGGCAGAGACCACCGGGGCAATACAGAGTGTATAGTCGCCGACGTAAGGGAATGGCAACGAGACATCGGTCTCAGCCTCCCATTGGATCATAGAGCCCCAGTTACCCCCCAACCACGCACCGTCTGCATCGGTAAGGGGAAGTTCGACGGGCACTTCGCGCACAACGAAACGCCGACCTAACGAATCGGTGTAACGGACTACGAGATGTAGTGCGAGGCTCCGGTAGGGATAGTCGCTACTATAACGAGCTCCCAACGTCAACCGATAGGCGCCCCCCGCCTCCACCTGTCCGGGCAGACGGTCGCCCGTCACTGCTTCGAGAGGAATACAAAGGGTATCGGTCGGCATCCACCGAATGGGGATGTCGACCGACGTATGTATTTGTTGAGACTCGGCGCAGGCGGTCAAGCAGAGTGCTCCGAGCAGCGACACGCCCCATGCCGTGCATCGGTCGTGTCGTTCTATCTTCAGCCTCATGATGGTTGAGCCGGAGGGGTTTGCTCCGGAGCTTTACCGTCGTTCTTCGGACGGTTGTTGTCGCGCTGCGGTCGGCGAGGACGTTGCGTGTTGTCACGCGGCTTCTGCGGCTTGGGTTGCTTGGGAGCGTCGCCTTTGCCCTTCTGGGGTGCCGGCTTGGGGGTGTTATCCCCCTTTTCGACGCGCTCTGCCTTCTCGCCTTTCTCCCCCTTGGGGGCTGCGGGCTGAGCATCGGCGGCAGGCTTGCCCCCCTTACGTTCCTCGCGTGCGGCAGGTTTGTTGCCTCCCTTGCCGCCTTTCTTCTTCTTGCGACTGCTGTCGAATCGGGTCAACGACTCGTCGCCCACACCGTCGGCAAATTCGGGTGCATTCGAACGCTCCTCGTCTCCCTCGGCAGCCAGACTTTCGGGCTTCTGACCGTGTTTGTTGAGGTCGATCACCTCGCGCGCCCGGTCGACGCTGATCGTCACCAAATTGAAGGGGCCGTCCTTGCTGGTGGAATACGCCACCGTGCGTGCCAACATATCGGCTTTGAAATAGTAGTAATCGGTGTCTTGCGTCTGAAGCACGATATCTTTAGCGGGTAATTCACGACCGGCCTCCATATAGCAGTCTACCTCGTAGTTGAGGCAGCATTTCAGCTTGGCGCATTGACCGGCCAACTTCTGCGGATTGAGTGAGAGGTCTTGGAAACGAGCGGCACCTGTACCGACGCTCATAAACTTAGTCATCCACCCGGAGCAACAGAGCTCGCGTCCGCAGGGACCGATACCGCCGATGCGCCCCGCCTCTTGACGGGCGCCGATCTGCTTCATCTCAATGCGCACCTTGAAAGCCTCGGCGAGCACCTTAATAAGCTGGCGGAAGTCCACTCGACCGTCTGCAATATAGTAGAAGATCGCTTTGTTGCCATCACCCTGATATTCTACGTCGCCGATCTTCATTTCGAGCTTCAGATCTTCGGCGATCTTGCGCGAACGGAGCATCGTGTCGTGTTCTTTAGCCTTGGCTTCGCGATAGCGTTCCATGTCGTTGGGCTTAGCCAAGCGAAATACCTTGCGAGTGGCGGAGGGATCGTCGAAACGGAAGTTGGTCTTCTTCATCTGAAGTTTGACCAAGTAGCCCGTCAACGTTACCTCGCCGATATCGTGACCGGGATTTCCCTCCACAGCCACCATATCGCCTTTGTGCAACTCCAAGTGAGAGGAGTTGAGGTAATAGCCTTTGCGGGTATTCTTGAACTGCACCTCCACGTAATCGCACTCGTCCACCGTCTCCGGAGCATCACCCATCCAGTCGAAGACCATTTGCTTCTTGTTGGCGCGGCACTGTTCGCAGAGATTTCCGTCGCACGAGCAGTCGTCGCACGAAGCGCAACCGCCGCCACAAGTCGACTCCTCGGCTGCGCAGCCGGGAGTCGCTTCGGGTGTGGGAATGGGTGATTCGGGCGTAGACTCCGGTGCAGGGGAATTCTTAATGATTTCATCCATAAGCATTCACCCTCCGATTTATTTAGCGTAGCTGACGGCTCGAGTCTCGCGGATAACGGTGATCTTGACCTGTCCGGGATAAGTCATCTCTGTCTGGATCTTCTTAGCGATGTCGGCAGAGAGCTGTTCCGCTTGTGCGTCGTCGATCTTATCGGCGCTGACGATGACGCGCAATTCGCGTCCGGCTTGGATCGCATACGTCTTCAGGACGCCGGGATAAGAGAGTGCCATCTGCTCCAAGTCGTTTAAGCGCTTGATGTACGCCTCAACGATCTCGCGGCGAGCACCCGGACGGGCGCCCGAAATGGCGTCGCAGATCTGCACGATGGGAGCAATGACAGAGGTCATCTCGCACTCTTCGTGGTGCGCTGCGATGGCGTTGCAGATATCGGGTTTCTCCTTGTATTCTTCAGCCAACTTAGCGCCCAACAATGCGTGCGGCAATTCCGGTTCATCGTCCGGCACCTTACCGATATCGTGGAGCAAGCCGGCGCGACGTGCCTTCTTGACATTCAAGCCCAATTCTGCTGCCATGATCGCGCAGAGGTTGGCAGTTTCGCGAGCGTGCTGCAACAAGTTCTGACCGTAAGAAGAACGATACTTCATCTTACCGATCAAGCGGATCAATTCGGGGTGCAAGCCGTGTACGCCCATATCGATGGCGGTACGTTTACCGGTCTCGATGATTTCCTCTTCGAGCTGCTTGCGCACCTTGGCAACCACCTCTTCGATGCGTGCGGGGTGGATTCGGCCGTCCAACACCAGCTGATGCAGGGCGAGGCGAGCCGTCTCGCGGCGCACAGGGTCGAAACAAGAGAGGACGATGGCTTCGGGGGTATCATCTACGATGATTTCGACGCCGGTAGCGGCTTCGAGAGCGCGAATGTTACGACCCTCACGACCGATGATGCGTCCCTTAATCTCGTCATTGTCGATGTGGAAGACGGTCACGGCATTCTCTGTTGCAGTCTCCGAAGCGACACGCTGAATGGTCTTAATGACGATGGCTTTAGCCTCCTTGTTGGCGGTCATGCGTGCTTCGTCCATAATCTCGTTGATGTAGGAGGCAGCCTCTGTCTTGGCCTCATCCTTGAGGGAGTCGATCAGCTTCGTCTTGGCTTCGACCGCCGAGAGACCTGCGATCTGCTCCAACATCTGGCGGCTCTCCTGCTTGATCTGCTCAGCCTCTTGGCGGTGCTGATCTACCAATTCGAGCTGCTTGTTTAGGTTCTCGCGCTGAGCGTCGTTGTCAGCCACCTTACGATCTAATTCGTTCTGCTTCTGGGCGAGTTGCTGTTCACGCTGTTTAGCACGCTGTTCGGATTGTTGCAACTTCTGGTTGCGTTGATTGACCTGACGGTCGAAGTCGGACTGCATCTTGACGAGTTTCTCCTTGACTTCAAGGAGCTTCTGTTCCTTCAGCACGTTGCCTTCCTTCTCGGCCTTGGCCATTTCATTTTTATACGATCTTCCCAAAAGGAAGTTCCAGACAGCGAACACCAGACCGCCTCCAATCAGGATGCCGCCGATGGCCACTGCTATCAATATCCATGATGATTCCATGTAATAAAAAATTAAATATGTAGTAGATATATAAGTCTCATTAAACAAAAAAATGCGCCGGGCGACACACTTTGAACCTCCGATGGAGGGCAAAGTCATGCGATCGGCGCGTTTGATGGTATAATTATTGATTCAGATATTGGCGTAGGGCGGAAGCCATCTGTTCGAGTTCCGATTGCACCTCGTCGACCTGATGGTCGGCGTCCGAACGGAGGTACTTGACCGCCAAATCGACGGCGGTAAATGCCAACACGTAGTCCGGGGGCAATTCAGAGGCTTTGTATTTGGCGGTGTACTCCTCGTACAACTGGTTGACCAGTGCCGCCGCTTTGCGAACGATCTCCTCATCTTCGGGTTTAACCCTCATGGGGTGTCGCGAGCCTGCTATCTTGATACTAATCTTCAATCTATCATCCATTGCTTTGGGGAATAAAAAAGGGGAGACCGGCAGCGAGCATACAAAGCTCGGAGTGCCCAAGGAAACTTCTTCTTGATTCTAAAAACCGTGAAACAGAAGTATCACCCTTCCAATTTCGCAATGCACTTATCGATTTCACGCACCATATTGAGGAACCTTGCTTTGAGTTTCTCGACCTCTTCAGCCGACCTGCTGTTGACCATGCCGACTTGCAGGTTCCTATATTTCATTTCGAGTTGGTGATTCAAGGTTTCGAGCGTATCGTTTTGTGCGTTTAGCTCTGCCACCTGCCGACGAAGCTCCTCGTTGGCAGCTTTATATTTGGAACAGCGATCTTCTAATGTTAGAATCAATGAGCGCAAATCTTCCAAGGGTTGTCTAATGTCTACACTCATACGTTCGAACTCTTATAGTTTCACCATAAACGGAACAATTTTTATTTCACTCCGTTTGTCTGCGAAAAAATCTTTACAAAGGTATCTCAATTTTTTTAGGTTTCAAGGGTTCCGCTTCTTTTTTTTAATTTTATTGACCATTTTGAGCCTTTCGAGGGGAAAAACGAGGCAGTTTCGGTGCAAATGTACGACACAAAGCCTCTCTGTTGTTCTATGCGCTGCAGCGGGAATATTCTGTAGTCGGGAGGTTCGCAACTCCGTGCATGGGCTTCCGACAACAGCTTCGAGAGGCTATTTCCGCAACAAAAATAACATTTTCACGATTTTCGATTTGGAATCATGGGGGAATCCTTTACTTTTGCGCCGATAGTAACCAAACGACGCACCATGAAACGAATCACTGTCAAAATAGGTAGCAACGTCCTGACACGCCCCAACGGGACGTTGGACGTCACACGAATGTCGGCTCTTGTCGACCAAGTGGCTGAATTGCATCGCGCCGGCGTGCAGGTGCTCTTGGTCTCCTCCGGCGCAGTAGCCTCCGGACGGAGCGAGCTGAAAGGCAAGGTGGGCGACCGCTTGGACACCGTGAGCCAACGGCAACTCTTTTCCGCCGTCGGACAAGCCAAGTTGATCAACAAATATTATGAGCTCTTCCGCGACCACGGCATCAGCTGCGGACAGATCTTGACGACCAAGGAAAACTTCAGCACCCGCCGTCACTATCTGAACCAGAAGAACTGCATGGAGGTGATGCTCTCCGAAGGGGTAATCCCCATCATCAACGAGAACGATACAATCAGCGTGTCGGAATTGATGTTCACCGACAACGACGAGCTCTCCGGACTCATCGCCACAATGATGAACGCCGGGATGCTGATCCTCTTGAGCAATATCGACGGCATCTACACGGGCAACCCCGCAGATCCCGCCTCGAAGCTAATCCCCCTGATCGACGACGATACCGACATCTCAGAATATATTCAGACCAACCGTTCGAGCTTCGGCCGCGGAGGAATGGTAACCAAACATCGCATCGCCCGCAAAGTGGCTGCCGAGGGGATCGAAGTCATCATCGCCAACGGCAAACGCGACAATATTCTCCCCGCCTTAGTGCACATCAATCCGGAAACGGGACGCAACGAGCCCGACCCGCATTGTCCCTGCACCCGCTTCAAGGCAGATAGCCGCGCCACGTCGGGGGTGAAAAAGTGGATCGCCCACAGCGAGGACTTCAGCAAGGGCTCTCTGATCCTAAACGAGGGGGCGGTAGCAGCGGTGACGGGCAATCGCGCCGCCTCGATCCTGCCGGTGGGCGTGACCGCCATCGAGGGGGAATTCGAGGAGGACGACATCGTGCGTATCTGCGCCCCCGACGGCACACAGCTCGGCGTCGGCAAGGTGAGCACAGACAGCGCTTCGGCACGTCGACAACTCGGCGTCAAAGGGGCGCGTCCGTTGGTACACTACGATTATCTGTGGCTGGAACAGGAAAGCGCCGCAAGGTAGAGACACAAAATAATGCGTGCCGCTCAGGGGGAACCCAAGCGGCACGCATTGCATTCGTTGTCAGAATGTAGATCAACGCATCGTATCACCTACAGTGAGGTTCTTGCGACCTTTGGCACGACGAGCGGCCAAAACGCGACGACCATTCTTAGTTGACATACGCAGACGGAAACCATGCTTGTGGAGGCGTCTGTGATTGTGGGGTTGG
>CAZGZL010000053.1:0-13778 GCA_964530595.1 uncultured Prevotellaceae bacterium | reverse complement strand
GTCCCTTCTACTTCTTACTTCAGCGTTAATGAGCGCCGGCAAGAAGGAACCGATCACAATTTTCATGATCGGAGACAGCACAATGGCGAATAAGCCGACAGACAAAGACAATCAGGAACGCGGATGGGGACAAATGCTCTCCGGCTTCTTCACCGACGACATTCAGGTAGATAATCATGCCGTAAACGGTCGCAGCTCTAAGAGCTTCATCGACGAAGGACGTTGGGACAAGGTGTTGGAGAAGATCAAGCCGGGCGATTACGTCTTTATCCAGTTCGGACACAACGACGAGAAGCCGAAGGCAGATCGGCACACCGATCCGGGAAGCACATTCGATGCAAACCTAACACGCTTCTGCAAAGAGGCGCGCAAGAAGGGCGGCATCCCCGTCCTCTTCAACAGCATCGTGCGCCGCAACTTTTATGACAACAAAAACGCCGTAACCGACGACGACTTGCACGGCGAAGCCATCGCCAACACAACTCACGACGGAGATTCATTGATCGAGACCCATATCTTAACCACCGAAGACGGCAAGACGTTGGATTACCTCGCCTCACCTCGCAACGTGGCAAAGAAGCTGAAGGTTCCCTTTGTGGACATGAATAAGATCACCCATGACTTAGTTCAAGGATTGGGCGCCGAGGAGAGTAAGAGCCTTTATTGCTGGATCGATCCGGACACCAATTTGGCTGCGCCCAAAGGTCGCCAAGATAATACACACCTGAATATCCACGGCGCGCGCGTCATTGCCGACCTGACGGTTGACGCCATTGGCGAGGCGGTGCCTGAACTAAAGCCATACATTCGTCACTACGATTACGTCGTAGCGAAAGATGGCAGCGGCGATTTTTTCACCATTCAAGAAGCCATCAATGCGGTACCCGATTATCGTAAGAAGACCACAACCATTCTGGTAGGCGACGGCACATACAAGGAGAAAGTCATCGTCCCCGAAAGCAAGGAACACATACAGCTCGTTGCCCGCACTGAAGGAGCAGCCGTATTGACTTACGATGCTTATGCGCAGCGACAGAATTGTTTCGGTGAAGAAATGGGAACTTCAGGCAGTGCATCGTGCTACGTCTACGCGCCCAATTTCGAGGCAGACGGCATCACCTTCAGCAACACTGCAGGTCCGGTGGGGCAAGCAGTCGCACTCTTGGTGAAAGGCGACAAGGCGGTGTTCCGCAAATGCCGCTTCTTGGGCAATCAAGATACACTCTACGCCTTCGGTCAGAAATATAAGAGCCAAAGCCGACAATACTACGAAGATTGCTATGTAGAGGGTACGGTAGACTACATTTTCGGCTGGGCAACGGCTGTCTTTAACCGCTGCACGCTGCATAGTGTGAACAATGGTCATGTGACCGCCGCTGCGACTCCCGAAGGGCAAGAATTCGGCTACGTCTTCTTCGACTGCCATTTGACAGCAGACTCCGGCGTGGTAGCCGATTTGGGGCGTCCGTGGCGCGAGTATGCTCAAGTGGTGTACATCCGCTGTGAAATGGACGACTTCATCCGCCCCGAAGGATGGAACAACTGGAATAAGAAGACGGCGGAGAGCACGGCGTTCTATGCCGAATATCAATGCACCGGTGCAGGCGCTTCGCAGGAGAAACGCGTCGCATGGAGCCACCAGTTGACCAACGAACAGGCACAACGCTACACAATCGAAAACATTCTCAAGGGCGACGACGATTGGACGCCCGAAATCACGAAATAAAACGACAGATCAATGACAACATCTATCTCGAAACATATCACATCCAAATGGTGGGTTGCTTCACTGATGGCGGTCACAACCGTTTGGGGTGCGACGAACGTTACGGCGCAAGAGCGTCCGCAATCCATCCGCATGGTACAATCCGAGATCAGTCGTATGCCGGAGGCGTGGATGATCGACTTCTCCAAAGCTTTGAAGTGGAACTATTGTCACGGCTTGGAATTGCAGTCCTTTATGCAGGCTGCAGCACAATATCCGGAGTATGCCGAGCAGATTTACGATTATGCACGGGCTTACACAGACACCATCATCGACGCGGAGGGACAAATTCAAAAGTACAAGCTGACCAACTTCACGTTAGATCACGTCAACCCCGGCAAGTTTGTGATTCAGATGTACGACCTTACCAAGGAGGCGCGCCTCAAGACGGCGCTCGATACGCTGTATAAACAGCTGACGTTGCAGCCGCGCGTCAGAGAGGGCGGTTTCTGGCACAAGCAAGCCTATCCGCATCAGATGTGGCTGGACGGCATCTACATGGAGGCGCCATTCTATGCACAGTATGCGCAGAAGTTCTTGAGCGGCGAAGAACAGCGTGCCGCCTACGATGATGTAGTACGACAGTTCACGGTGATCGCGCGCCACACTTATGACGCCAAGACGGGACTTTATCGCCACGCTTGGGACGAAAGTCACGAACAGCAGTGGTCAGATCCGCAGACCGGTCAAGCGCCGCACGTTTGGGGGCGCGCCTTGGGGTGGTACTGCATGGCATTGGTGGACGTGTTGGATTTCCTGCCCGCCGACTATAGCGGTCGTGACAGTCTGATCCAGATCTTGCAACCGCTCTGTCGACAGCTTGTGAAGATCCAAGACAGCGAGAGTGGCGCGTGGTATCAGGTGTTAGACTGTTTAGGACAAGAGGGCAACTACCAAGAGACTTCCTGCACCGCCATGTTCGGCTACACCTTCTTGAAGGGGGCGCAGCAGGGAACACTCCCCGCCGAGTATTGGCAATATGGTCTGAAGGCCTACAACGGACTGAATAAGTTCTTCATCCGTGAAGATGCCGACGGCACCATCTCGTTGACCCGCGTGTGCGGTGTAGCGGGATTGGGCGGTAAGAATCCTTATCGTGACGGCTCTTTTAGCTACTACGTGCATGAGATCGTCCGCGACAACGACCCGAAGGGAGTAGGTCCCTACATCATGATGTCGCTGTTGGTCGAGAAGAACGGAGGCAAATAATTGATGCCCCTCATCGTCCCGACAGAGACCATTCATACTAACTCATCTATCCGATCGACGCAGTGCTCGCACACCTGCGGACACTGCGTCGATCGAACAAAATATCAGAGAGCACTGCGATTATTTTTCTAATCTGTGAATTTTCATTATTAGGATATGTGTTAAGCCTGCAATAAAGCACATGGCTACCTACCATGCAAGTGACTTTCTATCAGTAGTACCTTTGATCGATCTCTCATCTAATAACTTATTTATCATGTTCGACTTTTGGTTTTCCCAACACAGAGCTACCTATATTAAGCTCGCCTTCCGCTACTTCACGACGCCCGGACACGTCTACAAGATAGCGCATAGCCGCGCCATACTGCATGGGCGCGATCGGAAGATTGCACACCGCCTATGCAAGCTCGGCATCATTCACCGCGCGCACCATTCGCAGAAAGCGCAGGATTACGAGATGAAATAACAACAGAAACGTAGAGTAATCTACTATTAAACACAGGAGCTTGCCCTCGGACGTTCTGACGAACATTCAAAGGCAAGCTCCCGTTGTATTTCATTAGTTCTTGAAGCTGTGTATCGGGGCAGGAATACGACCGCCGCGATTCACAAAAGTGCTGCAATCGAAGCGATTGACCGGCATGATGGGGGCGTGTCCCAAGAGTCCACCGAACTCGACGCTCTCACCCACCCCTTTGCCGATGACAGGGATGATGCGCACGGCCGTAGTCTTCTGATTGACCATACCGATCGCTGACTCGTCGGCGATGATGCCGGCAATGGTGGTAGCAGGGGTGTCGCCAGGGATGGCGATCATGTCAAGCCCCACGGAGCAGACGCAGGTCATTGCTTCGAGCTTTTCGATGGTCAAAGCGCCTGCCTCGACCGCATCAATCATGCCTTGATCCTCACTGACGGGAATGAAGGCACCACTCAAGCCGCCCACGTAAGAGGATGCCATGACGCCCCCCTTTTTGACCTGATCGTTGAGCAAAGCTAATGCCGCCGTCGTACCCGGCGCGCCAACACGTTCCAGACCGATACATTGCAGGATGTCGGCGACACTGTCGCCGATAGCAGGTGTCGGAGCCAAGGAGAGGTCGATGATACCGAAGGGAATACCCAATCGGCGCGAAGCCTCCTGTGCGACGAGTTGACCGACACGAGTGATCTTGAACGCCGTCTTCTTGATGGTCTCGCAGAGGACTTCGAAGTTTGCGTCAGGAATCTGTTCCAAAGCATACTTGACGACCCCCGGACCGCTGACGCCGACGTTGATGATCGCGTCTGCCTCCGAGACACCGTGGAAGGCACCCGCCATGAACGGATTGTCGTCCGGAGCATTACAGAGGACCACCAACTTGGCGCAGCCCAACGAATCGCGCTCTGCCGTTGCCTCTGCCGTCTGACGAATGATGTCGCCCATCAAACGGACGGCATCCATGTTGATGCCCGTCTTGGTGGAGCCTACGTTAATCGAACTACAAATGCGTTCGGTCGACGCCATAGCTTCGGGTATCGAGCGGATCAAGAGTTCGTCACTGCGGGTCATCCCCTTCGAGACGATGGCACTGTAACCGCCTATGAAGTTTACCCCTACCTCATGCGCTACGCGATCTAAAGTCTTGGCTATCTCGACATAATCGGCGGGCGACTGACAGCAGGCACCGCCGACCAAAGAAATCGGCGTCACGGAGATACGTTTGTTGACAATAGGAATTCCATACTCGCGCGAGATCTCCTCGCCTGTGCGTACCAAATCGTGCGCTAAGCGGGTGATCTTGTCATAAACTTTACGGCAGGTAGTCGCCAAATCGCGATCTGCACAATCGAGCAGATTGATGCCGAGAGTGATAGTGCGGACATCCAAGTTTTCCTGCTCGATCATCTTGTTGGTCTCGACGACCTCTGATATATTGATCATGAATAAACTTTTTAGCGTGAAACTTTAGATGCGGTGCATCTTGTCGAAGATTTCTTCGCGTTGACACTTCACTTGCACCCCTTTCCCCTCTCCAATTCGCGACAATTCTGTGGCGAACTCGTCAAACGGCTGTTGACAGTGATTCATGTCCACGATCATCATCATGGTGAAAAATTCCTGAACGATGGTCTGCGAAATGTCCAAAATATTGACATTTTGCTGGGCTAAATAGCTACATACAGCGGCAATGATGCCTACGGTGTCCTTGCCTACGACAGTGATAATAGTTCTGCTCATAAAGGTTATGTTTTATTAGATAAGATATAACAAAGCGATAAGCGCCTCCGCGAAAAGGTGCCATCGACGGCAAAGATATAGATTTATAATGAATTATGAATTTTGTGGGGCGAATTATGCCGCACGAGGGGGATTTAAGGAGACGATTTGCAGCATTATGCGCTTGCAAGCGACCGTTATGCAAGGGGGGAACAGGAAACGCTCGAACCCGGCTGAGCTCCGCAGAGGGAGGTCGCCACAGTTCGAGCGTAAGGGATTAGATGTTGAAGTAGTACGAACCTTCGTGCGCGATGTAGAGACCGGAGACGGAGGCTTGCGGATACATGGCGCCGTTCTCCGTCAGGGTGATGCCTACACCGGCAAAGTCGATCAACTCTGCCAAGCGGAAGATGGCTTTCTGATCCGGCAGGACGGGATAACCGACGGCGGGACGTATGCCATGCCACCCGGCGAGGGCTTTCAGCTCGCGATGCAGGTACTCACTTGCAGCCTCTGCCAAACGGTCGCCGACGGTCTGAAGGAGCATTGACTCGTAGTCGTCGCCCCCACTCTTTAGGGCTTCGAGCCGCTGCACAAAGGCAGGCGACACGGTGGCGGCAAAAGCGCCAATGTAGTCTGTCTGCGGAGCAACGAAGTCGCACAGAGCGGCACAGGGCTCAGTGCCGGGCAGTTTTTGTCGCGGCGTGTCGATGATGACCTCCTTGAGCTCGCCATGCTGATGACCGCACTCGCAGAGGGTCTCACGGTAGATCGTGATGTGATCTTCGCCTCCCTGCGCACGGTAGTAAGCGGTGCCAGCGCGCATATCGTAGGCTGCATCGTGGGCAAGATCCGACAAGAGGCGATCGGCATCGTCACGGAGCTTAAGCGCCTCGTCTGAGCCGGCTTTGACCTTCCACGCATAATTAAAATAGCCCCAATCGATCAGCGGTATAATTTCTGACAGCGGAATCGGCGCGTGCTGACGGAAACCCACAAACGGAGGGCGTTGCGGCTGATAGTTGCCCCAATCCAATACGACACGACGTGAAAGTGGGGTTGGCGATGCGGCGATGCGGCGTGCCTGCTCGCTCTGGCGTTGCTCCTGTGTGGCACGCAACTCAGCTTGTTCGGCTCGTAGTTGAGCGATCAACGCCTCCCGCTCATCGGGGTTCAAGAGTCGTGCTGCCAAAATAGGATTCTGAGCGGCATCCCGAACGTGGAAGACGGAACCCTCGTAGCATGGGGCTATCTTCACCGCGGTATGAATAGGAGACGTTGTGGCGCCTCCCACCATGATCGGGATCTGCAAGCCGGCACGTTGCATGGCTTGCGCCACGTGGCACATCTCTTCGAGCGACGGGGTAATCAGTCCACTGAGGCATACAAAGTCGACGTGCTCGCGCAACGCCGTCTCGACGATCTGCTCCGCCGGAACCATCACGCCGAGGTCGATGACCTCAAAGTTATTGCAGGCCAAGATGACGCCGACGATGTTCTTGCCGATGTCGTGCACATCGCCCTTCACCGTGGCAATCAGGATGCGACCGGCGTAATGCAGTGTGGGCGCTTCGCCTTCGGTGGCTCCGTCGGAAGAGGCACGAAGAGAGGCCTCGATGTGCGGTTGAAGCAGTTCGACAGCGCGCTTCATGGTGCGGGCGGTCTTCACCACCTGCGGCAAGAACATCTTGCCGGCGCCGAAGAGTTGTCCGACGGTATTCATTCCCTCCATCAGAGGGCCTGAGATGATTTGCAGCGGCGTGTCGTATTGCTGCAACGCCTCCTCGACGTCTGCCTCCAAATAGGCAGGATTGCCTTGCACCAAAGCGCGCTGCAGCCGCTCGCCCACCGAGAGAGTGGCGCGATCGTCCGCCGGCGCTGTTGTGGGAGTTCCATTGACCTTGGCAGCCTCACGCTCCTGCAAGAGTCGTGCCGCATGAGCAATCAGACGCTCCGAAGCTTCGTCGTCGCGGTTCAAGACCACATCTTCGATGGTACGACGCAGCTCTTCGGGGATATCCTCGTAGGCTACCGCCGCCGCGGGATTCATGATCGCCATATCCATACCTGCTTGGATGGCGTGGTAGAGGAATACGGCGTGCATCGCCTCGCGCAAATAGTTATTGCCACGGAAGGCGAACGAGAGATTCGACAATCCTCCGCTCACCTTGGCACCGTTGAGGTGCTCGTGGATCCATTGGGTAGCGCGGATGAAGTCTAAAGCATAATTATTGTGTTCGGCAATGCCGGTAGCAATGGTCAAGACATTAGGATCGAAGATGATGTCTTCCGGAGGGAATCCCACCTGCTCCGTCAGGAGGCGATAGGCACGCGTACAGATTTCGACGCGACGCGCATAATCGGTAGCTTGCCCCTGCTCGTCGAACGCCATCACAATCACGGCGGCGCCCAAGCGACGCACGGCACGTGCGTGCTGCAAGAAGGGTTCCTCCCCCTCCTTGAGCGAGATGGAATTGACGATACATTTGCCCTGTACACACTTCAATCCCGCCTCGATCACGTCGAAGCGCGAAGAATCGACCATGATCGGCACACGGCTCACTGCGGGATCTGAGGCGAGCAGGTTGAGGAACGTCGTCATCTCGGTTTGTGCCTCCAAGAGACCGTCATCCATATTGATGTCGATCGCCATCGCGCCATCTTCTACCTGACGGCGGGCTATGCCCAATGCCTCGTCGTAGTTCTTCTCTTGTATTAAGCGGAGGAATTTGCGGCTTCCCGCCACATTGCAGCGTTCACCAACGTTGAAGAAGGCTGCAGATACCTGCACCGGTTCCAGACCTGCGAGCCAACCGCCGCAGCCCGGCACGAGCTGTTCGAAGGGGCGACGATCGCGTCGGGCGGCATCGCCGGCTTGCAACATCCGGCGCATCTCGGCAATGTGAGCCGGGGTGGTACCACAGCATCCACCGATCATGTTCACTAAATGCTCCTCTAAATAACTCTGCATCTGTTGGTGCATCTCCTCAGGTGTATCTTCATATTGCCCGAACTGATTGGGAAGTCCGGCATTAGGGTGCGCCGTCACCGCGCAGGGAGCCACGGCTGCCAGTCGACGCAGGTAAGGCAAGACCCCTTCGGCGCCCAAAGAGCAGTTCAGACCGATGCTGAGCGGGTGGGCGTGCGCCACCGAGACGACGAAGGCTTCAACAGTCTGACCGGAGAGGGTTCGTCCGCTGGCATCCGAAACGGTCATTGAGAGCATCAACTCTACATTTCGCCCCGTCTGCTCCATGGCTTGCTCTGCAGCGTACAAGGCGGCTTTGGCATTCAGCGTGTCGAAGATGGTCTCGATCAAGAGGGCGTCAACCCTCTCTTCGATCAACGGAATCATCTGTTCGCGATAGGCATCCGCCAAGGCATCGAAAGTGATGTCGCGTGCCGCCGGATCGTTGACGTCGGCCGACATCGAAAGCATCTTGTTGGTCGGACCCACACAGCCTGCCACAAAGCGGGGCTGCTCCGGAGTACGCAGGGTCATGGCGTCGGCTTCACGTCGCGCCAAGCGCGCCGCAGCACGGTTCAGTGCCTCCACATAATCGGTCATGTGGTATTCGGACTGTGAGATACGCTGTGCATTGAAGGTACAGGTCTCGATCATGTCGGCACCTGCTTCCAAATACTGGCGGTGGATATCGGCAATGACCTCCGGGCACGTCAACACCAAGGCGTCATTATTGCCGGTGAGGGGCACTGTCCATTCGGTGAACTGCGTGCCGCGCCATTCGGCTTCGCTCAGGGCACGCCGTTGAACCATGGTGCCCATGCCACCGTCCAACAAGAGCACTCGCTCTTGCATTGCACGGCGCAGGGGGGATATAGAGTTTTCTTGAGTCATATTCTTTAATAAAAAACAGGTCACTTAGGGAGCGTGAAGAGGAAACGAGCACCGCCATGATAGTTCGTATCGAGCACGACTTCGCCCCCCAATTCTGTGGCGATCATGCGGCAAATGCTCAAACCGAGTCCTAAGCCGGGAACAAAAGTATCGAGCTGTTTGAAGCGCTCAAAGATTACCTCTGCCTTTTCGGCGGGAATACCGATGCCGGTATCTGTCACACTGTAGACAATCCGTTGCCCCTCATCTGCAAGGGAGCAATGCATCGTCACAGAACCTTCCGCTGTGAATTTCAATGCGTTGTTGACCAAATGCACCAAGACCGAAACGGCTTTCTTGAAATGAGTATCTAACGTCTCCTGATCGGGCAGATCGGAGGTGAAGGCAATGCGCACCTTGTCGGTCGACACGCCACGACAGCGGCTCTGGCGCAGAGCTTCACGACCGAGCTCATTACAGCACACCGCCTCACGTTGCAAGTTGGAAACGGTACTCTCCAAGCTCGATAGTTCCAAGATGTTGTCGATCAACTGCGTCAACATTTCGGAGTTGCGCTGCATCTGCGCCACAGTCTGCTGCAACGTAGCGTCATCCATCTGTACAGAGGGATCCGCCACGAGTTGAGCGAAGCCTAAAACGGCATTCAACGGGGTGCGCACTTCGTGTGTCACATTGCGCATGAAGGCGGTACGCATCTCGTTGGCCTTGCTGGCTTCGTGCAATGCCCGATCGGTCTCCTCGCGGGCGGCAATCAGCCGGGCATTGCTTTCCTCCAATTCGCGGTTCTTAGCCTTGAGCTGGCGAATGGAGCGACGACGGTTGAGGATCAAGATGCACAGCAGCACGAAGACTACCAAGAAGATGATGAGGCAGGCATGATAGATCAGTAAGCGATTTTTCAGCTCCAGATCTTCGGTCTTTTGAGAGAGAAGCAGGTTGTCCAACCGCCCGCCAATGACCGCAAGGTCCTCCATCTGCATACGGTCATGTATCGAGTCAGAAATGATCGACAACTGTTTCCGGCACTCGTACGCACTATGCCAATCACCGCAATGCTTGTAGATCTCTTCTTGAATGTGGTAGCGATCAGAGACGTTAGGCAAGCTGTCCGAGAGGCTTAACGCCTCGTCGTAGCGTTGTTCCAACAGGAGTTTGTGGGTCGTGACGTAGGTCATCGAGACACCCTCCTCGTCGGTGCGGGCATTCATGGCTGCCAATGAGTCGTAGCAAGTCATGAATTCATCCTGTCGATTGGAATCGTACAACGCCAAGCATTTGTTGGTCATCAACGCAGTGTTGACGAAATAGTTGGTCGAGGTACGGAGCACACTGTCGCACGTGAGTACAGCACGGTCGAACTGTTGCAATTCGATGAAGCACGACGAGATGTCGACATATAACTCCGACAAGTCGCGCTCCGGCAGGTGCTCGGCTGCATAGTCTGCCGCCTTGTTATAATATTCTTGAGCGAGCGAATAGTTCTCGCGCATATAGTAGATGTCGCCTGTCGAACAGAGGGCGTAGTAGATGCCATCGTCGTGTCGTTCTTGCTGTGCCTCGATCATCATGTTGTGGGCACGTTCCAAGGCGAGCAAGGCGTGCTGATTGTTCAGCTGAAAGCGGATGTCGTTGATGTAGGCTTTGTAGTACAATTTGTCATAGCCTGCCTTCCGACTCCACAATTTCATATCCGACACGCTGCGCCCAAAGGCCTCTTCGTCTTCGGTCGGAAAGTAATAGAATACCCGCACTATAGCCGAAAGCATTCTGTAGACCGGCTGGTCGAGACGGGCACCCACGGCATCAAGTGTATCGGCTGCCGACAAGACCTCCGGGTTGGCATTGTGTTTACGCGCCTGATCGAAGAGGTCATAGTAGTGCGCATCAATACCATATTCATTATCGTTATCCTTGCTCGGATGGGCTGCGGCATATAACGAGCCGAAACCGGTCAACAGAGAACACGCAAGGAGGATAGGAAACCGTTGTATAAGATTCATTGAAATAGCGTAAAGGCTGAATAGGAAAACATTGTGATTTTTTGACGGCTCCAAAGATAGCAAATTATTTTGGGCTCAACGCCATTTGCAAAATGAAAATTTTGACTTTTTGTAAAATTGCCGTACCTTCGCGCCATTCTCCTAACAGAAAGATATTATCACAACAGGATTCACAAACAAAACAAATATATTTCCCATGACTGTAAAACCATCTATCCCCAAGGGGACGCGCGACTTCTCCCCCATCGAGATGTCGAAGCGCAACTATATTTTCAATACTATTCGCGACGTTTACCATCTTTTTGGCTTTCAGCAGATCGAAACGCCGTCGATGGAATTACTTTCGACTTTGATGGGCAAATACGGCGAAGAGGGCGACAAATTGCTCTTTAAGATCTTGGACTCAGGCGATTTCATGCGCGGAATTACTCCCGAAGATCTCTCTGAGGGCGGCACCGGAAAGCTTGCAGCCAAACTCTGTGAGAAAGGGTTACGCTACGATCTAACCGTTCCCTTTGCCCGCTACGTGGTGATGCACCAAGGGGAACTAACTTTCCCCTTCAAGCGCTATCAGATCCAACCGGTATGGCGTGCAGACCGTCCGCAGAAGGGGCGTTATCGCGAGTTCTTCCAGTGCGATGCCGACGTTGTAGGTAGCGATTCTCTGCTCAACGAAGTGGAGTTGGTACAGATCATGGACGAGGTGTTCCGCCGCTTCGGTATTCGCGTGGCGATCAAGATCAACAACCGCAAGATCCTCTCCGGCATGGCTGAAGTGATCGGCGCTCCGGAACTGTTGGTAGACATCACGGTAGCAATCGACAAGTTGGATAAGATCGGCTTGGAGAACGTTAATGCAGAATTGCGCGAGAAGGGACTGAGCGAAGAGGCGTTGGCTCGTTTGCAGCCAATCCTACTCCTACAAGGCACCAATGCCGAGAAGTTAGAGACGTTGCGTGGTGTTCTCGCCGCCTCAGAGACCGGCATGAAGGGTATCGAGGAGACCGCCTACATCTTGGATCACGTACAAGCTTTGGGCATTCAAGCCGAGATCGAGTTAGATCTGACCTTGGCACGTGGCCTGAACTACTACACTGGCGCAATCTTCGAGGTGAAGGCTTTGGATGTGGCTATGGGTAGCATCACCGGCGGCGGACGCTATGACAACCTGACCGGAGTATTCGGTATGCCCGGTATGTCGGGCGTCGGCATTTCGTTCGGCGCAGACCGCATCTATGATGTCTTGAACCAGTTGGATCTTTATCCTAAAGATGCGTTGCGTACTACGCGCGTACTTTTCGTAACCTTCGGCGAGGCAGAGCAGGCATTCAGCCTCCCCATCGTCAGCCGCCTGCGTCAAGCCGGCATCAGCGCCGAGATTTATCCCGAAGCTAAAGCCAAGATGAAAAAACAGATGGGTTACGCCAACGATAAGCAGATACCCTACGTGGTCTTGGTGGGCGAAGATGAAATGCAGAGCGGAGAGCTCTCGCTGAAAGATATGGTCAGCGGTCAACAAGAGAAGGTGAGCGTAGAGCGCTTGATTGAGGTGCTGCAATAAGCACCCTTGTGTGGCGCAGAGGGAATGGCAGCGTTCGATTCTTCATATCATTTATGACCTATTCTACTCAGACACAAAATATCCGCCCTGATTTTCCAGACAGGAAAGTCAGGGCGGATATTTTACGATCAAAAGGTTCTGAAAGGCTACAAAAGCTCCCTATCGCGCCAATAGTTCTACAACAGCAGGAGCGATGTAGTCACGCACGGTTTCTGCTGTTGGGAAATGGGCACCGGGGATCAGTCTCCGATCGGAGTAATGATCCTTGAATCGGTGGGCTGATAGACGCGTGAAGAGATCTCGCCGGGCAAAGAGCCCGATGGTGAGTTGGTCGTCAGCGGCGGTGAGGAGCGAGTATTGGCTCTGCTCCAAACGCTTGTAAGCAGCACAGATTTCCGGCGTGATACAATAGGTCGGACAACCGTCATAGCGTGCATGTTTATAACGATTGTTGCCCATGAAAAGGCGCAAGAAAGTCGTCCCCAACGAGGGGTTGATCAAGATCTTTCTGCGTCCGATATATTTCTGCGCCATAAAGCCACCCAAGGAATGTCCCACCAAGAGGTCGATATGTTCGTCCACCAGCAGCCTATCGATCAGCTGAAACGATACGGCAGGGTCGATCGAGAGGTCTGGCACAAGGATACGATGTTGCGGCAGCACAGCTTGCAGCTGCGACGCCATGACCGACTCATGGCTCGACGCCATGCCATGCAAATAGAGAATATTCATCAAACTACAGATTAAAAAAGAGAGTCGCAGGATTCCTGCGGCTCTCTTCCTTTATTGAATGGGAATATCAGTAAATTAATATTCCAACTTAGTCATACGAACGTAAGACTGGTAGCGCTTCTTAGCCATCTCTTCGGCCTGATTGAAGAGCTCTGCTGCCTCAGCGGGGAACTGCTTCTGAACAGAAGCGTAACGAACCTCGCCCTTGAGGAAGTCTTGGAAGCCCTCCCATTCCGGCTCCTTAGAGTCGAGAGAGAAGGGATTCTTACCTTCAGCTTCGAGCTGCGGGTTGAAACGCCACAAGTGCCAGTAACCACACTTAACAGCCTTCTCTTCTTCAGCCTGAGACTTGCCCATACCTGCCTTCAAACCGTGGTTGATACACGGAGCGTAAGCAATGATGAGTGACGGTCCGGGATATGCTTCAGCTTCCTTGATTGCCTTCAAGCACT
>CAZGZL010000052.1:0-13820 GCA_964530595.1 uncultured Prevotellaceae bacterium | reverse complement strand
AGCTCCCACGCAACCTCTTCGGTGCGTGGGAGCTCTCTTTGGGTGTGCGGAGATGCGGGCTCTCCTTATTCTGCCTCGGCAGCCTCCTCTGCGGGAGCTTCGGGCTCGGAGAAGTCATCGTTGCCGGTCTCGATCAGGATGTTAAACCACTGAATAAACTTGCGGATGTCGCCGGCGTGTACGCGATCTACATCGTAGTCGGGGAAGACCTGTGCAAACCATGCACGCTGATCGGCTGCAGAGTCCTTGGTGCTGACGGGGGCAATCTTGCCGCCGGTCTGCTCTTTAGCCCAACCGAAGACGGTATTCAACGGCACTTCGTCGCCGGTGGAATACATAGCAATGTCACCCAACGAGAGCACTTTGTCGTGCTGCAAAGCGGGGACGCGACGACCGTCGGAGAGAGATTCACAGATGAGCATATTCTTGCCACGCGAAACGAGGCGATACAATCCCGGCTTGCCGGAGATAGATAAAATCTTGTCGATCATAATTCAGTTACTTTTTAATTCAGTTACTTTTATAGGTTTGTTTCAATATTATGCGGTAGGATGAGCACACAACTGCATGATGCGCACTGCGGCACGTTGCGGAGCGCCGGGGGCGCCCAAGACGGCACGCATCCGGTCGTAGTCGGCGAGCATTTGACGCCGCTGCGGGGTGTCGGTGAGCAGGGGGCGCAAAGCTGCTGTAAGGCGCGGTAGGGTGAGGTAAGGGCCCAAGAGTTCGGTAACGATTCCTTCGTTCACCAAGAGGTTGACGAGCGAGACGTAGTGAATGCTGCGCAAGGCGCGCTCCATGACTTTGTAGACCAACATTCCCCCTTTAAATTGATAACAGACCACTTGCGGCACATTGAGGTACGCCGTTTCAAGCGTGGCGGTGCCTGAGGTGACCAATGCCGCCTGAGAGAGGCGCAGGAGGTCGTAAGTGGCATCAAAAAGCAGGCGCGCCGAGCTACCCTGCAACAGTGGTGCGTAAAATTCCGGAGTCAATCCGGGAGCGCCGGCGATGACAGCCTGCACGTCGGGGAACTGTGCCAAGGTACGTAGCATGATGGGCAAGTTGCCCGTCACTTCAGCTCGGCGGCTGCCCGCCAAGAGTGCAACGATGGGGCGCTCCGGATCCAAGCCGTAACGACGGCAGAGGGCGACGCGATCTAAAGGCTGCGATGCGAGCACGGACAGCTCGTCTACGGTGGGGTTGCCCACGTAGGTGATGGGGTATTGGTGGCGACGATAGAAATCCACTTCGAAGGGGAGGATCGAGAGCATACAATCCACCGAACTCTTGATGTCGCGGATGCGCCACTCCTTCCACGCCCAAATCTTGGGAGAAATGTAGTAGACCGTCTTGATCTGAGGCAAATGCTTCTTGACCCACTTAGCCATACCAAGGTTGAAGCCGGGATAATCCACCAAGACCAACACGTCGGGACGGTAGGCGTCGATGTCGGCGCGACAGCGACGCATTCCGCCGAGGATCTGAGGCAAGTGTTTCACGACCTGCACGAAGCCCATATATGCCAACTTAGCATAGTGGCACACCAACGTTCCCCCTACCGCTTGCATTTTGTCACCGCCATAGTAGCGGAATTGGGCAGCGGGATCGGACGCTTGCAATGCACGCATGAGGTGCGCCGCGTGGAGGTCTCCGGAGGCTTCGCCTGCGATCAGATAGTATTTCATTGTTCCAAGAATTTCACTGCTTGAAGTTTGTCGTGCGCCGTGAGGTCTATGTGGGTAGGCACGACGGTAACATAGCCGCGCGACAAAAGATACTCATCGGTGTCGGCAGCATCAGGTTCGCGATTGCTGTATTCGCCCGTGACCTGATAAGTCTCGGAGTCCGGCGTCTGATCTAAGAGTTGGAATTCGCGCGTCCAGAAGCCATCAGCTTGCCGTGCTACACGAATGCCGCGGAGCTCCGACCCGACAGGGATGTTGACGTTGAGGCAGATACCTCGTTCCAGACCTCGTTCCAAGACTTGTGCAGCAATGCTACACACGTAGCCGACAGCGGTACTGAAGTCGGCATCGGCGCGATGGTCGCAGAGCGAGAACCCAATGGAGGGTACCCCCACGATGCAGCCCTCGATGGTCGCCCCCATGGTGCCGCTGTAAACGACGCAAATGGAGGAATTGGCTCCGTGATTGATACCGGAGACAACAAGGTTGGGACGGCGCTGCGGGAAGATGCGGTGCATAGCAAGCTTAACGCAATCGACCGGCGTACCGGAGACAGAGAAGATCGTGACGTCGCCGTCATCGCTAACAGGCTGCAATACCAACGGGCGGGTACAAGTGAAAGAACAAGCGTGACCTGAACGAGGAGCGTCCGGTGCGACAACAATAATGCGTCCTAATCCGCGCAACGCCTCAGTGAGGGCGTGGATGCCACGTGCATCTACGCCGTCATCGTTAGTCACTAAAATCAGGGGACGAGGGTCTGACTGAATCGTTATTTCCATTCCATTCTAAATTTCGGGGCGTAAAGATAGTGAAAAACAAGGAGGTGGCAAATTTTTGACTTCATTTCCCTGTCGCAGAGGCTCAAATCGGTCGTTTGGGCGCAAAAGTTATCAACAAAACGCCCTACTTATCAACAGATTTCTCATTATCAAAGAGGGATCCTTGCGTTTCGAAATCACGGCAGCTATCTTTGCATTATCAAAATTATCGACTTATGGGACTTGTCATCGCCATTGCAAATCAAAAAGGCGGAGTCGGTAAGACCACGACCGCCATAAACCTTGCTGCCTCGTTAGCTACACTCGGCAAAAAAGTATTGCTCATCGACGCTGATCCGCAGGCTAATTCCACCTCCGGGCTCGGTATTGATCTGAAAGATGTCGACACGTCTGTCTACGATTGCCTGATCAATAATGCCACCGCCGCTGATGCCATCTTGCCGACGTGTGTTGAACGCTTGGATATCATCACGTCACGCATTGACCTGGTCGGCGCAGAATTGGAGCTCTTAAACATGGAGGCGCGTGAACTGATCCTCCGCAAGCAGCTACGCCCGATGCGGACAATTTACGATTACATCATCATAGACTGCTCCCCATCGTTGGGTCTGATCACAGTGAATTGCCTGACCGCCGCCGACTCGGTGATCATCCCCGTACAGGCGGAATACTTTGCGTTAGAGGGAATCAGCAAGCTGCTAAACACGATCAAGATCATCAAGAACAAGCTCAACCCGAAGTTGCAGATCGAGGGATTCCTATTGACGATGTACGACGCGCGTCTGCGTCTGGCGAACCAAATCTACGAGGAGGTGAAACGCCACTTCCAACAGTTGGTATTCGACACGGTGATTCAGCGCAACATCCGTCTGAGCGAGGCTCCAAGCTACGGTCTCCCCGCGTTGCTCTACTCACCCGAATCGAAAGGTAGCAGCAACTATATGATGTTGGCACGCGAATTGCTGACCAAGCATCATGATCTGGCAAAAGAAGATTGACGAGAGCGCTCAATCCGCCGGACAACAACGTTAAGAGTTACAAAAACACCGAAGGAGCCCTACTGAAAGTTGGATCTTTCGGGGTTTTACAATATCTTTGCCATGCCGAGCGTGTGACACACCCTGCTCGCCGCTACGATCGGCATTAACTAATGAAAGAAACATGATTCAAAAGAAAACAGGCTTGGGTCGCGGACTGGACGCCCTAATCTCGTTAGAGGACGCTCCGGCAGCTGTAGGGAATGCCTCAATCAGCGACGTGGACATAGACCTGATACATCCCAATCCCAACCAACCGCGCCGTGAATTTGACGAAGAGGCGTTGAGCGAATTGGCTGATTCCATCGCCCACATCGGCATCATTCAGCCGATTACGCTCCGCAGTCAGGAAGACGGCACCTACCTCATCATCGCCGGCGAACGTCGTTGGCGCGCCGCTCAGAAAGCGGGACTGCTCTCGATGCCAGCCTACATCCGTACTGCCGACGACGGCAATGTGATGGAGATGGCGTTGATCGAAAACATTCAACGCGAGGATCTCAATGCGGTCGAGGTGGCGTTGGCTTACCAACAGCTGATCGATCAGTATGGACTGACGCAAGAGGAGTTAGCGGGACGTGTGGGCAAGAAACGCACAACGGTAGCCAACTTTCTCCGATTACTGAAGCTACCCGCCGAACTGCAATTAGCGCTGAAGAACAAAACACTGAGTGTGGGACACGCGCGTGCCCTACTCCCCTTGGAAGACGCAGAACTCCAAATACAACTCTACAAGATGATCGTGGCAAACGATCTCCCCGTCCGCAAAGTGGAGACGTTGGTGCGCGACTATATGGAGGGCAAGATCCAAGACTTCGGTACCACCCCCGCTCCCGCCAAGCCTAAGATAGGCGAAGATCAAGCCGCCCTGTTCGAACTGCTAACAGAACACCTGTCGCAGATGTTCCATGCCAAGGTGAAGATGACCAGCAACGAAAAGGGTCAGGGACGCATCACAATTCCCTTCAAGAACGACAAGGAATTGGAGCACATCATCGCTCTACTCGACGAGGTAAATGCTAAATAATCATTGTACACTACTTCCGTGAACAAATTATACATCATCTCTTGGCTCCTTCTGCTGTGTTGCAGCGCCCGCTTTGCCCCCGTGTCGGCTCAGACTACGGAAGGGATTCCGATGGCGAGCGACTCACTGAGCACCGTCGCCGAGAGCTTCGCCGAAGATTCTCTCTACGAGGCAGCGGTTGAGGCGGATGCAATCACCGACACGATCGTCGCACCGTGGAACGATCCGATGCTGGACGAAGATCTGTACTACGATAACGACAGTCTGCCTAAGTTCGTGGCAGAGATCGATTCGGTCGCTGAGATTTTAGAATGGGGCGACAACCTCAATTTCAATCCGATCCCGGCGAAAGCGGTGTGGTATGCAGCGCTTTTCCCCGGCGGAGGACAGATCTACAATCGCAAGTACTGGAAGTTACCAATCATCTACGGAGGATTTTTAGGGCTGCTTTACGGCTATCAATGGAATAACCGCTATTACAAGACTTATTCAAACGCTTACAGAGATTTGGTATTGGGAAGCCCAAACGCGAGCTACAAAGATTTCTTGCCGCCGAACTATGACGTCTCGGCACGCTACGACTATTTGGAGCGCGTGTTTAAGCGCAAGAAAAATTCCTATCGCAACTATCGTGATTATTGTGTTGTGGGAATGTTGGCAGTTTACATGGTTTCGATGGTAGACGCCTACGTGGACGCTTCGCTTTATCATTTTGATGTCTCGCCCGACCTCGGTGCGAACAATGAACCAATCTTGCGCGTTAGTTATACATACAGTTTCTGAAGGCACACGGCAACAGCAATCCTGAGGATCTTTACTTAACCACTGTGACATTATTTATGCGAAAATTCTTATATCTGACACTCACCAGCCTTTCTTTAGCGGCTTGGCTGCCCACTTCGGCAACCGAGCGTACCCGCACACGACACAAAGAGACACCACAACAACCGCGACAAGAGGTAATCGAGGATTTGCAACGACCCGATACAAGCTATACTTATATAATGTCCGAGATCCGCGACTCAGCGATCGTGATGCCCGAAAGTTTTGACATCGGGTTAGATTCGCTGCTGAGCGGTTGGCTGCATCAACATTATGTGCACACCGACAAGACTTGCGCAAGCAATGAAGATGTAGCAGATATCCCCGACTCCATTTATATACGTCGTCTGAAGGCATTGCCGACGGTGATTGATATGCCTTACAATCAAATTGTGCGTTCCTATATAGATATGTATGTACACCGCCGTCGCTCGCTCGTGGAGTATATGGTGGGGCTGAGCAATTTCTATTTTCCGCTCTTCGAAGATGCTCTGAGCCGCTATCACATGCCGGACGAGCTGAAGTGCCTCCCCGTGATCGAGTCAGCGCTGAAACCGCAGGCTACCAGCCGCGTGGGCGCCGCCGGACTGTGGCAATTTATGCCCTCAACCGGTAAGCTGATGGGGTTGGAGGTCAATTCGGTGTTAGACGAACGCCGCGACCCGGAAAAGTCAACCGACGCCGCTTGCCGCTATCTGTTGGAGCTGTACGGAATGTACAATGACTGGACGTTGGCGATTGCCGCCTATAATTGCGGTCCGGGCAATGTGAACAAAGCCATCAAACGTTCGGGAGGCAAGATGAACTTCTGGGAGATCTATTTCTATCTACCTAAAGAGACGCGCGGATATATTCCCGCCTTCATCGCCGCCAATTACGTGATGAATTATCATTGCGACCACAATCTTTGCGCCGTGCAGACCGAACTTCCACCGGTGACAGATACTGTGATGGTCGATCGCATGATCCACTTCAAACAGATTGCCACTGTGTTGGATCTTCCCATCGAACTCATCAGAGAGCTGAATCCGCAATACGCCTACGATTTGGTGCCGGGTAATTACAAGTCCAGTGCCTTACGTTTGCCTGCGCAGAAGCTCTACGAATATATCGAGCAGGAGGAGAACATCTCGGCATACAAAGCCGACTCTCTGCTGCCCAAGAATGGCAATTATTTGGACTTTGTTCAACAAACTAATAGAACTGCGGCGACAGGCGCCAAGGGGGGTGCCACTTATTATGTGGTACGCTCCGGCGACACGTTGTCGAAGATCGCGCGCAAATATGGCACGTCAGTGGCTGCTATCAAAAAGCTGAATGGCATGAAGAGCGACCGTCTGACCCCCAAGAAGCGCATCCGCGTGCGGTGATCTCACCGCGCCTTACGTTCGTCTCTCGCTCGTTGACGAGAGGCGAGCGCCAATATTACCTTGAGGTCTCAAAGACTACAATCCGGAGAGGCTTCCTTCTTTTTAATAAATTGGTGCAATCATGAAAACATCTGAAGACCTACCCATCACTCCTCTCGAAGAGGAGAACATCAATGCAGAGTTCGAAGCGCTATTGGCTGACTATGCACATACCCGCAATGGCGATAAAGCGGATCTGATACGCCGCGTCTTCGCTTTTGCACGTCGAGCACACGGCAATAAGCGCCGTATTTCAGGAAGACCTTATATTTGCCACCCGTTGGCGGTGGCGCGCATCGTCTGCAACGAGATCGGTTTGGGATCGACCTCGATCAGCGGAGCGCTCCTGCACGATGTCGTCACCGAGACCGACGTCACCTTCGAGGAGGTAGAAAAGGAGTTCGGCACCCGAATCGCCGACCTTGTACGCGGCGTCACTAAGATTTCAGGCGGCAACCTCCGCTTTGCTGCCGAGGAGGGCGACGACACGGACAATCCCGTACTCCGCAACCCTGAGGAACAAGCAGAGAACTTTCGCAATCTGTTGTTGACCATCACGGAAGATGTGCGCGTTATCTTGATCAAGATCGCTGACCGCCTGCACAATATGCGCACGTTGGGTGCTTTGGATCCGCAGAAACAACGTCGCATCGCCGGCGAAACACTGTATTTGTACGCCCCCATCGCCTATCGCCTCGGTCTATACAATATCAAGACTGAATTGGAAGACCTGAGCTTGCAATACGAGCACCCCGACGAATACCAGCGCTTGAAGCAGCAGTTACAAGAGTCGGAAGAGAGCCGTCAGCGCATCTTCACGACGTTCTCCGCACCGATCGTCTCTATGTTGGACGATTTGGGGTTAAAGTACAGCATCAAGTCGCGCATGAAGTCGATCTATTCGATCTGGCGGAAGATGAAGAATAAGCACATCACGTTCGACGAAGTGTACGATCTCTTTGCCGCCCGTATTGTGTTTCAACCGGAAAGCGAGGAGACCGAAAAAACCGACTGTTGGCGCATCTATAACGCCATCACGAGCATTTACAAGCTGCATCCCGACCGCATACGCGACTGGATCAGCCGTCCCAAGTCTAACGGCTACGAGGCACTGCACGTGACAGTGATGGGTCCCGACGGCAACTGGATCGAGATTCAGATTCGCTCCGAGCGCATGAATGAAATAGCCGAACGAGGTCTGGCAGCGCACTGGAAGTATAAACGCGGCACCCATGCGCCGGAAGGTGATCCCGGTTTGGACAAGTGGATGAAGAGCATCCGCGAGATCTTAGACAATCCGGCGCCTAACGCCTTGGACTTCTTGGACACGATCAATCTGAATCTGTTGTCTACCGAGATCTATGTTTTCACCCCCAAAGGCGAACTACAAGAGCTTCCCAAAGGGGCTACGGCGTTGGACTTTGCATTCTCGCTGCACACGACCATCGGTCTACACGCCGAAGCAGCGCGCGTCAACCACGTGTTGGTTCCGCTCAACACGGTGTTGAGCAATGGGCAACAGGTGGAGATCAGCACCGCCGAAGAAGAGCAAGTACAAGAGGAATGGCGCACGTGGGTGACAACGGCTAAAGCGCGCGGCAAGGTGCAAGCCACACTCAACCGCAAACGGCAGAACATCATCGACCAAGGAGAAAAGGCATTGAGCACATACTTCGAACAGCATGCGCTGACGCTCGACCAACCTGCCATCGACAGTTTGCTGCACAGCTTCAAGCTACCGGCACGCAACGACCTCTTCTTCGGCATCGGCAACGGCACCATTGTCTTGGACGAGGCGTTCAAGAAACGGCTGAAGCCGACTTATACGCGTGCCATCTTGGGCTTCTTCGGCATCGGCAAGGGCAAGCAGAAAGCAGATACCTCCTCCTCGACAACGCCCACTTCGCCGGAAACACAAGCTCAGACGGCGGCAACAGAGAAGACGTCCGAACCACGCCACCGCTTGCATCTCCGCCCTTCGCGCAAGCAACCTCAGGTCGCGGTACCGCAAGTCGCACAGAACTCGTTCACGCTCGAACTGACAGGCATCGACCATCCCGGCGTGCTGAACGCCATCACGCACGTGATCAGCGAGGGAGTTTCGTACAACATCATCAATGTGCATTTGGAATGCAAAGACGGCATCTTCAAAGGCTATCTGACCATCAACGGCGCGACACAGCAAGAGGCGCAACAGCTCTGCCAAGCGCTGAAACAAATACACGAGGTGGAACGTGCCTCTACGTTGCATTAAACGGACAATACAACTAACGAATCATACATTTATTATCTTATATATAAGAACGACTATGCTCGTCGCACAACAAAAACGGAAAGAAAACATTGCAGAATACCTGCTCTATATGTGGCAAGTGGAAGATCTGCTTCGCGCTTGCGATTTGGATGACGCCCGGATAGATCAACTATTGGTTCAACGCTTCGATACGCCCGACCTACCGGCAGGGAAATTGGAGGAGATACGCCAATGGTATCACGAATTGGCAGAGATGATGCGCATGGAGGGAAAGCGGGAGCACGGACACCTTCAGGTGAACGAAAACATCTTGATCGACCTGACCGATCTGCACCTCCGTCTGCTGAAGAGCGGCAAAGACGCCCTCTACACCTCGGCTTTCTACGCCACACTGCCCTACATCGTTGAGCTGCGCGGTAAGGAGGGCGAGACCAAGACAGGCGAATTGGAAACATGCTTCACGGCGCTCTACGGTGTGCTGATGCTACGCTTGCAAGGGCGCGAGATCACGCAAGAGACCGGCGCTGCGGTGGCACAGATCGGCAAGTTCATCGGGTTCTTGGCAGCAAAATACAAGCAGTGGAAGTCCGGTGAGCTCACATTAGACGAAGATTAACTCTCAATCCCCCTAACGGATCTACACATGATACATTTCTCAACCGACGACCCCGAAGCAATCGACACTACCAATACCCTTCTACCCCACCCCGTGAAGGAACGTCCCATCCGAGTGCTCTTTGTCTGCCTCGGCAACATCTGCCGCTCTCCTGCGGCAGAAGAGATCTTTCGCACCGTCGTCAACCGTGCGAATGCACAGACACGCTATGAGATGGATTCCGCCGGCACTTATGCCGGACATTCTGGCGACCTTCCCGACAGCCGTATGCGGATGCATGCTGCGCGTCGCGGCTACGAGCTGACACACCGTGCGCGCTTCATTCGTCCGACAGACTTTGAGACCTTTGACCTCATCTTGGCGATGGATGACGGAAACTACGACAACCTGCGCGACCTTGCACCGGATCTCCCGTCGTTGCGCAAAGTGCACCGTATGACCGACTTCTGTCGACAGCTGATGGCAGACTGCATTCCCGATCCTTACTACACCGGGGCAGACGGTTTCGAATTGGTACTCGATCTCTTGGAGGATGCTTGCGCCGGACTTTATGAACAGCTTGAACAGGAGCGACTTTAAGGCAGAAAAATCTTCTGTCTCCAAGGGGTTGTATACGGAATAAAAGAAAAACGTTCTCCCTCAGTAATCAAAAACTACGATTTTCTCTCTTTTGAGCTTCGAAAGGGGAAGCACATTTGGATATTTGCAGTTTTTGCCGTTCCTTTGCAAGCAAATTTTTTTGGACAGACAACATAATTACAAATACTTACTATGGAAGAAAACAGACAGACCCTGAACCGCAATTTAGCTCAAATGCTTAAAGGCGGTGTGATCATGGACGTAACGACGCCTGAACAGGCTCGTATTGCAGAGGCTGCAGGCGCTTGTGCAGTCATGGCATTGGAACGTATTCCCGCCGACATTCGCGCAGCAGGTGGCGTTTCACGTATGAGCGATCCTAAGATGATCAAGGGCATTCAAGCAGCAGTTTCCATTCCCGTGATGGCTAAATGCCGCATCGGACACTTTGCTGAAGCACAGATCCTCGAAGCCATCGAGATCGACTATATCGACGAGAGCGAAGTGCTCTCCCCTGCCGACGATGTCTATCACATCGACAAGACTAAGTTCAACGTGCCGTTTGTCTGCGGTGCCAAGGACTTGGGCGAAGCGCTCCGCCGCATTGCCGAGGGTGCAACGATGATCCGCACAAAGGGTGAGCCCGGTACAGGCGATGTCATTCAGGCTGTACGCCACATGCGCATGATGCAGTCCGAAATGCGCCGCTTGACCTCTATGTCGCCCGACGAACTCTATGAGGCAGCCAAGCAGCTCCGCGCGCCGATCGAATTGGTGCAGTACGTACACGACAACGGCAAACTTCCGGTGGTGAACTTTGCAGCCGGTGGCGTCGCAACGCCCGCTGACGCAGCATTGATGATGCAGCTCGGTGCCGAAGGTGTATTTGTCGGTTCCGGTATCTTCAAGAGCGGCGATCCGGCTAAGCGTGCACAAGCCATCGTGAAGGCTGTAACTAACTACAACGACCCGAAGGTGTTGGCTGAACTCTCCGAAGATCTCGGCGAAGCTATGGTCGGCATCAACGAACAGGAGATCGCTTTGTTGATGGCTGAACGTGGTAAGTAAGCAGCACGACAGAGATGAAGATTGCAATCTTGGCTCTGCAAGGAGCCTTCCTTGAACACGAACAGATGTTACACCGTCTCGGCGTCGAAACGTTCGAGATCCGTCAACGCGTAGATTGGGATCAGCCCAAAGATGGTCTGATCATCCCCGGCGGCGAGAGCACTACGATGCTGAAGCTGCTACACGATTTGGAGCTCTTCGAGCCGTTCCGCGACGCCATCTTGGGTGGACTCCCCGTATTCGGCACTTGTGCCGGCTTGATCTTGCTTTCGAGCCATGTAGAAGGTGACGACATCGTGCGCCTCGGCACCATGGACATAACCGTGCGCCGCAACGCTTACGGTCGACAGTTGGGCAGCTTCTATACCGAAGCACCGATGGCAGGCATTGATCGCCCCGTGCCCATGACCTTCATTCGTGCCCCTTACATTGTTTCTGTGGGAGCAAAAGCGGAGGTTTTGGCAGAAGTATCTGGGCACATCGTTGCCGCCCGTCAGGGCACACAATTAGTGACCGCATTCCATCCGGAACTCAACGACGCAACACTCGTTCACGAATATTTTGTTCGCATGATAACAGAAGCGCAAGCAAAAAGCTAATTTTTGTTATCAGAAACGACGAAAAATTTTATTTATATGCGTAGTCAATATAAGAAGTTATAATTGGCTACGCATTATTGTTTATATCGCTCCCCTCTTCCCTATCTTTGCCGCAACAAAAGTTAAGACTTCTATGGAAGAGATTCAGTTCAAATACACCCTGCCCATTCAGCTACGCTTCAACGACATCGACAAGTTCGGACACGTGAACAACACCGTCTATTTTTCGTTCTACGATTTAGCCAAGACAGAATACTTCTCTGCGGTTTGTCCCACAGTAGATTGGAAGACGGAGGGCATCGTAGTCGTCAACATCCAAGCCAACTTTATCTCTCAGATCTTCGGCACCGATCATATTGCGGTGCAAACGGCGGTGACAGAGATCGGTAACAAAAGCTTCAAATTGGCGCAACGGGTCATTGACACGATCACCAAGGAAGTCAAGTGTGTTTGTGAATCGGTTATGGTGATGTTCGACCTTCAGAAGCAAACTTCCGAAGCTCTGCGACCGGAATGGGTCAACGCCATCTGTAATTTCGAGGGACGCGACCTGCGCCGTCACAGATGATCGTTCTCCTTCTATTGCTCTGCTGCAGCTTGCTTTCGCTGCACGCACAAGAGCCGTCACACCCCACCGTGAGTGCCCCACGACTCTGCGTTGCCCCCAACACACCGCTCGGCGAAGGGCGCGGCATTCATCCCGGTCGCGTCGTCTGGGTGCACGATCCGGGGGTAGCCCAATGGGACGGTGAGACAGGACTGTGGGTTGAAGACCGTTGGAACGACCAAACCAAAGCTGATCGGATGGTGCGCGAAGCCATCACCTCGCTCACCGGCTACCGCTCAGAACGCAAGGCTTGGAAAGCTCTTTTCACCTCGTTCAATGAGAACCACGACCGCGGCAAGCGCAGCTACCGACCGGGAGAAAAGATTACCATCAAGCTCAACATGAACAACGTGTTGACCCATCATGATACCATAGACCTCAACTCCTCCCCCTTTGTCACCTTGGCTCTGTTGAAAAGTCTCATCATCGGCGGCGGCGTGCGTGAAGAGGACGTAATCGTCTGCGAGCCGAGTCGCGCCATCACCGACAGCATTTACGACAAGTGTCACCGTTGGTTTCCGCGCGTCACCTTCATCGATAACATCGGCGGTGACGGGCGCGAAGCATGCACCTACTATCCCGACCGCATCCTTTATTCGGTCGACAACGGCAAGTTAGCCACAGGATTGGCACGTTGCATCGTGGACGCCGACTATCTGATCAACAGTGCCCTGCTGAAGACGCACAAAGGTCCCGGCGTCACCCTTACAGCCAAGAATTGGTACGGAGCGACAGACATCAATATAGATTGGCATAAAAATGCGCACAGCAATTTCAGTGCAGACAAGAAGCATGGCAAACCGGGCTACAAGACGTTTGTAGACTTCATCGGTCATAAAGATTTGGGAGGCAAATGTATGCTGTTTCTGATCGATGGTACCTATGGCTCGCGCGACGTTAACGGCAAACCGGCACCGAAATGGCAGAAGCCACCGTTCAACGACGATTGGTGCTGTTCGTTGATCGTGTCGCAAGACCCCGTTGCATGCGATGCTGTCGGCTTAGATCTGCTGGTCAGTGAATGGCCCGAATTTGGCAGTTTCAACTTCTGTGACGAATATTTACGCGAAGCCGCCACCCTACCACATCCCGAAAGCGGTACAGTCTATGATCCGGAACGTGACGGCACGCCCCTCACCCATCCCTTGGGACTCTTGGAGCATTGCAATAACGCTACGGAACGTAAATATACTAAATTGGAATTGATTTATCGGAAATTGTAATAAGCTTCCTACCTCAGTAGCCTTGGCGCTTCGGTTAGCTCACTTTGGTCAGTAGCACAATATACTCATTGCTCATCGTTTCCACAGTCTCACCGCTTTTATTTGTGGG
>CAZGZL010000051.1:0-14158 GCA_964530595.1 uncultured Prevotellaceae bacterium | reverse complement strand
AGAACAATTTGGTACGCAAGCTGCACGCCTGCGAGACAATGGGCGCCGCGACGGTGATCTGCACAGACAAGACAGGCACACTGACACAAAATCAGATGCAGGTGACAGCGCTACACAACTTCTTGGACGAGGATCGTGAAACAACGGTCGACGCTACGGCGTTGATGGCAGAGGCGATCGCGGTCAACTCGACCGCTTGGATCGAGCGCGACGAAGATCAGCGGCGCGTCTTGGGCAACCCGACGGAGGGTGCTCTGTTGCTCTGGTTGGACGATCGCGACGTGGACTACCTGAAACTCCGCGAACAGGCAACGGTACAGACTCAAGAACCGTTCAACGCAGAGCGTAAGCAGATGTCGACGACAGTGGAGAGCCCACTATTAGGAGGCACTGTACGCTATGTGAAGGGGGCGCCGGAATTATTGTTGCAGCAATGCTGTGCGGTGGCAGGTGGCTATACGGTAGAACAAGTCGAGGCGTTGGCGGCAGGTTATCAGCAGCAGGCGATGCGCACATTAGGCTTCGCTTATGCGACGCAAGATGCGCCGGGCTTGACGTTCTTCGCGTTGGCTGCAATCGCCGACCCAATCCGTCCGGAAGTTCCGGAAGCTATCAACACGTGCCGTCAAGCAGGCATCCGCGTGATCATCGTCACAGGCGATACGGTTGGAACGGCAGAGGAGATAGGGCGACAAATCGGGCTCATCGAGGAGCACGATGACCGAGAAGTATTGACGGGAACCGACTTTGGCGCTCTAAGTGACGAGGAGGCTATGGCGTTGCTACCCGACGTGCATAGTCACAGCCGCGCCGGGCTGAAGATCTTGGCGCGCGCCCGTCCGATGGATAAACAACGTTTAGTAAAGCTCTTGCAACGCAGACACCACGTTGTGGCTGTGACCGGCGACGGTACGAACGATGCGCCGGCGCTCAATGCGGCGCAAGTGGGGCTCTCGATGGGCGACGGTACGGCGGTGGCTAAAGAGGCTTCGGACATTACGATTATAGATAATTCGTTCAGCAGCATCACGAAGGCTGTGTTGTGGGGACGTTCGCTCTATCAAAATATCGGAAGATTTATTCTCTTCCAAATGACGGTCAACGTGGCAGCATGTCTCATCGTGTTGATGGGCGCATTCTTGGGCAAAGAGTCGCCCCTGACTGTGACGCAAATGTTGTGGGTGAATTTGATCATGGATACCTTTGCAGCGATGGCGCTCTCTGCCTTGCCGCCCGATCCTAAGGTCTTGCAGGCGCATCCGCGCAGTCCGCGGGCACACATTATAGATCGTAGAATGTTGTGCAACATTTTAGGCTGGGGTTTGGGAATGTCGGCGGTGCTGTTAGCTTGTTGGGCGTGGGCGCCGCGTGCCTATTTCTTCACGATCTTTGTGCTGTTGCAGTTCTGGAACTTATTCAACGCCCGCTATTACAGGACGGGGCGCAGTCTCCTTGGAGAGCTGAAATTGCCACATGCGGAACGTCCTTCGTGGCGAAAACAGTGGAGCTGGAGTTTTATAGCTATCGCCGGCGTCATCTTGGTGGGACAAATCGCCATCGTCAGCTTCGGCGGAGAGATGTTCAACATCATTCGTCCCTTGACATTCGGCGAATGGTTGTTCTTGCTGTGCGGCACCTTCCCCATCTTCCTAATCGGGGATGCCGTGCGTTATCTGTTAGCTAAGCGAACAACTGCATCACACCGACAGTGAACAGCGTCCAAACGATATAGCGAAGCAATCGTCCGACAAACATCAGCCCACCGACTTTCCAAAAGGGGGTGCGCATCATGCCGTAAGCAATCACCAAAGCGTTGCCCAAGAAGGGGAGAAAAGAGACAGCGGCAAGCCAGACGCCCCGCCCGTGCAGGAAGTGTCGTGCGCGCTCTAACTTCTCCCGCTTGACGCGCAAGTATTTCTCGATCCACTCCTCACGAGCAAATCGTCCGACTACATAGTTGGTAGTCGCCCCCAACCAGTTGCCCAAGAATGTGACGAGGATGCACGGCCACGCAGGCCATCCCAACGCGATGACCGCGCTGAGCGCCGCTTCGGAACTCATCGGTATGGCACTGCCGGCAATAAATCCGGCTAAAAACAATCCGGGATAACCCCAAGCCAAAAGATCTTCCATCGTTCAAGAGATTCATGCAAATGAGCTTCACCCGGAGAGGACGAAACTCAGAGGAGGCACAAAAATAGGAAAAAACAGCGGTGTCGAGGGTCGTGATTGCTCTTTTTAAGCATTTCAGAAAAAAATCCCTATCTTTGTCGCAACTTTTGATAACCCAAGACACCGATGGAGGAAGATTTCAATATACGTAATTACAAACCTGCCACTGAACAGGACAAAGAGATTGAGAAGGCGTTACGCCCACTCACTTTTGATGACTTCACCGGACAGGAAAAGGTCATCGAAAACCTGCGTGTCTTCGTGGCAGCGGCAAAAATGCGCGGCGAGGCATTGGATCATACCCTCTTCCACGGTCCTCCCGGTTTAGGCAAGACGACGCTCTCGAACATCATCGCCAACGAACTCGGCGTAGGCTTCAAGGTTACGTCAGGACCCGTGTTGGACAAGCCCGGCGATTTGGCGGGACTTTTGACCTCGTTGGAACGTAATGATGTGCTGTTCATTGACGAGATACATCGTCTCAGCCCCGTCGTGGAGGAGTATCTCTACTCCGCGATGGAGGATTACCGCATCGATATCATGATCGACAAAGGTCCCGCAGCCCGCAGCATCCAAATAGACCTCAACCCGTTCACACTGATCGGCGCCACAACACGTAGCGGCTTATTAACCGCCCCCTTGCGCGCCCGCTTCGGGATCAACGCCCATCTGGAATACTACGATACTAAGCTCTTGGCGAACATTACGGCACGTTCGGCACGCATCCTCGGCATGCCATGCACGGAAGAAGCGGCAATCGAGATCGCCATGCGTAGCCGCGGAACGCCGCGTATCACCAACGCGCTGCTGCGCCGTGTGCGCGACTTTGCAATGGTGAAAGGTTCCGGACAAATTGACCTCTCGATAGCACGCTATGCTTTGGAGGCGTTGGGTGTCGACACGTATGGCTTGGATGAGATCGACAACCGCATCCTCACAACGATCATCGACAAATTCGGCGGCGGTCCTGTCGGGTTGACGACCATTGCCACCGCATTGGGGGAAGACCCCGGAACGGTGGAAGATGTCTACGAGCCTTATTTGATCAAGGAGGGCTTCATCAAACGTACGCCCCGTGGACGCGAAGTCACCACGTTGGCGTATAAGCATCTGGGACGCGAACGCTACAACGGCGGCGCCGCAGAGGGGACACTCTTCTGATCGACACATTATATTATAGGTGTACATTCCTCATAATAATATAAGAGTACAATCTCATTGACAAGAGTGATTTTATTGCCGGAATACATTCTACGACAGACGTTCATTCTTGTCTATTCTTAGGATCAATAAAACACATTCACATGGGTTTTGCCAAGTCATTGATGAAGGACACGGCTCTGTATGGGCTTAGTTCCATCGTCGGACGTTTCTTAAACTACCTTTTAGTACCGCTCTACACAGCGGTGATGCCTGCCGCCTCCGGACAGTACGGCGTCGTCACTAACTTCTATGCATACACGGCGCTGATCTTAGTGCTGCTGACCTTCGGCATGGAAACCACCTTTTTCCGCTTTGCCAACAAAGAGGAGGAGCAACCTTTGCGTGTCTATTCGACAACGCTGATTACCGTTGGCACACTCTCCGGGCTCTTTGTTTTGTTCGGTTTGCTGTTTCTGCACCCCCTTGCCCATGCCTTGGGCTATAGCGCCCATCCGGAATACTTAGGAATCATGATCTGCGTCGTGGCTTTGGACGCTTTCCTCTGCATTCCCTTCACCTACCTGCGCTACCAGAAGCGTCCGATGCGTTTCATGGTGCTCAAGCTAATCAACATTCTGATGAACATCGGGCTGAACCTCTTCGTCTTCTTGCTCTGCCCCATCATCCACCGCAGCCATCCGGAATGGATTGCATGGTTCTACGACTCGGAATACATGGCAGGCTACGTCTTTGCCATCAATCTTCTGACTACCGTTGCCACCGCGGTGTTATTGCTGCCGGAACTGACGGGATTCCGCTGGCAATTCGACGGTGCGCTGTTCCGCAGAATGTTCCGCTACTCCTTTCCCATCCTGATCCTCGGCTTGGCGGGCATCCTCAATCAGACGGCGGACAAGATCTTGTATCCGTTTCTCGTGCCCGGACGTGACGGCGAGGTGCAATTAGGCATCTATGGCGCCGCCGCCAAGATTGCCATGATCATGGCGATGTTTACGCAGGCCTTTCGCTATGCCTACGAGCCCATCGTCTTCGGTAGCAGTCGCGACAAGAATGATGTCGTCAAAGTCAATGTACTCGGCATGAAATACTTCATCATATTCACCCTGCTCGGTTTCTTGGTGGTCATGGCATATTTGGACGTATTCAAAGTGCTCTTGATCCGCAACACCGACTATTGGGTGGGGTTGCGTGTCGTTCCGATCGTCATGGCGGCAGAAATCATGATGGGCATCTACTTCAACCTTTCGTTCTGGTATAAGCTCATCGACCGCACCATTTGGGGCGCTTGGTTCTCGCTGTTAGGCTGCATCGTACTGATCGCGGTGAACTGTCTCTTTGTACCCCGCTACGGCTACATTGCTTGCGCTTGGGCAGGCGTAGCAGGCTATGGCGTCTGCATGGTGGCATCTTACGTCGTCGGGCAGCACAAGAACCCGATCCCCTACGATCTGAAGAGTGCGACGCGCTACCTCTTGTTGGCGGCGGTACTCTTTGCCGTGATGATGTATCTCCCGCTGCACAATATGTGGCTCCGCATCGGCATCCACACGCTACTCTTGGCGCTCTACGTAGGCTACATGGTGCGCCGAGATTTTCCGCTGACCGCTCTCAAAGCGAAACTCCATCGTTAAACCACCCCGCATACAACGAACCTTGTAAAAAACTTCCTACTTATGGAACGACCGAAGATTTCCGCGCGCATCCGTCTGATGCACTCCCTGCAACGCTGGGGCAGACATTATTTCGACCTGAAACGCGACAAGTTGGCAAGTACCGAAGCTACCGAAGCCATCGTCAGCGGCGTGGACTTCAAGGGCACCAACCTTTGGGTCTTGATCTGCGCCGTCTTCATCGCCTCGTTGGGCTTGAACATGAATTCCACCGCCGTGATCATTGGCGCCATGCTGATCTCCCCATTGATGGGTCCGATCATGGGTATTGGCTTGGCGGTGGGTGTCAACGACGGTTTGCTCTTGCGCCGTAGCGCGAAGAATCTATTTGTTGCCACTTTTTTTGCATTGCTCACTTCGTGTCTCTACTTCCTGATTTCGCCCATCAGTGACGCCCGTTCGGAACTGTTAGCCCGCACGCAGCCCACAATCTACGATGTGCTCATCGCATTCTTCGGCGGCTTCGCCGGCATCATCGCCACGGGCAGCCGCGTGAAAGGCAATGTCATTCCGGGCGTTGCCATTGCCACCGCCCTCATGCCGCCCCTCTGCACCAGTGGGTACGGTCTTGCCACACAGCAGTGGACGTTCTTCTTCGGCGCGTTCTATTTATTTCTGATCAACTGCGTCTATATCGGCGTAGCAACATGGTTAGGAGTGCGCATCCTCAAACTGCCTAAACACGTCACCCTATCACCGCGTCGGCAGAAACTTATGGTTCGATGGGTTACAGGCATACTGATCTTGGTAGCCGTCCCCAGTATGGTGACGACGTGGCGCATTGTTCGTCAAAACATTGAGGAGGCCAAGGTGCACGCATTTATCAACCGCGAATTCGGACGGCTACACGACACACAGCTGCTTAACTATACCTACACAAACGAGGATTCACTCCGTACGATCGAAGTGTCGCTGATCGGTTCCCGGCTGTCGCAACAGAGTATTGACGAGATCACAGAACGCATGACGCAATATAAATTGAGCGATGTGCAACTCCGCGTCGTCCAAGGAGGTGTCAACAACATCGACGAGAATCAACTCTCCTCCACCATCATGCAAGGTGTGGTGAAAGTGACGCGCGAACAGTTGGATCAACAACGCAACCTGACTGACAGCCTACGCACTGTAGTACAAGATTACCAAGCGCGAGAAACCGAAGCCAACGAGTTGCTGCCCGTGCTCCAAGCGCTCTTCCCCAAAGTGAGCCACATTGCCATCTCGCACACATTGGTTACATCGGTCGAAGAGCAGACCACTACCCCATCGACCATCGTGATCGCGTATGTTTCCGAGGCGTTGCAGCCCAAAGAGCGCCAAGACCTACACAAATGGCTCGTGGCACGCAAGGGCACTACCGCCCTGCAACTCTTTGTCGAAACCGACGCCTCACTGAACACTGCGACGGAATAAATTCCGCCACGGCACAGAACTGCAAACCTTCATTTCACTAAATCGACTCAAGCAATGGAAACATGGTACGAACAAGTCTACTCTTCCGGAGCAGACACAGGACTGAGCCTCATGTGGCGCTTTCTCCTGATCAGCTTGATCATCATCATCGCCTACGTCATAGATTACGTATGCGCCCACATCTTGGTGCCCACCATCAAACGCATCACCGAACGTACCAAGATTCAGTGGGACGACATTCTGCTTAGCGAGCGCGTGGTGCGTGCCTTCTGCAACATCTTGCCGCCGCTGATCTTGACGTTCGCCCTACCCTTCACGCTGAGCGGTCGTATCGAAGAGATCGTGATGCGGTGCTGCACGGCTTACATCATCGTTTTCGTGGTGCGCTTCTTCTGCGTCGTTGTGTCGGCGGTTTTTGAGCTTTTCCGGATCAAGAAGGGGGTGCGTGCCCAGTCGCTCAAAGGCATCGCGCAGACCATTCAAGTCATCATCTGCATCCTCGGCATCATCCTTATCATCAGCACCATTGTCAACAAGTCTCCCCTCTACCTGATCACCGGTCTCGGTGCCATGGCTACCGTCCTTATGTTGATCTTTCAAGACTCTATCAAGGGGCTTGTCGCAGGAATTCAGCTCTCTGCCAATAACATGATGCAACCGGGCGACTGGATCACCGTCCCTAAGTGTAACGCCGACGGCATCGTCATCGACGTCACCCTCAACACCGTCAAGGTGCGCAATTACGACAACACCATCATCACCATTCCTCCCTACATGCTCGTCAACGATTCATTCCAGAATTGGCGTGGCATGAGCGAGAGCCAAGGGCGACGCATCGCTCGTTCGCTCAACTTGGATATGCACAGCGTTCGTTTCTGCACCGTGACCGAATTGGAGCACTATAAGGCAGCAGGCTATCTTCCAGAGGAGGCAGCATTGGGCGTCGCCACCAATCTGCAAGCCTATCGAGCCTTCTTGATGCGTTACTTGCAGCACCATCCTGCCATCAACACAGAACTCACCTTGATGGTACGCCAATTAGCACCCACGGCGGAGGGACTACCGTTGCAGATCTATTGCTTCTCGCGCTCCAAAGTGTGGGCGGATTACGAAAACCTCCAATCCGAGCTGATGGAATACCTTATGGCGTCACTCGCGGAGTTCGGGTTAGGACTCTTCCAACGCGCCAGTGCACACGACGCTTATTTGATTGGAAAAGAGACTCTAAAAACTCAATTTTAATGGCATTTTGTCTGCTTTATACTGCAAAACGTTGCATAAAGCATGGAAAATATACATTTTAATGGCAAAAATACAAAATTCACAGGGGTAAGCTATTCACCCCTGTGAATTACTTATTATATTTGCCGTCGTAATACCTGAGCACGAGCAATCGGTTGGCTTTTCACTGTTTGGGTATATGGTTGATTAGTATTTAATTTATAACGCTATAAAATATGTATAAAAGTCCGGCAAAGCAGGGATTGTACGATCCCGCGTATGAACACGACGCCTGCGGTGTGGGGCTTCTTGCCAACATCAACGGCACGAAGAGCCATGAGATCGTAGAGCGTGGTCTACAGGTTTTGGAGAACATGGAACACCGCGGCGCAGAGGGCGCCGACGAGCGAACCGGCGATGGTGCCGGTATCATGGTGCAGATTCCCCATGAGTTTATATTGTTGCAAGGTATTCCCGTACCCGAAAAAGGTCGTTACGGTGTTGCCATGATTTTCTTGCCCAAAGACGAATCAGAGCAGGCACGTTGTCTTGAGATCTGTCAAGAGGAGATTGCCGCTGCCGGGCTCAAGCTCATCGCCACGCGCGATGTTCCGGTCAACAGCGATATTTTGGGTGTCTTGGCGGCAGCCGCCGAGCCCGCTATCAAGCAGCTATTCGTGACCCCCGAACAGGTCATGCAGCAAGATGAGCTGGAGCGTGTGCTCTACGTGATGCGTCGCCATGTAGAAAATCGCGTTGCAGCGACAGACTTGGAAGGTCGTGATGATTTCTATGTCTGCTCGTTGTCTACGCGAATCATTGTATATAAGGGTATGCTCATCTCCCGTCAGTTGCGCCAATACTACCCTGACCTGCTCAGCCCGTGGTTTACCTCCGGCTTGGCATTGGTACACTCACGTTTCTCGACCAACACCTCCCCCCGTTGGCCGTTGGCACAACCGTTCCGCTATTTGGGACACAACGGCGAGATCAACACCATCCGCGGCAACCGCAGTTGGATGGCGGCACGCGAGACGGTGCTCGATCCGGGCAAGTTGGGTGGAATGCAAGCGGTGACGCCGATCGTTCAGCCCGGCATGTCTGACTCGGCTTCGTTCGACAACGTGCTGGAATTCTTCGTTCAGTCGGGCATCTCCCTGCCGCACGCCTTGGCGATGATGGTTCCGGAGAGCTTCAACAGCAAGAACCCCATCAGCCAAGAGTTGAAAGACTTCTACGAATATCACTCCATCATGATGGAGCCGTGGGACGGTCCTGCCGCACTGTTGTTCAGCGACGGTCGCTATGCCGGCGGTATGTTGGATCGCAACGGTCTGCGTCCCTGCCGCTACCTGATCACCAAAGACGGAATGCTCATGATGGCATCCGAGACCGGCGTACTCATGTTCGACGGTAACGAGGTGGCAGAGAAGGGTCGTCTCCAGCCGGGCAAAATCTTACTCATCGATATGGAGACCGGCAAGATCTCTTACGATGCCGAGGTCAAAGCGGAGTTGGCAGCTGAACATCCCTACGGTGAATGGCTCTCTAAGAACCGCATTTGGCTCGACAATCTTTCGTCGGGACGCAAGGCTTCGGAGAAGGTGGACGACTACATGACACAGATGACCGCCTTCGGCTACAGCCAAGAGGACATCACACGCATCATCGTTCCGATGGCGCAGAATGGTCAAGAGCCTACATGGTCTATGGGTAATGATACGCCGTTGGCAGCCTTCTCGAACCAGCCGCAGCGTCTGTTCGCTTACTTCCGTCAGCAATTTGCACAGGTCACGAACCCGCCGATCGACCCGATCCGCGAGAAGCTCGTCATGTCGCTCGACGGTTATGTCGGTTCGATCGACAGCAACCTTTTGGAGCCCAATCCGGAGCTCTGCAAGATGGTGCGCCTCTCCAACCCGATCCTAACCAATACACAGTTCGACCTGCTCTGTAACATTGCCTACAAGGGCTTCAAGGCGGTCAAAGCGCCGATGCTTTTCCCCGTCAGCGAGGGTGCCGCTGGCATGAAGGCGGCGGTCGATCGTCTCTGTGCAACGGCAGAGAAGGCGGTAGACGATGGTGCAGACTACATCATCCTGACCGACCGCGGCGTCAACGCGGAGATGGCGCCCGTTCCCTCCCTGTTGGCGACATCGGCGGTACACAGCTACCTCATCAACAAGCATAAGCGTGTGCAGATCGGTCTTATCGTCGAGAGTGCAGAGCCGCGCGAAGTGATGCACTTTGCCTTGCTCATGGGCTTTGGTGCCAGCGCCATCAATCCCTATTTGGCTTTTGCCACCATCGAACAGCAGATCGAGCAACAGGAGTTGGCATTGGACTACAAGACGGCGTGCGCCAACTACATCCAAGCCATCAGCAAGGGCTTGCTCAAGATCATGTCCAAGATGGGTATCTCTACCCTAATGTCTTACAAGGGCGCGCGCATCTTCGAAGTCGCCGGTCTCGACCAAGAGGTGATGAACGAATACTTCGGCGGAGCCGACTCTAAGATCACAGGCATCGGACTGCCGGAGATCTGCGAGGAGGTACTGAAGCCGCATCAGAAAGCCTTTGCGCCCTATGCCGACAACTCGATGCTGCCCAACTTCGGTAGCTACGTATACCGTCGCGATGGGGAGAAGCATGCATGGAACCCGGAGACCATCTCCACGCTCCAGATTGCAACCCGTTTGGGCAGCTATAAGAAATATAAAGAATATGCTTCACTGGTCAACGATCGTCAGGAGCCGATGTTTATCCGCGACTTCATGACCTTCAAGAAAGCCGCCGTGCCGACACCGATCGACGAAGTTGAGTCGGTCGAAAGCATCATGCATCGCTTTGCTACCGGCGCTATGTCGTTCGGCGCCATCTCCAAAGAGGCACACGAAGCGCTTGCCATCGCTATGAACACGATCGGCGGACGCAGCAACACCGGCGAAGGTGGTGAAGACAGCGAACGCTTCTATATTAAGGAGGGCGAACCCAATACCCGCTCTGCCATCAAGCAGGTGGCTTCCGGACGTTTCGGCGTCACGACGGAGTATTTGGTAAATGCCGACGAGATCCAGATCAAGATCGCACAAGGAGCCAAGCCGGGCGAAGGTGGACAGTTGCCGGGCTTCAAGGTCAACGACATCATCGCCAAGACCCGTCACTCCATGCCCGGCATCACCCTAATTTCGCCTCCGCCGCATCACGACATCTATTCGATCGAGGACTTGGCACAGCTGATCTTCGACCTGAAGAATGTCAATCCGCGCGCCGACATCTCTGTCAAGCTTGTTTCTGAATCGGGCATCGGCACCATTGCAGCCGGTGTAGCCAAAGCCAAGGCCGACCGCATCATCATTTCCGGTGCGGACGGTGGAACGGGCGCCTCACCCGCCTCGTCGACCAAACACGCCGGCATGAGTCCGGAGATCGGTTTGGCAGAAACACAGCAAACATTGATCATCAACCGTCTGCGTGGACAAGTGAAGTTGCAGACCGACGGACAAATGAAGACCGGTCGCGACGCCATGATCATGGCGTTGTTGGGTGCCGAGGAATATGCTTTTGCCACCACAGCCTTGATCGTTTTGGGGTGCGTGATGATGCGTAAATGCCACATGAACACCTGCCCCGTAGGTGTCGCTACGCAAGATCCCAAGCTACGTGCTCGCTTCAAGGGTCGTGCCGACTATGTGATCACCTTCTTCCGCTTCGTAGCGCAAGAGATGCGTGAGTACCTCTCTGAGATGGGCTTCCACAACATGGATGAAGTGATCGGTCGCACCGACCTCATCGAGACGCGCACCTTCACCACGAACCACAAGACGGAGAAGATCGACGTCAGCCGTCTGCTCCACGTGCCGGCAGAAGCTGCCGAGACCGCTATCCACAACGTGAAGCCGCAGCATCACAACATCGAGACGGTGAAGGATGTCAACATCATCAAGGTGGCAACGCCCGCTATCACTGCCAAGATGCCGATTCAGCTCAGCTACAATATTTGCAATACCGATCGTGCCGTCGGCGCTATGTTGTCCGGCGAGATTGCCCGCCGCTACGGTGAGGCAGGACTTCCGGCTGACACACTGACCGTCTCGTTCAAGGGGTCGGCAGGACAATCGTTCGGCGCCTTCTTGGTCAACGGCGTACACTTCAAGTTGCAAGGCGATGCCAACGACTATTTGGGCAAAGGACTCTCCGGCGGACGCATCTCCGTCATTCCGCCCAGCGGCACCTCTTATGCAGCGGACGAGAACATCATCTGCGGCAACACCCTGCTCTATGGTGCCACCAGCGGCGAGGTGTACATCAACGGGCGTGTCGGCGAACGCTTTGCCGTCCGCAACTCCGGCGCCACGGCTGTGGTCGAAGGTACCGGCGATCACTGTTGTGAATATATGACCGGCGGTTGCGTCGTTGTCCTTGGTCCAGTGGGTCGCAACTTCGCGGCAGGTATGTCGGCGGGTGTAGCTTACATCCTCGACGAGCAACACAACTTCGATTACTTCTGCAATATGGAAATGGTCGAATTGACGTTGGTCGAAGACCTGTACGACATCAAGGAACTGCGTACCCTGATCGAACGGCACTACAATTACACCGGCTCACCCAAGGCAAAACGTCTGTTGGATAACTGGGTAGAGAGTGTGCAGAAGTTCATCAAGGTGACTCCGATCGAATACAAGAAAGTCCTCTTTGAACGTCGTCTGCGTGAGCTCGAAGCCAAGCAGGGACACGTGACGCACCAAGAATAAAGCTAAATCAAAAAAACACCAAGAATATGGGAAATCCTAAAGCATTTTTAACCGTCAACCGTAAGGAAGCCGGCTATCGACCCAAAGAGGAGCGTGTTCAGGATTACGGCGAAGTGGAACAGACCTTGTGCATCGAAGATCGTCGCATTCAGGCGTCTCGCTGCATGGATTGTGGTGTTCCCTTCTGTCACTGGGCGTGTCCGTTGGGCAACCGTATGCCGGAATATCAAGATCTGGTCTACAAAGGCAAATGGGAGGAGGCGTACCGCGTCTTGAATCAGACACACCCCTTCCCCGAATTTACAGGTCGCGTCTGTCCTGCACTCTGCGAGAAGTCGTGTGTGCAAGCCATCGAGCACCAAGCCGTCACGATTCGCGAGAACGAAGCGGCAACTGCCGAACGTGCCTACAGCGAAGGCTTTGTACGTCCGCGCATCCCCAAGGTACGTTTGGGCAAGAAGGTAGCGGTGGTTGGTAGCGGTCCTGCTGGTCTCGGCGCCGCCGATCGCCTCAACCAGATGGGCTACGACGTCACCGTCTTCGAGAAGAACGAAGCCATCGGCGGCTTGCTCCGCTTCGGTATTCCGGACTTCAAGCTGAGCAAGAGTGTGATCGAACGCCGCCAACAGGTGTTGGAGGCAGAGGGCATTACCTTCCGCACCGGCGTCAAGATCGGTACGGAGGTGCAGCCTCAAGAGCTCTTGGAGGGCTACGACGCTGTATGCCTCTGCGCCGGCGCCGAGACGCCGCGCGATCTGAAGGTGGAGGGACGCGAAGTGCCGGGCGTCTACTTTGCCCTGCAACTCCTGCAACAACAGAACCGCGTCAACGCCGGCGAGGAGATTCCCGCTGCCGAACGCATCTCAGCCAAGCGTAAGAACGTTCTCGTCATCGGTGGCGGCGATACAGGCTCCGATTGTGTGGGTACCGCCAACCGCCAAGGCGCCAAGAGCGTCACTCAGATCGAAGTGATGCCCAAGCCCTGCGAGGGGGACAATCCCGCGACGCCGTGGCCTATGTACCCCATGGTGCTGAAGACTACATCTTCGCATTTGGAGGGCTGTACGCGCGAGTGGAACTTGAACACCTTGCGTTTCGTCACCGACGAAGCCGGCAAGTTGGTCGGCGCTGAAGTCGAGGAGGTAGAATGGATCCCCGCCGCAGACGGTGGACGTCCCACCATGCAGGGGACAGGCAAGAAGAAGGTGATCGAATGTGAATTGGTACTCTTGGCCATGGGCTTCGTTCATCCGGATGCTGCCTTTGTCGATGCGTTCGAACTGGAGAAAGATGCACGCGGCAACATCAAGACCGATGCTTGCGGCGCAACGTCCAACCCCAAAGTCTTTGCGGCAGGCGACTGTCGTACGGGCGCCAGCCTTGTGGTGCGCGCCATAGCGAGCGGACGTGTTGCCGCTGCCGGCATCGACGCTTACCTCAAGCAGCAAGCCTGATCCTTTAGGAACATAACAGCGAAAAAAACGGCGAAGATTCACGATGTGGATCTTCGCCGTGCCCTTAATCAGGGGTTATCATAGTTAAGGGGGATTGCATGACAAACGTTATCTCAAAAGGGTAAACTATAGGCAAGATAGCCTCATCCGCGTCATCAAAGAGACGTATCAGAAGTTTTTTGTCGTTCTAAAATAGTCTGGGGAGACTGTTGTGATCAGGGTCTTAGTCAAGAAGGATCGCTGATGATCGCCATGGTAATTCGTACAATTCTGTATCAATCACATTTCGGGTTAGGTAGTCTCTCGGTCAATT
>CAZGZL010000050.1:0-14309 GCA_964530595.1 uncultured Prevotellaceae bacterium | reverse complement strand
ATCCGTGTCAATTTTACCATCAACTCTCTAAACGTTCAAGATCTGAAAAACGACGGTTTTTGGTCTATATTGGACGAGGCACAAGTCTGGTCTGATGTGATACAGTTGCGTCCAATTCAACATTTGTTTGAAAATAAGGCAAACATGAACCATCTGTTCCGTAAGGTGAACTCTTGATTTATTTAGAAAACAATTTCCGGAATATGTCGATCTTTAGTCTGAGGAACCTAAGGATTCGACATATTCCGGAAATTGTTTTTGTCTAAAATCAGGGCAGGATATTTCAGCGTTGTATTATGATCTTTTCGGCATGAATGTACGTGCCCGGAAGGGTGTGGTCATTGGTGCGTGTGCCGTTGATGTTGTACCAATACGGATCGGCATCTATAACATTAGCAGAGATGTCCTCAATGGCGTTGTTATCGTTCAAGAAGTTCTTCAGTTCGGAGAGCGCAGAGAGGGCTTTGCCGCTGCGACTGTCGAAGAGGGGGGCATTGTACCAACCGCTCAGTCCCGCGCCGTAGGCATTATATTCCATCCACCACCAGAAGAGACCGGTGACTTGCGCGTGGTTATTTAATGTCTCGATGAGGTCGGCGGTGAACTGGCGCTGTCCGTCCTCGGAATAGGCATAAGTAGAGGTATAGTCGATGGTTGTTCCGGGCACCTCCCACGCATAGGGATAGCCGGCTTCCACAATCATGATCTCCTTATTGGACACGCCCTCTACAGCTTTAAGAGCTGCTTCGAGTTGCGATAACGTGCCGTGAAAATAAGGATAATAACTCAATCCAATGACGTCATAATCGTTCCCGATATAGCTATCCACTTTGGCGTAGAAATCTTTTAGGACAGTAGTGTTCGGTACACGTTCGCTGTGAATGATAATCTTGGCATCAGGGCAAACCTCGCGGCACGCCTTGCCCGCATTCTTGAGCAACGTGGTGAAATAAGTCCAGTTCGCGCTATTGGAAGTATAAACCTTTTTGAGGTTAGAAGATCCGTAGGCGCCCCAGAGCATACCGTAGCTGATTTCGTTGCCCGTCTGGATCAGATCCGGTTCAGCACCGACAGACTTCATCTCTTGTAGCACCTCTTTGGTGTAGTCATAGATTTTGGTGTAAAGTTCTTCGTTCGAGAGGGATGCCCATTCTTGGGGCGTCCATTGCTTTGCCGGGTCTGCCCATGTGTCGCTGTAATGGAAGTCGAGCATTAGTTGAAAGCCCGCATCCTTGATTTGTTTACCCAACGCTTTCACGTATTCGAGGTCTTGGCAGGCGTTAGGATCTTTGTCGCTCTCTGTATATTGGGCGGGATTGACAAATAAGCGCACGCGCATGGCATTGAGTCCTTCGCTTTTAAACAATTCGAGCGGTTGCACCACCTTGCCCGAATGATCCTTATAGGTAGAGTTCATGTATTCGGGGAGCAACGATATGTCGCCTCCTACGAGCTTCTTCTGCGCATATTCAGGCATGGCGCATAGGCCGAGAAGCATCACTAATAGAATCTGTTTCATAGTCTTCTGATTTTATTTCAAAGGTGTAGTAAAGAGTCGATACTCCCACGCACCGAGTTGCTTGGGCATGATCGCCGCTGCATTTGTATCTGCTTCGGAGAGGTAGTTCACCAGACCTTTCACCGCAGGAGCTTTACCCTTGAATTTCACATTGGCGGTATTGTTGGATAAGTTGACCGCTACCACGATCTTCTGCCCGTCGCGCTCACGAGAGAAAACATATACATCGGGGTTGGTAGTGGCGTAGCGCTGCATCTTGGCACTCTCCATGTCGCACCAAAGGGCGGCGTTGCGGTGGCGCAAGTCGTTAAGTTGGGTGTAGAATGTGGTGTATTCATTCGCACTATAGTCGGGGGTAATGTCCTGCTTGAAAAATTCAAACGCATGGTCGAAACCCACTTCTTGCCCCGTGTACATCATCGGAATGCCGGGTAGGGTATAGGTCAACACAGCAAATGCCTTTACTCCATTGCCGAGGCGGTCGAACTCAGTGCCCTCCCATGCGTTGAGGTCATGATTGGTGATCATTTGCATATTGATGGCGCCTTGAGGATATTGTTTTGCCTGTCGGTTAAGCACCGTGTCGATCGTGAGCGCGTTAGAGAATCTCTGGCTGATGTTGTGCTCTACGGCATATTTGTTGACTCCTTGAGCTTGTGTAATCTCGCCAAACACCTCTTTCATCGGCCAGTTGTAGTCTGCGTCGAAGGCTTTGCGGAGCAGTTCCGGTTTGGAGGCTTCGGCGAGCATAAACACCGGTTTGATCTCATTGATCTCGGCGCGGGCTTCTTCCCAGAAATCAGTGGGGACTTCACCTGCTACATCGCAACGGAAGCCGTCGACGTCCATCTCTTTTACCCAGAAGTCGAGGGCATCCTTCATGGCGCGGCGCAGCCCTCTATTGCTATAGTCAAGCTTATAAGTGTCTGTCCAATCAAAAGGTCCGAACATCTTGCCGTTCTCATCTAAGGCGTAATATTCGGGGTGGCAGTCTATCCAATGATTATCGCATCCGGTGTGGTTGCAGACCTCGTCGATGATTACCTTCATGCCTGATTGATGTGCGGCGTCTACAAGCTCTCGAAAGTCCTTCATAGAACCAAATTCCGGATTCACCCTCTTGTAGTCCGCTACGGCGTAATAACTACCGAGCTCGCCCTTGCGATTCACCTCGCTGATAGGGTGGATCGGCATGAACCACAGAATATCCACACCGAGGCGTTGTAAGCGAGGCAACTCCTGCTCAAAACTTTTGAACGTGCGGCTCGCCGTACCCTGACGCAGATTAACTTCGTAAATCACCGCATTCTTAACCCAATCTGGGTGTATGACTTGAGTTGTTTCTTCTCCGAAATTAGGCGTCTGAGCGCTCGCGCTTGTGCCTATCATGGTGAGAATGGCTGTCACTATGGCGCCAATTTTACTCCTTTTCATGTTTTTAGCTTTAGAATTAAAGTTTTGTGTCTGTTCAAGTCCACAAATTTACTCAATGAAATTAAATAGAGCATCATTCGGGTGCAAAAAAATGCCGTTTCTCTATTCGAGGCGGCACTAAAGAGCGATTATTTGTAATTTTGTGCATTGAGAACCTGATTGTTATAGCGAGAGATTTTAGAGCAGTAATAATACAACGAATGGACCTTTGACAATACGTACTTCTACATTTGAGGGCTATAGTGATATTTTTCAACGCCGCAATGCATATTTCTGCAGAAATATTTGTTCGAATGCGGAAAAGCCGCTATCTTTGCAGCGCTTTTCAACAAGAAGGTGCGTCTAAGCATGGTGAAGAGTCTTCCTAACTTGGCCCGTTCGTCTAATGGTTAGGACTCCAGATTCTCAGTCTGGGTATCGGGGTTCGAATCCCCGTCGGGCTACATAACCACATGAGGTGGAGACTGTTCACGGTCTCCACCTTTTTGTTTTAGGGCTTACCTCATATTTATTAAGTCATGACTCATTTACCACTCTCACCGATTATAAACTCGGAACTTTTACAAAGCGCCAAGCAACTCATCGACAGTCACACCCGTTTTGTGATTACTGTACACATGTCTCCGGACGGCGATGCCGTAGGCTCTTCTCTCGCCATGGCTGGCTATTTGGAGGCAAAAGGCAAACATGCAACCGTGGTTTACAACGATCAACCCGGCGAGAACTTAGCTTTTGTGCCCGGTGTTAACCGTGCATATAGTTTCGATCGCCAGAACCGCGAATCCCAGCAAGCTATACAAGAGGCAGATGCCATCGTCTGCTTGGACTATAACGCTGTCAATCGTATGGGCGAAATGTCTAAGGCAATCGTGGATCGTCACGTGCCGATGCTCCAGATAGATCACCATCCTTTCCCTGAGACGGAATCTTTCGATGTCGTGATCTCTCATCCTGAGATGTGCGCCACGTGCGAGTTGCTCTACCACTTCATCGTCGAATCCGGTGACGAAGACTTGATTGATGCTCAGATCGCATCGGCTCTCTACACCGGTATGATGACCGACACCGGTATGTTCTTCTACAACAGCAACCGTCCGGAGATTTACGTCATTGTTGCCAACCTCTTGCAGACGGGCTTCGACAAAGAACAGATACACCGAGACCTCACCATGGAGAAAGAGCGTCGCGTGCGTCTCAAAGGATACGTGCTTTCGGAGAAGCTGCGTGTCTTCTATCCCTATCGTGCTGCCTATTTTAGTCTTTCGAAAGCTGAGATGAAGCGTTTTGACCATCAAAAGGGAGATAGCGAAGGCTTCGTCAATCTTCCGCTCAGCATAGAGGGTGTAGACTGCTCCGCTTACTTCCGTGAGGAATCCAACTTCATCAAAGTGTCGCTCCGCTCGAAGGGCGATTTCCCCGTCAATCTGATGGCTGAAAAATTCTTCAATGGGGGTGGACATAAAAATGCAGCGGGAGGGGAGTTCCTTGGCTCTTTGCAGCAAGCGGAACAACTATTTGTTAAAGTATTACCCCTCTTCGCTAAATATCTCATTGCCAAAAACGAAACAAAATCTTAAAAATTAAGTTGAAATAGGTATCGGAATACCATTTTTTTGTACCTTTGTCTCTCGTAAACTAAACAAACGGATGAAACATTTGACAAAAGCCACCGTTTGGCTTCCTCTTTGTGTCGCCTTTGCGACCGTGGGAAGCTGGACATCATGCAGCGATTCGGAGACTTATGCTGACTTAGTTAGTGCCGAGAAGGGGTATATCAGTCGTTTTCTGAGCCTTCAGGATATACACGCACAGAATGTGGACGAGGATTGGGTAGATAATATGACCTCCAAAGTTTTGGACGAAGGAGTTGATCCTCGCACCCTAATCGAAAAAGATCGCTGGTACATGATCGATGAGGGAGACTTTAAGCGCCTATACTTCAAGGTGAAGCAATGGGGCAATGTGAACGAAGAAAACCTCTCTGAGAAACGTTTCAAATCAGGCAATAACGCAATCGTGCGCTACGACAGCTGCTACAACTTGGGAATTTTCGAGGATTTCGATACCAATCGTGGAAATAATTTGGATCCCAATAGTTACGAGATTATCTATAGTTGGAATACTGCCTATTATGTCTCGGAATACTATTCCACTTATTACGGTACGGGTTCCTCCTACGAATGTACCAGTGCTGGGCTTGCTTTCCCGTTGCGCTTCTTGTGGCAAGGGGGAGAGGTAGCTTTGATTGTTCCTTTCTCGTTGGGATCTTCTACCGATCAGTCTTACTACTATACCTGCTATTATGGTTCGGTGAAATACACCCGACCGAACTATTTGCCGGAATAAACAACATCCTTTACGCCTCGCGGAGATGTGGGGCGATGTTACACTGCAAAAGTTCGTCATTCCCCTATGACGGGCTTTGCCTTTTTATACGCATTTATCATTAAATCATACTTTTATGTCTTTGATCAAATCTATCTCCGGCATCCGGGGAACTATTGGCGGTAAAGCCGGCGAGGGCTTGAATCCCCTCGACATCATGCGCTTTACAGCTGCTTATGCGACGGTGATCCGTCGCCATCGTCCCAACGGCAATCATAAGATCGTTGTAGGACGCGACGCTCGTATTTCGGGCGAAATGCTCTATCAGTGCGTCAGCGGAACGCTGATGGGTATGGGCTTCGATGTGGTGAACATCGGCCTTGCCACGACGCCGACCACCGAACTTGCTGTCACCGGCGAACATGCTGATGGTGGTATTATTCTCACTGCCAGCCACAACCCCAAGCAGTGGAATGCTTTGAAGCTGCTCAATCACGAAGGCGAATTCTTCGACAAGGCATTGGGCGACGAGGTGCTCGCTGTCGCTGCCGGCGAAGACTTTGACTTCGCTGAGACCGACCACTTGGGTCACGTCTCTACGGTCGACTATACGGACCGTCACATCGCCGACGTTTTGAAGCTTCCGTTGGTAGATGTCCCCGCCATTCAAGCGGCTCATTTGCGTGTCACGGTAGATTGTGTCAACTCTGTGGGCGGTATCGTTATCCCCCGCTTGCTTCGTGCCTTGGGGGTACAAGAGATTGTCGAGTTGAATTGCGAACCTACGGGGCACTTTGCTCACAATCCCGAACCCATTCCCCAAAACCTCGGTCAGATCGCCGACTCATTGAAGGCGAATCCCTCTGACGTTGGCTTTGTGGTAGATCCGGACGTAGACCGTCTGGCTATCATCAACGAAGATGGAACTATGTTCGGCGAAGAATACACCTTGGTGGCTTGCTCTGACTACGTGCTCCGTCACACGCCGGGCAACACCTGCTCGAATCTCTCGTCCAGCCGTGCTTTACGCGACGTGACACGCTCTTACGGTGGCAGCTATGCCGCAGCCGCAGTGGGGGAGGTTAATGTGGTGGCTAAGATGAAAGAAACCGGCGCTGTCATAGGCGGCGAAGGTAACGGCGGTGTCATCTACCCCGAATTGCACTACGGACGCGACGCCTTGGTGGGCATCGCCCTTTTCCTCTCGCATTTGGCACATTTGCGCGCCGAACAGCCGACGTTGACCGTCAGCGCTCTGCGTGCCACTTATCCCCCTTATTGCATCGTCAAGAAGCGTATTGATCTCACTCCGGACATCAATATCGACGCGCTGTTGGCTAACGTCAAAGCGTTGTACGCCGATCAGGAAGTCACCGACATCGATGGCGTGAAGATCGACTTTGCCGATCGTTGGGTACATCTGCGCAAATCCAACACCGAACCGATCATTCGTGTCTATGCGGAGGCTGCTACCGAGTCGGAAGCCGAAGCTACTGCTGATGCAGTCATGGCGGAAATCGCTAAGATGAAACATTAACCAATCCTAAAACCTTCTATATTTTATGAATCACATTTTGCGAAATACGGCGCTTTCGGCAGCCGCTTTGTGCCTCGCTGCCTCTCTGAGCAGCTGTGGCGATGGTAAGCCGGACGAGGCTGACTTGGTATTGCTCTATACGACTGACGTTCATGGAGCTTGCTTGCCCTTTGACTTCAACCGTAACGCGCCCGCCAAAACCAGTTTAGCACAAGTGAGCACTTACTTGCAGCGTGAACGTGCAGCGCATCCCGATGCGGTGATGCTTTTCGACACTGGCGACTTCCTACAAGGACAGCCCTCGATGTACTACTACAACTACGTAGCTACCGACGAGCCTCACGTGGTGCCGCTCGTGGCGAACTACTTGGGCTATGATGCCGTCGGGGTCGGAAACCACGATATCGAGACCGGCGAGCCGGTCTATCACGATCGCCTGCCCGGACAGTTCCAAATGCCGTGGTTGTGTGCTAACGCCATCGACACGAGGACAGCGGACGGTAGCCCGATGTTCCAACCCTACACCGTCATCGAACGTCAAGGCTTGCGCATCGCCATCCTCGGTATGATCACCCCTAACATTGGCGCATGGTTGCCTAAGAGCTTGTGGCCGAATCTCGAATTTCAAGACATGGTGGAGTGCGCTGCTAAATGGGTGCCCATCATTCAGGAGCGCGAGCATCCCGACCTTCTTGTCGGTCTGTTCCACTCAGGCGGTGATTACACCGTGGGCGGTTCGGATCTCGACACCTACAAGAATGAAAACGGCGGTATTCCGGCAGCCATCAAGGTGCCCGGATTCGATTTGATTCTTTTGGGACATGACCATCAGCCGCGTTTGACTCAGGTCGTTAACGTAGCCGGCGATACCATCCCGGTGCTCGATGCACAGACGCAATCGGCTAAATTAGGACGTGCAGACATTCACCTCAAACGTCAGGGCAAAGGCTATCGCAAGGAGATTCAGACCTCACTCATCCCGATGGATACCGTGGCGGTCGACACCGCTTTTGTGTCGCATTTCGCCTTTGCGGTCGATGCCGTCAATCACTACGTCGACAAACCGTTGGGCACTCTGACGGAGGATCTGTATTCACACGACGGACTCTTCGGACCTTCGAAGTTCATGGACTTCATTCACGAAGTTCAGCTTTGGGCTACCGGAGCGGACATCTCCTTTGCCAGTGTCCTGTCGAGCAATGCAGTCGTCAACGCCGGAACCCTCACGATGCGTCAGCTGTTCACCCTCTATCGCTATGAGAACAAGATGTTCACATTGCAGATGACGGGCGACGAGGTGCGTCGCTTCTTGGAGTATGGCTTCAGTCAGCAGTTCTCGGGCATGAGCTCCAAGGCAGATCATTTGCTCCGATTTAAGTTAGACGATCAGGGCAACGTCATGCAGGGCGAACGCGGAGCCGAACTCTACACTCCGTCGTTCAACTACACCTCGGCTGCCGGCATCCGCTATACGTTGGATCTCAGTCGTCCCGAGGGCGAGCGTGTTCAGATCCTTTCGATGAGCGATGGCACCCCCTTCGACAGCGCCAAGGAATACAAGGTCGCCTTGAACTCCTATCAGGCTTGCGGTGGTGGCGGGTTCATCCCCGTTGGCTTGGGCTGGAGCGACGAGTTGTTGGCAGCGCGTACCTTAGTCACTTCGATGAAAGATGTGCGCCAATATGTGGCAGAATACATCGAGCAAGTCGGTACCATCGTTCCCCGTTCTCGCGGCGATTGGGAAATCTTGCCACGCGACTGGTGGACAGATGCTAAGCGTCGCGACGAGGCGTTGCTCAATCCTTTACAGCGCTAAGGCGGGAGGCTGCGCATGAATTGCAGATTGCTAACTATAGAACGACTCGATGTGGGTTATCCGATGCGGGACTCACATCGAGTCGTTTTGCGTCAACTCTCGGCACAGCTGAGCCGAGGAGAATTGGTTTGTTTGGTGGGACGTAACGGCAGCGGTAAATCAACTTTGTTGCGCACCTTGGCAGCGTTGCAATCCCCTCTGAAAGGCGATGTTTCGTTGGACGGCACGCCTCTGGGTAGCTACAGCCCTGAGGAGATAGCGCGCCGCGTCGGTGTGGTGCTAACGGCGCGTCCGGAGCTACCCCAAACCACCGTACGCGAGTTGGTAGCATATGGACGCTTGCCCTATGCCCGCTTGTTGCACGTTGCCACGGCTGAAGACCGTCAACAGGTGGCAGAGGCCTTGGAGGTGGTAGGCATCTCCGACCTCGCCGATCGCCGCCTCACCACCCTGAGTGACGGAGAATTGCAGAAGGTCATGATTGCTAAAACCTTGGCTCAGGGTACTGACCTAATCCTCTTGGATGAACCATCCGCTTTCTTGGACTATCCTGCCAAACGTCGCTTGATGCAGCTCTTGCAACGCCTTGCCCACGAACAGCAGAAGTCCATCCTACTTTCGACCCACGACCTGCAATGGGTGCGTCCCTATGCCGATCGGGTGTGGTGGCTCCATGATGGCACCCTTCAAGTCCTTGCTCCGACAGATTTCGATCCCGAAACGGTGTGATGGAGGCGCCAAGGTGCGGAACGACGCACGTAACTCACTAAATGCGAGCGTTTCTGTTGATCTTATACCAAAATTTTGTATCTTTGCACTCAAAATAAACTCGAATCGTCATTTATGTACCGTTTCCTGAAGAAATACCTCTTTTCGCTGATCGTGGTGGTAGCGATCTTCTATCTGTCGTTTTTTACACCTCCGCAGAATCCGTTAGAAGAAATTTCCAATATAGATAAATGGGTGCACACCTGTATGTACGGTGGCTTTTGTTCCGTCGTCTGGTTCGAATATCTCCGTTCACATCGTTCGCTGTGTTGGCGTCGCATTCTTTGCTGGGGCATCGTCGCACCTATTGCAATGAGCGGTGCCATCGAACTGCTTCAAGCCTATTGTACCACGACGCGTAGTGGCGAGTGGATGGACTTGGCTGCCAATAGCCTCGGCGTACTTCTCGCCGCAGCGTTGGGCTACTTTGTCTTGCGCCCTTGGGTTTGGCGTCGTTCTGCCGTGGCACAGTGTTCTATCGAAAAATAATATAACAAGATAATCTATGTTTGACAACCTAAGTGAACGCCTTGAGCGTTCGTTCAAGATCCTCAAAGGTGAGGGTAAGATCACAGAAATCAACGTCGCTGAAACCCTCAAAGAGGTGCGCCGCGCCTTGTTGGACGCCGACGTCAATTATAAAGTCGCTAAGACATTCACCGACACCGTAAAGCAGAAGGCGTTGGGTATGAATGTGCTTACTGCCGTCAAACCGAATCAGTTGATGGTGAAGATCGTCCACGACGAGTTGGCTACCCTCATGGGTGGCGACGCTGTGGAATTGAACACTAAAAACAATCCGACTATCATCCTCATGGCCGGTTTGCAGGGTTCGGGTAAAACTACCCACAGTGGTAAGTTGGCTTTGATGCTCAAGAGCTCGAAGAATAAGAAGCCGTTGCTCGTGGCTTGTGACGTCTATCGTCCCGCCGCTATCGACCAGTTGGAGGTTGTGGCAGGTCAGGTGGAATGCCCTGTCTATGTGGATCGTGAACAGAAGGATCCTGTGAAGATCGCTCAAGACGCTTTGGCTCAGGCTCGTCGCAACGGCAACGATGTGGTCATCATTGATACTGCCGGTCGTCTGGCGATCGACGAAGCGATGATGCGCGAAATCAAGAACATCAAGGACGCTGTGCAGCCGCATGAGATCCTTTTCGTCGTGGACTCTATGACGGGACAGGACGCGGTGAATACGGCTAAGGAGTTCAACGAACGCCTCGACTTCACCGGTGTTATCTTGACTAAGCTGGACGGCGATACGCGCGGCGGTGCTGCCCTCTCTATTCGCACGGTAGTCAACAAGCCGATCAAGTTCATCGGTACGGGCGAAAAGATGGACGCACTCGACGTATTCTATCCCGAACGTATGGCGGGACGTATCTTAGGCATGGGCGATGTGGTCAGCCTCGTGGAGCGCGCACAGCAGCAGTACGACGAGGAGGAGGCACGCAAGTTGCAAAAGAAAATCGCCAAAAATCAGTTCGACTTCACCGACTTTTATAGCCAGATTCAGCAGATCAAGAAGATGGGTAACATCAAGGATTTGGTCGGCATGATTCCCGGCGTAGGTAAGGCTGTGAAGGATTTGGACATCGACGATAGCGCTTTCAAGAGTGTGGAAGCCATCATTAACTCGATGACGCCTCAAGAACGCCATCAGCCGGAATTGCTCAATGCAAGCCGTCGTCAACGCATCGCCAAAGGTTCTGGCACCACGATCACCGAAGTGAATCGACTGATTAAGCAGTTCGATGATATGCGCAAGGTGATGAAGATGATGACGAACGCTAAACGCGATCCCCGCGCCCTGATGCGTAACTTGCCCAGAAGATAACCTTTCAAAACGCAGAATATCATGGAATTGATAGACGGAAAAGCCACCGCCGCAGCCATCAAGCAGGAGATTGCCGCCGAGGTTCGGCAGATGTTGGCTGAAGGCAAACGCGCACCCCATTTGGCTGCCATCTTGGTCGGTCATGACGGAGGTAGCGAAACCTATGTGGCAGGCAAGGTCAAAGCCTGCGAAGAATGTGGATTCACTTCCACGTTGATCCGCCGAGAAGCGGACATCACCGAAGCGGAGTTGTTGCAGTTGGTGCAGCAACTCAATGCCGACGACACCGTGGACGGCTTCATCGTGCAACTCCCGTTGCCGAAACACATCAACGAGCAACGCATCATCGAGGCGATAGACTATCGGAAAGATGTAGACGGTTTCCACCCACTGAATGTAGGACGTCTCAACATCGGGCTACCCTGCTTTGTCAGCGCAACTCCGATGGGTATTGTGGATCTCTTGGATCGCTATCACATCGAGACGAAGGGGAAACACTGCGTCGTCTTGGGTCGCAGTAACATTGTGGGTAAGCCGGTGGCTACCCTGATGCTGCGCAAGGCTCAGCCGGGCAACTGCACGGTCACCGTCTGCCATAGTGCTTCCGAGAACCTCAAGGAGATTTGCCGTTCGGCGGATATCCTGATTGCTGCGATCGGACAACCGGGATTCGTCACCGCCGATATGGTGAAGCCGGGTGCAACGGTCATTGACGTCGGAACGACGCGCGTTCCCGATGCGACCAAGAAGTCCGGATTCCGTCTCTCTGGCGACGTCAAGTTCGATGAAGTGGCTCCCTTGTGCAGCCACATCACGCCGGTGCCCGGTGGCGTCGGACCGATGACTATCTGCTCGCTGATGAAGAATACCCTCAAGGCGGGGCAGGGGATAGATTGGTAACCCCTACCTCCCTTCGGCTTCGAAGTTTCTCCTCGATACATAAGTACACCATGAAGTGGTTGCAATACTTTGTGCTCCCCGTCTGCTACCTACTCGCCGGTGGATTCGTCAGCGTCTGGCTGATGCGTCCACTCATTGAGTCGGCAGGGACGGGGTGGTTTTTTGTGCTCCTTCCGTTGGTCTTGGTGACACTGATGATCACCACGATGGGACTTGTCGGCGTCTGGGTGCATTATCAGACATGGACGCACGAAGGTTTGATGCGCCCCTATACTACACGGCAACTGTGGGGATTGTATGTGCGCTGCTTTGCCTGCCTGACGGCGGGGTGTCTGTTGGCGGCGGTGATCTATCTGCTCACGGGTCTGTTGCCCGCCTCGGTACGTGGATTGGTAGAAGGGTGGTGCTGGACGGCGTATGCTCTCTGTGCTGTGCTCACCGCCATCGCATTGCTCAGCATTGTGCGGGGGGAATCGTTGCAAGAAATCCGTTGGCAGCAGGCACAGAGCGAGAATTTCTGGCTACGGAGCCAACTCAATCCACATTTCTTGTACAATACACTTAATAATATAGACGCTCTGGTCTGGCTGGATCAGGAGCGGGCGTCGGAATCCATCAATCGCTTGTCGGGACTGATGCGCTACCTGACGGAGAGCGCTAAACATCGCGAAGTTAGTGTAGGGGAGGAGGTGCAGCTCTTGCATCAGTTAGTGGAGCTGCAAAGGCTGCGAATGCCCTCTGCCGAATCCTTGACGCTGAGCGTCGACGTAGACGATCCGCAGCAACGCATTGCCCCGCTACTCTTGATGCCGTTGGTAGAAAATACCTTCAAACACGTTGGCGATTTGACGCAGCCCAACGCTATCGTTATTCATCTGATTCTCCACGAGAAACGCTTGTTATTGACGACCGACAATTCGATGCGTGGCACGGATCAGGGAAACGCCCCTTCGCGCAAGAACGAAACGACTGGCACCGGACTGCGCGTTTTGCGTCGCCGCTTGCAGTTGCTCTACCCCGGACGTCATCGGTGTGTGGCATATCCCGTCGGCAACCGTTTCCATACCGAGCTCTCCATTCAATTAGGTGAAAAGTAGCTATATTCCTCGCTTAAAAGATTGATTTGTGGCGAAAAACGGCTATCTTTGCCCGGTCTATGGCAAAACGATCTCGCGTGCCGAAGACGTGCTATGCAGAAGGCACTTTGAGTGCTAACATACGATAGAATATTAAACATAAACTTATAGAACAATGGCTACACAGGAAGATGTTTTCAAGAAGCTGGTTTCCCACTGTAAGGAATATGGCTTTGTTTTCCCTTCAAGTGAAATTTATGATGGTCTTGGCGCCGTGTACGACTACGGTCAGAATGGTGTTGAGCTGAAAAATAACATCAAACAATATTGGTGGCGTGCAATGACTTTGCTGCACGAGAATATCGTCGGCATTGATTCCTCTATCTTTATGCATCCTACCATCTGGAAGGCTTCCGGCCACGTGGATGCATTCAACGATCCGTTGATTGATAACCGCGACTCAAAGAAGCGCTATCGCGCAGACGTCCTCATTGAGGAGCAGTTGGCTAAGTACGAAGAAAAGATCAAGAAGGAAGTCGAGAAGGCTGCCAAGAAGTTCGGCGAAGCTTTCGACGAGGCTAAGTTCCGCGAGACTAATCCCCGCGTATTGGAACACCAAGCTAAGTGGGACAACCTCCACAAGCGTTACAGCGACGCAATGAATGCCAACGACTTGGACGAGTTGAAGCAAATCATCTTGGATGAGGAAATCGTGGATCCGATCAGCGGTACTAAAAACTGGACAGACGTGCGTCAGTTCAACTTGATGTTCTCGACCGAGATGGGCTCTACTGCCGACGGCTCGATGAAGATCTATCTCCGTCCGGAAACCGCTCAGGGTATCTTCGTAAACTTCCTCAACGTACAGAAGACAGGCCGCATGAAGCTCCCCTTCGGTATCGCTCAGATTGGTAAGGCTTTCCGCAACGAAATCGTGGCGCGTCAGTTCATCTTCCGTATGCGCGAGTTTGAGCAGATGGAGATGCAATTCTTTATCAAGCCGGGTACAGAATTGGATTGGTTCAAGAAGTGGCGCGAGACTCGTCTCAAGTGGCATAAGGCTTTGGGCTTCGGTGATGATATGTACCGCTTCCACG
>CAZGZL010000049.1:0-14452 GCA_964530595.1 uncultured Prevotellaceae bacterium | reverse complement strand
GAAGTGTGGAAGCAATACATGATTTCTATGGGTTACGGTTATAAGCTTGGCGTCGATATCCCGAATGAGCGACGCGGATTCATCCCCAACACCCAGTTTTACAACAAAGCGTTTCGCACGGACAAGTGGAAGTCTCTCAACATCGTCTCGATCTCCATCGGTCAAGGTGAGATCTTGGCGACACCCCTGCAAATTGCTAACTTAGCGAGTACGATAGCCAATCGTGGTTATTATTACATTCCTCATGTCATCAAGGCCATTCAAGATGAGGCAACCATTCCCGACACCTTTTTGGTGCAGCATCGCACCTTGGTGGATCGCGAAAACTACAATTATATCGTCGAGGGTATGCGGGCTGCTGTCACGGGCGGTACTTGTCGCATCGCCAACTTGCCGGGCATAGAAGTCTGCGGAAAGACAGGAACGGCACAGAATCCTCATGGCAAAGACCATTCTGTATTCATGGGCTTTGCGCCGAAAGATAATCCGCAGATTGCCATCTGCGTTTATGTTGAGAATGCCGGCTTCGGTGCTACCTTTGGCGTCCCCATAGGTAGTTTGGTGATGGAAAGATATCTCACCGGAACCATTGCAGACAATCGGAAATATTTAGAAGAGCGGATGCTCCAATCGACGACGTTACAATTTATAAATGTCAAATAACCATGCCCGGAATACGAACAACAGACTTCTTACGCGCCATTGATTGGCCGACCATTGTGATCTATCTGATCATGGCGGTTTTGGGTTGGTTCACCATCAACGCCGCGAGCTACAGCTTTGAGCCTACCAGCATTTTTGATTTTAGCCGTGTCTCCGGCAAGCAGTTCGTCTGGATGTTGTTGGCGTTGGTCATTGCAGGCGTCATTATGGGGTTAGATAAGAAAATCTTTACCACCTATGCGCCTGTGCTCTACGTCGGCATGATTCTCCTGCTGATCCTCACTATTTTTATTGCTCCGGATATCAAAGGTTCCCATTCATGGTTGAAAATAGGTTCTTTCAGCATCCAGCCGGCGGAATTTGGCAAGATCACTACCTCGCTCATGTTGGCGTGGCTGTTCAATACCTACAATTTCAAATTTCTTCAGTTCGGCAATTTCCTCAAGGCGTGCGGCATCGTGCTCCTTCCTGTGGCGCTAATCATTGCGCAACGTGAGACGGGATCGGCGTTGGTCTACTTCTCGCTCATCCTACTGTTCTATCGTCAGGGGATGTCCGGGTTGGTGCTTTTTGGTGGCGTCACTGCAGTGGCTATCTTTGTCTTGGGCTTGCGCTACAGCGTCGACTTAGAGAGTGGTGAGCCCTCGACATTAGGACAGAATATTGTCATGATGATGCTCTCATACATCATCGCCGCAATGCTCTCGGTCTATAGTCGCAACAAACAAGAGTTTTGGATTGCCTTGGCGGTACCCACAGGTGCGATGCTACTGACTTATTTGTGGCGCTTGATCTTTCCGGAACTTATCTTTCCGTTTCGATGGGTAGCTTGGGCGGTTTGCGCCTTTGACGTACTCTATTGTCTATGGCTCTACTTGGGACGCAAGATTCGCGAATACATCATCATAGCTTGCTTCATGCTGTTGGGCGTGGGCTTTCTTTATAGCGTGAATTTCGCGTTCAATAAGCTCGAAGACCACCAGCGTGTTCGTATCGAAGTGCTTTTGGGAATGAAAGACGACCTGAAAGGGGCGGGATATAACGTCAATCAAGCCAAGATCGCCATTGGTTCGGGCGGCATCACCGGCAAGGGATATTTAGAGGGGACGCAAACCAAACTAAGCTACGTCCCCGAACAAGAGACGGACTTCATCTTCTGCACCGTAGGTGAGGAGGAGGGCTTTGTCGGTTGCGTCCTACTCTTGGCATTGTATGCTACGCTCATCATTCGGTTGGTCTATTTGGCGGAACGGCAACGTACCGTCTTTGCGCAGGTCTACGGCTATTGTGTAGCCTCCATATTTATCTTTCATGTGATGATTAATGTGGGCATGGTCATTGGCCTTTGTCCGGTCATCGGTATTCCGTTGCCTTTCTTCAGCTATGGCGGTTCCGGACTGTGGTCGTTCACCATCTTGCTCTTCATCTTCTTGAAACTCGATGCCCTGCGCATAGAGAATTACTAAACCATGACTTCGCTCGGAGCGATGGTCATCCTTAACCTACGGGGTCTTTGGACGCTCGTTACACACGCCTATGAAATTTCTGCACACTGCCGATTGGCATCTCGGTCAAAACTTCTACCAATACAGCCGCGTCGAAGAGCACGCGGCATTTTTCCAGCATCTGCGTGACACCATCCGCGCCGAGCAACCCGATTTACTCATGGTGTCGGGCGACATCTTTGACAATGCCATGCCCGGCGTAGAGGCACAAGAGTTCTACTACACTTCCGTTGTTTCGCTTCACGAAGCGTGTCCGGAAATGCAAATAGTGCTCATCGCCGGTAACCATGATAGCGCTTCGCGTTTGGAGGCTCCCAATCGCTTGTGGCGGGCGTTAAACGTCACTGTTGTCGGCTCTCTGTGCAAGACCGATGGACAGGTAGACGAGGCGCGCCACGTTCTCCCCATTTTGCAGCATGGAATCCCTGTGGCGTATGTCGTTGCCCTGCCGCACACTTATGTTGGCAATCTGCCCCATGTCGAAGACCCGGAGGTAGCGGACGACTATTCCGGACGCTTACAGCAACTCATACAGCGGCTTCATGCCCGTGCCGTAGCGATGCGGGGGGATAGCAACGCGCCGATCTTCCTCATGGCACATCTTACCGCCCTCTCCTCTACCTCCGGCATCGGTTGGGACGAAGGGGTAGGGGGCAAAGAGGCGGTAGCCATCGCCCCTCTTGCCGATCTGTTCGATTATGTCGCCCTTGGGCATATTCATAACCCAACGATATTACATCACCCCAAAGCCTGCTATTCCGGTGCTCCGATCCCAGTCTCGTTCGATGAAAATTACCCGCATGGAATCCTCTTGGGTACGTGGGACCATTCCCTCACTTTACGTCGCTTGGACTATCCTACATTGATTCCTGTTCGCCGCATCCCGGAGCAGCCTGCACCCGCCGAAAAGGTGCTCGCCGCCTTATCCGATTTCCCGGCGGAAGAGGATGCCTACGTGCAAGCCAACGTTTACCAAGAGGGGGCACATTTGCCTGACCTTAAAGAGCGTATTCGCCAAGTCTTGGCGGATAAGAAAGCCCGTTTCTGCGAAATCAAATATACCTATCCGGAGTGCGAGAGCGGTGCATCCACCTTGCGGGTACGCGACCTGCACGAGCTGCGCGCCATAGATCCGCTCACGATGGCACGTGTTTATTACGAAGAAAAGACCGGCGCTCCCCTTTCTGCCGAACAGGAACAACTCTTTCGACAAGTATTGGAGGAACTTAAAGCCTGAGACACGTATGCCTCCAATTTAGGAACCGTAAAATGCCTCGGAATAGACGCAAATACCGAAACAACCCCATTTCTTTTAGCTTATGAAAATCGTTCACCTAAAGGTTGAAAATCTCGCCTCTATTGCCCAAGCCGACATAGATTTCGAACAAGGTCCGCTGTCGGGCGAACCGATTTTCCTGATTTGCGGCGATACAGGAGCCGGAAAAACCACCTTGCTCGACGCCATCACCATTGCCCTCTTCGACCAAGTGTCTCGCTACGCGGACAGTAGAAATTCCGAACGTTACGCCTTGGATGCCGCCAATAGCGACATGTCGGTCAATAGTGTGCTGAACATGGTGCGTCGTGGCGCTGCCTTTGCTCTTTCGGAGGTGACTTTCACGACCGACGATGGTACGCGATACAAAGCGGTGTGGAGCGTTGCGCGCGCCCGCAGAAAGGCGGACGGACGCTTCCAAAGCAAGAATCGTGAGCTACACAACCTCACGACTGGCACCGTTATCGCAACCAACCACAAAGAGTGTTCTGTAGTCATCCCTCAAATCTTGGGGTTGACCTACGAACAGTTTACCAAGACGGTACTGTTGCCTCAAAACCAATTCTCGGAGTTCTTGCGGGCGCAGAAAAAAGAGAAGAGCGATATCCTCGAAAAGTTGGTAGGCAATGACATCTATACCCAAATATCCGTCCGTCTGCACGAGCACACCTTGAGTGCTAAACGCGCCCAAGAGGACGCAGAGCTGCGTTTGGGCACCGTTCAGCTGCTGACTGACGAGGAACGCACCGCTCTCTCTGCCGAAATGCAACAGTATCAAGCCGTCGGAGCGCAATGGGCGCAGGTGTGGACACAGTACGACCGCCTCGCGCAACAGGAGGAGTCTGTCGCCGCATTGTTACAACCCTTAGGGGTGTCGCGCGAGGAGTGGGACCTCGGTCGCTTGGATCCAGCCGCCTTGCGCCAATGGAATGAAAAAGTAGCCGCACAACGCGCTACCCTACAACGTCGGATGGAGGAGGGGAGCGCCCTGCAACGCATGGCGGAGCAGAGCCAAAACATCCTTAGTGGACTGAAGCAAGCGGAAAACCTCGTACAGCAACAACAGACGGAGGAGCTCTCTCGCCGGAAAAAACAAGAACAGTTGCCGATGCTCTCTCAAAATTGCTTGGATATGCAACGTGCAGTACAGCAGAACGAGGCAGAACGAAAGAGGGCAGAGGAGCACCGTACTCAGTTGCGTCGCTCGTTGGAGGCTTTGCACCGCGAACAACTCCTGAAGCAACAAGAAGCCTATTATCAGCGCTATAAAACCATTTCGGAGGGTATTCAGCTCTTACAATCGTTGGCTCAGCTCGCTGCACAGAGCGCAGAACAGCGTCAGCAGGTGCAACTGTTGGAGGAACAACTCTCTGCCCTTCCTGCCCGTCTGCAACAGGCTAAGGGTGCGGAGATAGCCAGCCATGAACGTTATACGGAGGCAGATCGCCTCTACCGTTCGCAAGCCAACACCATGACCGATTGGGTACGTTCGTGCCGCGCACAGCTGAAGCCCGGAGAGCCTTGCCCCGTCTGTGGTAATCGGGAGCATCTGTTGCCCTCGGACGAGGTGCTGAGCCAACTGATCGCCCAAGCGGAGGCGCATCGCGCCGCAGCACATCAGGCGTGGACTAAGGCCTCGGCAGAGGTTGCCTCACTCCAACAGCAGCAAGCCGATCGCCAACAGCAGCGCGAACGAGCCCTGCGCACATGGACGGCGGCGCAACAGCGTCAGCAGGAGACCATGAAACGTTTTCGAGCCTTGCAGTTGCCGAGCGATCAGCCGGAAGTACTGAATGCCACAGTGGAGGCAACCCGCCAACAACTGACCGCCTTGAAACAGCAGCTCCAAGAGGCTGAAGCCTTGGATAAGCGATGTCAGGAGGCCGATGCACTCTTGCTACAATGGACACAGCGCGGCACACAGCTGACGGCACGTCATGCCGAGGCGGTGAAGCGTTGCGAACTATTACAAAACGAAATTGAATCCTCATCACAACATCAACAGCAATACACTGTACAGCTCGAACAACAGTTGGCTGCATTAGATGCCCTCATCGCCGAACCCCAATGGCGCACCCAATGGCGGCAACAGCCGGCAGACTTTCATCGTTATGTAGAGCTACGGGCGCAGCAGTGGACGATGTTGCAGCAGAATTATGAGACCGCAGAGCGTCAGCAAGAGGCGCTTACGCTCCGACAGGAACAGCTCGATGCCCTCGCACAACTGTTGCACGAACGTGCTCCGGAGGGCACCATCGAAGCGCAAATTTCTTACGGACGTGCACAGCAGAAGGTGGCAGAAGAGCGGTTCTATGCCTGCTCTTATCGTCTGAAGCAGGACGAAGAACAACGTATCAAGCAGGGCGGATTGCTTGCCGAAGTCCAGAAATTGCGTGCAGAATATCAGCGCTGGAATAGTTTGGATGAATGGTTCGGAAGTAACGATGGCGATAAGTTCCGCAGCATTGCTCAGTCGTGGACGTTGCAGTTGCTTTTGGAACACACCAACGGCATCCTCAAGTATCTCTGTCCGCGTTATGAATTGCTTTGTCAGCCGGGCAGCTTGATCATCTTGGTGCGCGATTTAGACAATGGGGGAGAGATCCGCGTCGTTAATGGCGTAAGCGGAGGAGAGACGTTCATTCTCAGCTTGGCGCTCAGCTTGGCGTTGTCTGAATTGAATGACAACGGGCTGCGCATCCAATCCCTCTTTATTGATGAGGGATTCGGCTCGCTTTCAGAAAGCTATTTGGATAAATCTCTTGACGTCCTTGAACGGCTACATTCCGACGGCGGCGGAAGGCAAATTGGCATCATTAGCCACGTCGCGAAGCTACGCGAGCGCATCCCCGTGCATCTCTGCGTGGAACGCACAGATGGATACACCAGCCATGTGGTGATCAAAACTCCTTACGGGAACTGATCTCCGCGTCGGTAATCACACTTTCGAAGCTCCCTTGGGCGACTTGAGTAATTACTCGGTCGCCCTTTTTGATTTCCGACGGGTCAATCACGGCGTGACCGTTCAACCGTGTAATGCTGAACCCGCGGCGCAAGATATTCGCGGGATCTGCCCACTGAACGCTCTGCGCGATGAATTTCAACTTTTGTTGCTCTTGCGTCGTCCGTTGGCGTAGTGTCAGCGTCATTCGTTCTCGGATCATCGCCAAACGGTTCAGTTGCTGTTGCAAGGTCAGGCGCGTCTGTTGCAGACGGAGCGATGCCATGCGCAGACGCTCCTGTTCGTGGCGGCGCATCTCTTGCACTCGTTCCAACAGCTCTGCTTGTAGCTGCTGTACTAATGCTGCCTCATCATTCATCCTCTCGATCAAAAATGAGGCAACCGCAGTCGGCGTCTTCAGTGATGTGTGTGCTACGGCGTCGAGCACCGTCGAATCCCTTTCGTGCCCGATACCGACCAAAATTGGTAATGGAAATTGAGCGCAATTTGCAGCCAACTCGTAAGAGTCGAAACTTGCCAGATCGGCTGTTGCGCCACCACCGCGGATGATGACCACGGCGTCAAAAAGTTCTGCGTGCTGATAGATGCGTTCCAATGCCGCAATGATTTCGGGTTCCGTGCGTGTTCCCTGCATAGCGGCAGGAAAGAGATGGGTATAGAAGTGAAATCCCCCCTCGTTGTGCTCTAATTGGTGACAGAAGTCACCATAGCCTGCGGCGCCCGCTGCCGAGATCACCGCCAAGCGTTGGGTCAGGCGGGGGAGCGGAAGCTCGCGATTCATCTCCATGATCCCTTCTTCCGTCAGTCGGTTCAGGATTTCCATCCGTCGCCGAGCCATCTCGCCCAAAGTATAGTTCGGATCCAAGTCTTGCACGTCCAAACAATAGCCGTATGCCGCATGCATGGTCACACGCACCTGTACCATGATTTTCATGCCGGGCGACAACGCCTGACCGGTAGCCTGCCGAAAGGCTTCGCCCAACAGCCACCAACGGTTGCTCCAAATCACGGCGCGGGCGCGTGCTACGACGTTCTGCGTACGGTCGCTCTTTTCGATGAATTCCAAGTAGCAATGACCGTTGGCTGCGACACGCGCCTCGCTCACTTCGGCTGTGATCCAAACAGCAGTGTCGAATGTAGTTTGCACCACATTCGACACTTGTTCATTTAATTCTCTGAGTGAGATAGCTTGTTGTTCCATAATTAATCAAAACGGTTCATGCGTAGCTTCACGTAATCGGTCAGAAATTCGACGGTACCGTCTTCACCCAACTTCGAGATGTCTACACACAAATCGTAAGAGGCAGCTTCGCCCCATGTCTTGTCGGTGAAAAAGTCGTAGAAGCGTGCACGTTCCTTATCGTTGCGGACGATGATGTTCTCTGCCTCTTCGGGAGTGATGCCCAAGCGTCGTGCCACGTTCTTAATGCGATAAGTGTGTGGGGCGTGCACAAAAATTTTGACCAAATTGGGCTCGTTACGCAGAATGTAGTCTGCCGTTCTGCCCACAATCAGACAAGACTTCTCGGCGGCGATTTTCCGAATCGTGTCAGAGAGAATGACGAAATTTTGGCTGGATCCGAACAAACGTGTCGCACCAAAGCGACCGATCAAAGCATAATCGAAGAAACCGGGAGCTTGCTCGTCGTTCTTGTTGATATATTCCAAATCCATACCGCTATTCTTGGCGATCTCGTCCATCAATTCACGATCGAAGTAGGCAATATTCAGTTTCTCGGCTAACTTCTTGCCGAGGCTACGTCCTCCGCTACCGAATTGGCGGCCGAGGCTGATGATAACTTTCTTTTCCACGGGGTAATTATTTAAGGGGTGGTTCTAATCGGATAATTCGTGCAGCCGTTCTGAGCAGATCCTGTCGGATATGAAAAGGATCTTTTCAAAATGGCATTGCCGAGCAAAGATAGCGGTAGCCTCACAAAACGGCAAACAAAAGCGCTTTATTTTTTCAAAAATTTGTTTTTCAGACTATTTGACCTATCTTCGCATCGCTCGAAGTGACGTTTTGCCCTTAAAACGCCATGGAGAACCTTAAAATTGTCATTATAATATTATGTTGCCATTCGACATTGTAACATGGACAGCGGATCCTGTCCTTGTCAACATTCCTCTCGGATTTACCACTTTTCAGCTGCGGTGGTATCCGCTGATGTTCATCATCGGCTTCGCTTTAGGTATCAAAATCATGGAATGGATCTATCGACGTGAGGGACTGAATCCGGAGCGCGTCTACACTCTGTTCGTCTATTGTTTCTTGGGTACCTTGATCGGAGCACGTCTCGGTCACTGCCTTTTCTACGATCCGGACTATTATCTTGCGAATCCCGTGGAGATCCTCAAGACGTGGAAAGGGGGACTCGCCAGTCACGGCGGAACCATCGGCGTCATTTCTGCGGTGCTCATCTACGCTCATCGAGACCACTTGGGCAAGTTGTGGATCCTTGATCGCCTATCGATTGCCGTTGCTCCTGTTGCGGCGTTGATTCGTATCGGTAACTTGTTCAATCACGAAATCTTTGGTCACGCTACCGCTTTGCCTTGGGGCTTCCGATTCATCGAAAATATTCACGCTTGGCAACGAGGTGCAGAACCGATCTTTACCGCCCCCTCGCACCCCACGCAGCTCTACGAGGCTACTGCCTATGTGCTTACTTTCCTCTTCTTGCTCTGGCTCTATCGACGCACCGATTCTCCGCGCCGCTCCGGGCTTTTGTTTGGCGTTTTTCTGATTGGTATTTTTGCCACACGCTTCTTGATCGAGTTTGTCAAGAACGTTCAAGAGGCTTTCGAAGAGGGAATGCTCCTCAATATGGGACAACTGCTCAGTCTGCCCTTCATCATGATCGGAGGTTGGCTGATTTTTCGCGCGATGCGTAATCCTGTCACAGAACAAAAACAAAACACTTCACGTATATGATTCAGATTGCTCCATCCATACTCTCTGCCAATTTCGCTCATTTGGAGGCAGATATTGACATGATCAATCGCAGCGAAGCCGATTGGCTCCATTTCGACATGATGGATGGCTCCTTTGTGCCAAACATCTCCTTCGGTTTCCCCATTTTGGCTGCGTTGCAACGAATGACTCAAAAGCCTATCGACGCGCACCTCATGGTGGTGCATCCCGAACAGTGGATTGAGCCGATGCGCGCCCACGGAGTGCGAATGCTGACCGTCCATCAGGAAGTCTGCCCTAATCTGCACCGCACGGTACAGCAGATCCGCGAAGCGGGGATGCAAGCCGGCGTTGCCCTCAATCCAGCAACGCCGTTGGTCATGGTGGAAGATCTATTGGCTGATCTCGATCTGGTACTTGTTATGTCTGTGAACCCCGGCTTCGGAGGACAGAAATTTATCCCTGCATCACTCGACAAGGTACGTCGTCTTCGCGAATTGATAGATCGGCGAGCTCTGCACACACTGATTCAAGTGGACGGCGGCGTCAACCTCACTACGGCACCATTGCTTAGGGCTGCCGGCGCCGATATCTTGGTGGCAGGCAATGCCGTCTTCGGTAGCGCCGATCCCATCGCTACAATACATGACCTCAAGCAACTCTAATTATAGTTTGCCCGCGATCCTTGCTTATTTAATCGCTTGGATCGCGGGCATTCTTTTGTCCGAAGGTTTGATCGTCTGCTGCACCCGTTTCGCGTCTTGTCATCCGCAGCACGATCTCTCCACCCTGTTGATGCAGACGGCATTTGGCTGTTTGCTCATGGGGTATCTCCTTTTTTGTCTCTTGCGCATCGGCGCTGCACGACGCTCATCTCGTAGTGCCTCGACGGGGCGTGCCCTCTCACTGCTTCTGCTCGTTGCGGGTGTCGCTTTCATCAAGGCGTTGTCAGATCATGCTGCGCCGCCTCAGATGCCGACCGCGGAGTGGACGGAGCCATTTCGGGCTTGGTGCATGCACTGTTTCGACAGCTATTCACCGACGAGCGAACAGCACGCTCTTATTCAGAGTATGCTCTTAGGGGATCGTGGTGCACTCTCCTATGCGATGCGGCAAAACTTCGGTAACGCCGGTATGGGGCATCTCATGGCAGTCTCCGGACTTCATTTAGCCCTTATCTATGGGTTCGTTTATGGGGTATTCTATCTTTTGCGGTTCTTGGTTGGACGCCGATGGGTGCGCCTGCTTGCGTTGGTGGCACTCTATCCCTATGTCTTCCTCATCGGTGCGCCACCGTCGGCTGTCCGTGCCTTGCTGATCCTCACCCTGCTGTTTGGGGCACAGCATACACAGTCCGTGCACGACAACGCACGCAACTGTACGCTCGTCGCATTGTTGATGCTCATGGTCAATACTCGGCTACTCTTCAACGTTTCTTTTCAGCTCAGCTTTTTGGCGGTGACCATTCTGCTTGGCACGCCACAACCTAACTATGAGGTGGAGAATCGCGAAGTGGAGCGACACGCTCGAATGTTGGGGGCACAACACGGTGCATGGGCAGAGGCTGCGTACACACGCTTTTGCACCTTGCGGCGTCGTGTCGGACAGCTACTTTTGGTGGCGCTGAACATTCAGTTGCTCATGATGCCGCTATCGCTTCATTACTTTCATCATCTTACGGTTTTTGGCTTTCTGCACTGTCTGTTGGTGCTTCCCTTTATGGGGGCATTTCTTGCCCTACTGATTCTCTTGCTGCTGATGCACGCGCTGTACCTATTCTTCCCGACGTGCGTCGGCGGGCTCTGGGTAGCTCACTGCTGTTGGTTGTGTATCGACCTCGCCTCGCGGTGGATCCTATTCGTCGCAGACCACCTCAACCGTTTGGATCTAATGCTTTTCGGTGACGTTCGGTGGAATCCTTCTGCCACAGCTGTCCTATTGAGCTATCTTGCTCTGCTTCTTTATTGGGCGGGCTATCATCGGCGCCGTCCGGCATACTGGGTTGTTGCCCTCATCTGCGTGGCTGCGATTATCTGCATTGGGTAGGGAAGGGTGTCGTTGTCACGATGTTTACCAATCTTTGAACGGCTTCACACAGAGCGCTGAATTGTAATAGCGATGGTCGCCAGTGACCTCCTCGCCCACCCAAGAGGGACGTGTGAAGGTGGTGTCTTCGTTTGGCACTTCGATCTCTGCCACCACGAGCCCAGCGTTGTCGCCCAAGAATTCGTCGATTTCCCACTTGAGACCGGGCTCTTGGGCGAGAATAACATAGCGATACTTCTCGATCGTCGGGTGGGCGCAGAGTCGAGAGAGCATTTCCTCGGCATCGGTCTTTGGTATCTCATATTCGTATTCGTCGCGGCTGAATCCTTTCGCTTTGGACTTTAAGGTCACGAAAGCATGGTCTCCGGCGATACGGACACGCACCGTTACGCCGCTCACGGTGGGAATATATCCTTGGTGATAGTGAACACCGCGTGCTAATGTGCGGTATTGGTCGGAGTTGACAAGAAACTTCCGTTCGATTTCTTTTGCCATAATGTTTTACTGTTGGGGCACGTTTGGGTACCGATGTGACGGTGCAAAGAAAGCTGTTATTGCGCAAACCGACAAATCACTGCTTGGAAAACTGAAAACCGATGTCTGAAATATTGTAAATCGGATCGGAAATCATAGATGCTTGACGCACTATCATGTGTTGTGCAACAGCTTTTGTTGATTTTGCGGCACGGAAATTTGATTAAAGAAAAGTTTTACCCTATCTTTGCACTGCATTTAGCAAAACTAACTTGTAAAACCATCTTTATAATCTTAAATTTTCGACGAAGAATAACACAATTACCAAGTTCTGACTTGCGAAAGTCGGAACTTTTTGTTTCTCCTCTAAAAGTTTGTATTTTTCAATCCCCAAACACCGTGTGGATGTCTTCTTCCACCTTGCGAATCTCCTCGTAGGCACCTAATGAGAGGTGAGAGGTGAGGGCAGCCTCGAACGAGGGGAGCGGCGATGTTTCGGAATGATCTTTGCGATAGTGACTCACAAATTTACGTCCGAGCAAACAAACACAGTCGTACAGCTGATGTCCGCGGACAAAAAGGTAGGCGTTGTCATGGCGCACCCCCAACGCATTGCAACGAGCCTCAAACCATGTGTAGTCGGCGTCCGGATAGAGGCGCTTAAAGTGGCGTATCATTTTCGCGGCGCGGTCGCGCAAAACCTGTAAGATAGCCGCTCCGTGGTTCTCCAACGAGCGTGCCCCTAACGGGAGTGACAGCATACGATGAAAAACATGTTTCGGAAACACATCGGGATTGATTTGTTCCAAATAGAGCTGCCATACTAACAAGGGATAGACCAGCCGACTGTATTCTGACAGAAAGCGCTCAAAGTCGAACTTGTCTCGTAGCGATTCTTCGGCGCCGCAGGCTATTTGTAGCGCACGGTTGGCATTCTCTGCATGGCAGAAATGATTCTCAAAAGAATAGGTATAGGTCTGTAAGATGTAGTGGAGGGCGTTTATATCGGGCTCTTCGTTCAGGTAACGATAATCCGAGTCGATGGCGATCAGGAATTCACGGCAGAGGAACGGTCGGTATTGCAGACACTGCGTACAGCCGCTCGTCATGTTGCCATTCTGATTGCGAGAGCCGGCAATGAAGCGGAACTTTGCTCCGGGATGTGCATGTCGCAACACCTTGCCCCAAAATACTTCGTCGTTCTTATTTTCTAAGTGCACCGCTGCGGTGGCTCCGTAAAGGCGTAGTTCAGCCTTAAAGCGTTTTGCCGCCATCTCGTAGAAACGATATTTTTCCGGATCGTAAGCTGTGTTCATAAAGACGGACTGTTTAAGGGTGAATTAGGTCGGTTGCGGTAGCAGATCTGTCGATCAGGAGCGTAGCACGAGGTCGCCGATGAAGACCAACTTATCTTCCCAACCGTCGGCGAATATGTTGGGCGAGTGGGTGGTCATGATGATCTGGCAGTTGGGGTTAAGTTCGTGCATTAGGGCGATCAGCCGATCTTGCCATTCTATGTGCAGCGAGATTTCCGGCTCGTCCAACAGCAGAACGTTCGGACGATCTTCCATTAGGAAGAGGGTGAAGAGGAGTAGAAGAATTTGTTTCTCTCCGGCGCTGAGTTGCTCCACTTCGATCACAACATCACCCTTGTGAAAAGCGATGCGGTTGCGCGAGTCGATAAAAATGGTTTTGCCCGTTGAGGCGAAGAGCACGTTGATCATCTCGAAAAATTTGTCGATGCGCTCCTGAATCTTTACAGCCGCTTTGAGATCTGAAAGCATTTTCAGACGGTAGTCGGAGAAAGAGTAAACGCTGTCCGAACGCTGGTAGAGTACGGAGTCGAGCGAGATTCCTAACTGCGACCACGTGCTTTTCTTCGACGCGGGCACGTCGAAGGTATTAACGTAGTGAAAACACGTTGTCCCCTCATAGCCGCCGAACGCCGGGTTGTGGATCACTTGTTTGCCGTCAAAATACATCTCACCCCGTGTCGTCTGAATGCGGATGCGCGCTTTCATCTGTTTGAGCGCTTTATCGTCCTTCGTCAGTACGCTGCGGATCAGATTGAGCATTGTGGTCTTGCCGAAACCGTTTTGTCCCACCACGATGTTGATCTTCGGATCCAAACCGTGCCACGACAACGCGGTATTGCCCCACATGGCTTGGATGTCGATGTTTTGGATATAAAGAGGTTGTTCTCCCATGGTTCGCTAATTTTTGAGGCGCGCACCGATAAAAAGATTACGCGCGATCGTTATGCGGCAAAGATAAGAAAGATTTCAATGATTCGTATGCTACTTCACGCAAAAGGGAAATTCTTTCGCGCAAAAGTATCAATTTTACCCCATTCCGCAGTACGAGGGCTCTATATAGGCTTTTGGAGGATAATATTGTCACCCGAACAAAGCAGAAATTCGTCATATACCCTCGTAAAACGGAGAAAAAACAAATAAAACGGAAAAATTTCGCGAAAACATTTGGCAAACCTTGATCCGACCGCTATCTTTGCACCCGCAAACAAGGAACGACGCCACAAGCGCTCTTTGAATGCGGAACGGCTCCATAGCTTAACTGAATAGAGCATCTGACTACGGATCAGAAGGTTATAG
>CAZGZL010000048.1:0-14530 GCA_964530595.1 uncultured Prevotellaceae bacterium | reverse complement strand
GCGGCTACATTATTTTTGTTTTAATTATCTGGTGCAAAGGTATAGCTTTTTCGGGCAATGCAAACTTTTCCGTTGTTTTTTAGGGAATTATTAACCGTTTTAGTGGGTGAAATTGGAGTTTTTAATCATTCGTCTATTCCTTTTAGCGTCTGAGCAATATTTAGCTCAGTAAAACGCCCGGAGCTTTCAGATAGGCTCCGAGCGTTGAGTGCTTAAGATTCGCGCACTTCATCACCGTCGATGCGACTGCTTTCCAAGGCATGCCATACGTAGGCTATGTACGCCACAACGAATGGAACAAGAAGCGAGACATACGCCATAGTGCGTAGGGTAAATTCGCTGGAACTGCTGTTGCTCAGTGTCAGCGAGCTCTGCAAGTCGAGGGTCGAAGGATAGTAGGCAGTGTCGTGATAGCCCACAGTGAGCAGGAGCGCCCAAACTGCGCATACCGTTCCTATACCAACGGGGAAGATGCCGTACCGATAGTCGGGGCGCAGTAGCGTACGAATCAGTCCGTAGAGGAGTGCCACAACGCCGAGGGCAAAGAGGGCGGTCACCAAAGGCATCTCGGCTAAGTTAAGGGCATATTTATAAGGTGTCAACTGCACGTTGCCGCTCTGCGGATCGAGCGCGTAACCGTCGCCAAGTAGAATCAGCGCGAGGAAAGACAAAAAGGTAAGCAGGAAAAGGAGGGCGTCAAACCACAAATTACGCCGTAGCCGTGCCGTCAAAGCCGGAGCATCGAGACGGTTGATGTAATAGAGTGCGCCCAAGAGGCGTGCCAAGAAGAGCACCGCCAAGCCGAGCAACCAATTACGTCCGTCCGCCAACGCCTCCAATCCGTGGGCGCTGCCGCCCCACGCGCTGATGACGGGCATCCAGCTATCGCCCAACTGTTCCTTGTTGACCACAAACGGGGCACCGGTGAAGAAGGTGCCCACGGCGACGCCCAACAAGAAGGGACCGACGACGCCGTTCAGCCACAAGAAGAAGCGGTAGGTGTTCTGTCCCAATAGGTTGCCTAACTTAGACTGGAATTCATACGAGACCGCCTGCAAGACAAAGCTAAACAGTATCAGCATCCACAACCAATAAGCGCCGCCGAAGCTGGTGCTGTAAAAGAGGGGAAACGCCGCAAAGAAGGCGCCACCGAACGTCACCAACGTGGTGAAGGTCAGCTCCCACTTGCGACCTGTGGCGCAAAGCATCATCCGCCGCTCCTCCTCCGTCTTGCCTTGACGGAAGAGCAACGTATTGCCCCCTTGAACGAACATCAAGAAGACGAGCAGGGCGCCCAACAGCGAGACCACTGCCCACCAATATTGTTGTAGGAATGTGTAATCGAACATGGTTAAAAGGTTTTAGTGTGAATGTCGGTTTAGTTAGACTCCTCTTCGGGACCTTGACGGATGGCGCGCACCATGATGCTGATCTCTGCCACCAAGAGGACGGTAAATAGGAGCAAGAAACAATAGAAGGTGAGCTGCACCGTGCCGGGACTGAGTGCGGAGATGGCGGCGCGGGTAGGCATCAGGTCTTGAATCGCCCACGGCTGACGACCACATTCCGCCACGATCCATCCGGCGTGGCTCGCCAAGTAAGCCAATGGGATCGAGAGAATGCCCAACCACTGCAACCACTTGTGGCGGGTCACGTCGCGGCGGAAGAGCCAGAAGAGCAACAGGGCATAGAACAAGATGAAGTAGCAACCCAAGCCTACCATCACGCGAAAGGCATAGAAGTTCAGCGCGACATTGGGTACCAATTCCTCCTCATCGTCCAAGAATCCATAGCCGAAGTAGGGCATATTCTGTTCCAAGAGGGCGCGGGCTTCGGCTTCACCCTCGGCGTCTCCCTCCTGCTGCGCCCAACGGAAGTCCTCCAAGGCTTCGATAGCACGCCGTCCGGCGATCATCTTTTGCCGTGCAGAGAGGGCTCTCGTCCCATCCGGCAAGAGGTAGCCTCCCTCCAAGAGGTTGCGCACCCCCGGCACATAACCGTCCGGTGTATGGGTGGCGAGCAGCGAGAGGAAGTAAGGCATCTTCCACTCGTAGAGCACTGCCGGCTCGGAGTCGTTGTAATGTTCCTTGAGGGGGTTGACCACGCCGATCACGGTGAGTCCCATCTCGGTACCGCCGTCATACAACCCCTCCATTGCTGCCAACTTCATGGGCTGACGCTGTGCCACCTGATAGGCAGAATTATCGCCCGTAAGGGCAGTAATCAGGGCGCCAATCAGCCCAACGCAAGCGGCGATCTTCATTGCGGAAAGCGCCATCTGCCGATGTCGTTGACGGATCAGATACCAGCAGCACACACTCACGACGAAGGCGGCGCCGACCATCCAACTACTCGTCACCGTGTGGAGGAACTTCACGACAGCAAAGGGGGAACATGCTACCGCTAAGAAGTCGGTCATCTCGTTGCGCACCGTTTCGGGGTTGAAGGTCATCCCGACGGGCACCTGCATCCATGCGTTGGCGACCAAGATCCACCACGCTGAGAGGGTCGCGCCGATGCCGGTGAGCCATGTAGCGGTCAAGTGGAACCGGCGCGAAACCTTATCCCAACCGAAGAACATGACTGCCAAGAAGGTAGCCTCCATAAAGAATGCTACAATACCCTCGATAGCCAACGGCGCACCGAAGATGTCGCCCACAAACCACGAATAGTTGCTCCAGTTGGTGCCAAATTCGAATTCCAAGATCAAGCCGGTGGCAACGCCAACCGCAAAGTTGATACCGAAGAGCTTCATCCAGAACTGAGCCGTGCGGCGCCAGTAGTCGCGTCCGGTGCGGTAGTAGATGGTCTCCATGATCGCCATGATGACCGCCAATCCCAAGGTCAGCGGGACAAACAGCCAATGATAGATGGCGGTGAGCGCAAATTGCGCGCGCGACCAATCAATTAACGAAGAGCTGATGTGTTCAATCATAATATTATATAGTAAGGGGGTTAATATCTTCTTTTCGAGATGTCTCACTTGCCCTTGCGCTCTATGAGGGCGTTGCCGACATAGGCGCCCTTGTCGGCACAGTCACGCAGATAAGGGCGAAACAGACAGAGGCGAAAGATCAAGAAGAGCACCAAGAGTTTCAGCACCAACAGCGCCCAAAGGGTTCGTCCCCACGTCATGGCGTGAAACCCCTCCCGATAGAAACGATAGATGCGGCATAGCAGGTTCATAGGCTTTGGTTTTTGCGGTAAGCTGTTGGGGACTGTTCAAAACGGGCTTTAAAACACTTACCGAAGTAGTTGAGATCATCGAAACCACACTCCCACGCGATCTCGGAGACCGGACGATCGGTACTACTCAGCAAGGTGGCGGCACGACTGAGACGGCTCTCCTTGATGAACTCGGCGGGAGTCATACCGAACAGCGAACGCATCTTACGATTCAGACCGCTGCGACTGGAGGCGGTAGCGGTGGCAAGGTCGTCGATGTTGACCTCTGCATTGCTCATCTGTTGCTGGATAAATTCCGCCACCTGCTGCATGAAGAGCTCGTCGGTCGGCGACAGAGGACGTTTCTGCCCCGTCGCTGCGACCGATTCAGCAGACTGCGACGTAGCAGCCGACGCCGATAGATCAGCCGACGGCGTCACATCCTTGGCGGGGGCAATCGGGGCGTTGAGCAGACGCAGGTACGCCTCCATCGTCTCCCGTTGTTGGCGTTTGATGCCCAAAACATAGCGTATTTGCAGATAGGCGCCGATGCACAATGCCAAGATCAGCAGGAGCAGTAGGAAACGAGCCAAGGGGGTCTCCATGAAGGTGGGAGTAACGACGATGGTCAAGCGACGCACGTTGTCCGCCGGAGCGCCACTGCGATCGGTGGAACGCACCCACAGTTGGTGTGTACCCGCCTTGAGGTCGAGCATCGTCATGGTGGGGAAAGCGCCCAACTCAGACCAGTGTACGCCGTCCAAGGAGGAGGCATAGGTGAGTCCGTCGGTGTGAGCAAAGTCCAAAGCGGCAAAGTGCAACGTGATGTTACGTTCGTCGGAAGCAAGCAGCAGGGTGTCGCACACAGGGGCAAGCAGACTATCCGGGCGGTTCTGGATCGAAACGGAGGTGAAGTAGAGGGGCAACGATTGTGCCGCTGCAGGCACTCCCCCACCCTCCAAGAAGAGGGCACCCTCCTCCGTTCCCACCAACTGGCGGTGTGCCGTGAGGGGCAAGGGGCGAGCATCACAGAAGCGCTGCTTCTTGTGCCAGAAGGAGGCGCCCCACGTGTGGACGACGCCGGAGGAGAGCTCTACGTCGTAGATCGTGTTGTTGCTCACCACCCACAAATGATCTTCGGCAGCATCCAACGCGAGAGAGAGGGCTACATCGGGGAGCGGTTGCCCCTTGGTAGACAGATGACCGAAGCGCCACGGAGTGTCGCTCAGCGTGGGACGGTGCAGCAAGACATTTACCCCATCGCTCTCCGTAGCCACATAGGTACGTCCCTGCCGATCGGTCAGGACATCCATGACCGCAACGTTGCCCAACGACTCGGCACGATCGGGATCGCTCACCTCTAAGCGGGGGGCAAAGGTATGCAAGGCGCCACGCGTCGGCAATGCTGCCACTAAGAGACCGCCGGTCGTAGCAGCCATAAGGAGGCTGTCGCCCACAAGTTCGATATGGCGGACACGCAGAGCGGCGTCCGGATAGGTGGGCAACGCCCTCAGACGGGTGACGATTGGAGTTTCGGCTTCAGGATGCTCGATGCAGTCGATGCCGCCTCCTAAAGTAGCAATCCAGAGTCGACCATAGCCATCAAAGCGGAGGTCGTAGATGGCTTCGCCGCTCAGCGTATGCGGGTCGGCGGCGGGGAGTAGCTGCTGCACCTCATAGCCATCGTCCCGCGGACGCAAGCGAAAAAGTCCGTCAGGCTTGGTGCCCACCCATAGGGAGCTGTCGGACTGCGAGGCGAAGGTGTATGCGGCATGACCGAACGAGACGGGGTGCTCCGTCCATCGTCCCTCCGGTGTGAGGTAGCGAGGAGTCGTGAGCGCCGTATCTGTGGCATCGAAACAGGCAAGGAGGTTGGCGTCACTCTCCGACAACCAGAGGCGTCCGGCATGATCATGATGCAGAGAACGCACCCGCGAAGGGAGCGTCGGAGTGTAAGAGGTGTAGGGCAACGTGCCGAGGGTCAAACAGAAAACCCCGACGGTGCTGCGTAGCCAGACGTTGCCGGAGCGGTCGGTAGTGCCGTAGTATAGGGTCGATTCGGGAGCGTCAAGTTGCGTCACGAGCTGCCACGGAGCCTCCGCAGAGGGGGCATAACAGACGGCGCCATGCGTTGTGATGATCCAACGACTGCCGTCGGCTTGCTCGTGAGCATAGATAAGCTCCCGATAGGTATAGTCATGCAAGTTGTGTATGCGGCGGTTGCCGGGAGTAAGGTAATGCAACGGGGGGCGTTCCGACGAGAGACGCAACGGGGCATCACGCAACGTGTCGGTGAGGGTGATGTAGGTGCCGTCGGCACATTCCAAGACCGTCTCCCCCTCTGCTGTGGTAGAGAGATTGCTCACCTCAATGCGGTGCCCCAAAGCGGCTTCGATCGAGGCGCTGAGATCGGAGAATCGGTAGCTCTTCAGGTCAAATTCCAAAATTCGTTGATCCACGCGGCACCAAAGGTTGCCCGAGGCATTGAGCTTGAGGTCGCCGAAGCGTTCGGAATAGCGGCGCGCCACGTCATCGGCAGCGGGATGGATCTTAGCAAAGGTATAGCCGTCGTAACGATTCAACCCGTTCCATGTGGCGAACCACAGCATTCCATCGGGGCTCTGCACCACCTGCTTCACCAAGCGTTGCGACAATCCGTCGAACTCATCATACGAGCGCACCTCACAGAAAGGTTGCCCGACGACAGGTGTCGAGAAGAACGGAAGGCTACAAAAGAGGCAAAGCAAGATTCCGGTTAAGATTGAAGGTATTTGTCGAAGACTTTTCATGCGTGCAGATTTCCTTACAGATCAGCTGATCATACGATGTATGTTGCGCAAAGATAAGCAACCCGCTGTTCGAGACCAAACGAAATCGGAGAAAATCGTTCGATTGTTTGGTGTCCCACACTCCATTTCATCGGAATTTTGTATTTTTGCCCCTCAATCTCCTTGATAACGAGTCCTCTCTGCATAGCACGTGGGACTGCTGAACATTCGGAACAATTCATTCAAATCATTATTATACACACAACATTTATGAAAAAGATTCATTGGATTCAAACTTTGGCAACCGCTGCCGTTGTCTGCTTGACGTGGACGAGCTGCGGTGAGCGTCCTGCCGCCAACGCCTATCGTATTACAGGCGTGATCGGTGGTGACACCATCCCCGGTCTCGAAGCGATCTACCTTTCCGGCACTGACGGAGAAATTTTAGCCACCGACAGCCTCATCTCTGAGGGAACGTTCACCTTCGATGGTGTGGTGGATTCCACCACAACCATGGCGCGCATCGTGGCAGATCGACGTCACTCGGTGCTCGTCTTCTTGGAGCCGGGCGAATTGCGTGTCGACTTGACCCGCCGCGTGGCTGAAGGCACGCCGCTCAACGACGAATACACCGCCTTTGTTACCGCTGTCCGCGAGGCGCCCGAGAGCATTGATGGCGACAGCTTGGCAGGGGTCTTGGCACGCGAGGTCTACCTGCGTCACACCAACGACGACTTGGGCTATATGATGTTCCACGAGATGGCTTACACGTTGAGCTACGACGAACTGAGCTCTATGCTCGCTGAGGCAAACGACCGCATCAAGAGCAGCGAATACTTCCAGAAGATGTTAGAGGCCAAGCAAGCGGAACAAGCTACGGCTCCGGGCACCACTTATATAGATGTGCGCGGCATGAACGCCCGCGCAGCACAGCAAGAGGGCAAGGAACTGATCGGCGACTCGTTGGCGTTGAGCGACCTCGTTGGAGGCGGCAAGCCGACATTGGTAGACTTCTGGGCATCATGGTGTGGCCCCTGCCGCGCCGAGATCCCCTACATCGCCGCCGCAGCTCAGCAGTATGCCGGCAAGGTGAATGTCGTGGGCATCGCCGTTTGGGATCGTCTCAGCGACACACAACGTGCCATGCAGGAGTTGGGCATTTCGTGGCCCGTGATCTTCAGCGAACGCGGCACCGAAGCCTACGGCATCCAAGGTATTCCGCACATCATGCTCATCGCAGCCGACGGAACGATCTTGGCGCGCAATTTGCGTGGCGAAGGTATTGCCCTTGCCATCGAATCGGCGTTGAAGCAATAACAAACGCTTTATTTTTCCTATTTCCATAGCCTCTTCGTGTCCCCACGGAGGGGCTTTCATTTTGCCCGTGCGTTGGGAATATTCAGCCGAAATATACGACAATTTCACGTGGGGACTTATTGTATTTTACAGTCATCTCATCGCAACACTTTTTAAGGCTTTTCAAAAGCAATTTATATGCGCAAATCGGGGAAATAGAGCTGCAAATTGAACAGTTGTGCGCAAATCATTGCACAAATTAACCAAATCTATACAGCTGTGTGAAGCGGGGTTAAAAATCGAATTGTATCGCGGGACATGAGCGAGGCACTAAAGCGACGACAAAAAACAAAAACGACATTTAATGACACAAAATTTAAGGTTTTTCAATGAAAAAATTGGAAATCTCGCGTGGAGCTGTAACTTTGTCCTGTCAAAATGATTAGTACACAATATCATTCTTAGCGGAAACACAATACATAACACATACTATGGAGAGAACAATGCCAGAGAGATGCAAGGGCCTCATGTGGGCGCTCCTTCTTCCGTTGTTAGGTACTTCTTGTCAAGACGACATGAAAGATTACTACGAAGAGCCCTCGTGGTTGAAAGGTAGTATCTACGAAGTTCTGCAAGATCGAGGGAACTATACCCTCTTCCTTCAAGCGATAGATCGGTGCGACTACACTGCCATCTTGTCGGGACGCAGCATCCTGACCGTGATGGCTCCGGATGACGCTTCGATGCGAAGCTACCTGAGTGAGAACTACGGAACAGAGTCGGTAGATGATGTGCCGTTGGACGAATTAAAGAAATTGATCGGGTTCCACCTGCTCTACTATTCTTTCGACAAGGATAAGCTGAGCAACTTCCGCCCCGCCGAAGGCGATGGCGCCTCAGAGGAGGAGAAAGAGGTTTACGCCGGTCTGTATCACAAATTCCGCACCCACAGTCAGGATGCGCCTACACAGGTTCAACCGGATCGTGTGCTGCTCTCGGAAACCAACGTCATCAAAGACACCACGGGTGTCACGGTAGACGTGTACCATTTGGAGCGCTATCTGCCGATCTTCTCGCACTACATGTTCGAGACCAAGCTGATCGACGCAGCTCGCAACTACAATTACTTCTTCCCCGAAACCCCGTGGATGGGTGACGAGGGGTTCAATGTAGCCAACGCAGCGGTAACGGAATATGCCATTCCCGCCAAGAACGGCTACCTCTATCTGGTAGATCGCGTACTCCGCCCCTTGGAGACGATCCACACAGAGTTGGAACAGAATGAACAGTATTCACAGTACTTGAAACTGTACGACAAGTACGACTATTATGCCATCGACGACGATTTGACCAACACATACGGAGGCGGCACCAAGACCTACTACCAGCGTCTGTACGAGAGCACTTCCGGTTTGTCGCTCGTCAACATCGCCAGCGAATGGCCGGTCAGCAATTACCTTCAGGTGACGGCGTTGTCCAGCATTTCGTATTCCGTATTTGCCCCGACCAACGAGGCTTTCGATGAATTCTATCGTTCTTACTGGGGAGACGAAGGCACAGGCTATCCGACAGAAGTCTCTTACGACTCCGTTTCAGCCGACGCCATCAACTATCTGATCAGCAACTCGATCTGTAGCAACTTCGGTTCGAACAACTCGATGAACTACTTGGCATTCCCCGAAGAGATCGAAAACGGCAAGGTATCTAATGCCATCACGAAAACTCCGATCACGTTCGATGTAGACGCCGTACCGCAAGCCAATCGTCGCTTGTGCTCTAACGGCGTGCTCTACGGTCAGTCTATCTTGACTCCGCCCGCCGTCTTCGGTTCCGTGACCGGTCCCGCATATAAATATAAGAAGTATAGCACCTTCTTGAAGATGTTCACCGCCTCGAAGTTGGACGAGACGTTGAGCGACGAATCGGTACAGTTCTTGATGCTCTATCCGAGCAATGCACAGTTCGAAGCCAACAACATTTGGTACGACGAGGCTACGGACAAGATCAAGAACGGCGTACCCGGTAGCACCAATTCCTCGAATCTCGGCTCTTCGGCACAGATGGCATTCGTCAACGCGCACGTCGTGAGCCTTCAGAACGGATGGGAAGAGCTGCCGATGAACAGCGCTACCCCCAAGGTGTATCGCACGATGTCGTCTGACAAGAAGTTCTATTGGTACGTCAAGAACGGCAAGATCACGAACAGCTATAAGTACAATAGCCTGATCCACTACGCCGGCAATATGGACGTAACCGCCGATTCGATTTACGCTCCGCTCCGCGAGCTGACATTCCGCGGTTCTGCTTGGAGCAACGGACATTGCTACGAATATGATGCCGATGCGCAGAAGTTCCTCCTCGAAGGCTCGAACGACAATGCCATCTACGCTAAGTTTGTGCCGATGATGTATGCCCACCGAAACGACGATGGCACCTTGTTCCAAGGCTTCATTCAGCTGTTGATGCTCGCCGAGATGATCGACGAACAGGCTCAGAGCATGAACTACATGACAGAGAACTGTATGATGCTCGTCCCCACAACGGAGGCTGTCAAGAGCGCCATCCTCGCCGGCACTATGCCTTATGTACAGACCGCAGCAACCTCGGCAGACGATCCGTCGTTCTGGAGCCTCTGCTCGATCAAGGACGGTACAAATCTCGAAGACTTCCAGCACTATATGTTGGAATACTTCCTGCCTGAAAGCACAGCACCCTGCGGCAACTATCCCTATCCGGGTTGGGGCGAAGACATTGAACGCGACGGCGGTATTCCGAGCATCGCCGACATCTCTGTCACGCCGGCTGCAAGCGCTACCATCTATATTAAAGATGAGGGCAACCGGATGACGGCTTGGGTGTCAGGCGGTCAGAAAGTGAATTTCCACGCTGAATATGAATATCTGCCCTTCGTCTTCGACGACGGTTGCGTGCAGTTCATAGACGGTGTATTCGAGGACGCTTGGCCGGGACGTCAAAACGTTGCGCTGCGTCGCCGTTAAATCCCGATGTGTAAACGTGAATTTTCACCAAGGATAATCCAATTATAATGAGAAGCATATCATTCAAACTCGGACTTTTGCTGTGCGCGTTGTTCTGCTGCGCGTCAGCGTTCGCCCAAAGCGTCATCACCGGTACGGTGTATGAACTGTTCGGCTCATCCAAAGAGCCGTGCGCGGGCGTAAATATTTCTATAGTCAATGAGCAGAATCGTGTTTTGACAGGTACGATTACAGACTTGAGCGGTAGTTATTCGCTCAAGGTGCCTGCCGGTAATAAATTGACGTTGGTCTATTCTTTTATCGGTATGTCAACACAACGTTTGCCCTATACGGGACAGAAGACGCAAGACGTCACGATGAGCGAAGACTCAAAACAGATTCAGGAGGTGGTCGTGGCTACCGAACGTGTCTCAAAGTCTGACCTCGGTATTTCATCCAAACAGTTCACCGGTGCAAGCCAAGCGATCAAGATGGAACAGGTGATGGAGACTGTGCCTGTCACCTCGATCGAAGAGGCATTGCAGGGTCAGTTGGCAGGTGTAGATATCCTTGCCGGCGGTGACCCGGGTGCCAAAGGTTCTATCCGCATCCGTGGTGCCGCTACGTTGAACTCGAACTCCGACCCGTTGATCGTGGTGAACGGCGTGCCCTACAATACAGATATCAGCGATGACTTCGACTTCGCTACGGCGAATACAGACGACTTCGCCGACATGCTTTCGCTCAACCCGAACGATATCGAAAATATCGAGGTGTTGAAGGATGCCGCATCTACCGCCCTCTACGGTACTAAGGGTGCCAACGGTGTGCTCTTGATCACAACCAAGAAGGGTGCGCGCGGCAAACCGAAGTTCATCTTCTCGAACAAAACAACGGTGAAGATCGAACCGGACGCCATCCCGATGTTGGAGGGCAACGAATATACCGCCTATATGCAGGACGCCATCTGGAACACGGCAAATGCCCGTGGCTTGGCATCCAATACCTCTCTGCTGGAACAGCTCTTCGATCGCAAGTCGTATGCCATCGGCTACGAACCGGATTGGAGCTATTTCGACGAATATAATGCCAACACCGACTGGCTTGGCTCCATCGTACAGAATGCCGTGACCACCGATAACAACTTCTCTATGTCGGGCGGTGGTGAAAAGGCTACTTACCGTTTCTCTTTAGGTTATACGACAGAAGACGGTACGACCAAGGGCTATGGCATGAGCCGTCTGACCTCTACGTTGAACATCGGTTATAACTTCTCAAACCGCCTCAACGTGGCTGCCGAATTTACATATTCCGATACCGAGAACAACGAAGGCTTCTTCACCAGTTCTTCGGTACGTACAGAGGCGCAGCGCAAGATGCCGAACAAGAGTCCGTATTACATTGACGACGAGACCAAGCAGGCTACAGACATTTACTTCACCTATCAGGATGCCAACGAATTTCAGGGGGCATTCTCAGGCAACAAGTCCAACCGTACGGGTTCGAACTATCACCCGATCGTAGCCGTCAACGACAGCTACAGCCGCGTGAATACTAAGGAGGAAAAGATCACTTTCCGCCCCACCTACCGCATCCTCTTGGATGAGAACGATGCCCCGATGCTTACGTACACGGGCTATGTCTCTATGAAGTTCAAGACGGTGAAGACGCGCCGCTTCATTCCACAGGAGGCTACCGGTGTCAACATCGAGAGCGAATGGAACAACTTCAGCTATGACGGTTACTCCAACAACCTCTCTTTGCAGTCGGAGACGAAACTTATGCTCAACAAGAATTGGAAAGATTCAGAGCACCAGTTGGTAGCTGCTGCCCTCTGGCGTACGTCACAATCTACAGGTTCAACTTACGCAAGCTCTGTCTACGGAACAGCTACGCAAGGAATGTCCGACCCGACAACGGGCGGAACGATCTATAACGGATCTGTGAACTCAGGTACCTCTGACGCCCGCACATTGTCTTTGATCGGCAACCTCAACTATACATTCCACCACTGGTTGACCGTCAACGCCACCGCCAACTACGAAGGTAATTCAGCCCTCGGCAAGGACAATCGTTGGGGTCTCTTCCAATCTTATGGTGGTGCCATCAACTTCACGGAGATTGAGTCGATAGCAGAGAAATATGAATGGCTGTCGCAAGCCAAGCTCCGCGGTAGCTGGGGTCAGTCCGGTCAGGCGCCGAGCGGCACCTCGCCTTACGTGGGTACTTATACCGCCCTCACCGACAAGTATGGAACAGTGACTCCGGTCGTGCCGAACGCTATGCAGCTGAATAAACTGAAGTGGGAAACTACCGAGGAACTCGACTTCGGTACCGATCTCGGCTTCATGAACAACAAATTGACGATGACCTTCGACTGGTATCGCAAGTACACGAAAGACTTGTTACAGAAGTCTGTGAAGGTGTCGAATGTCTCAAGCTTCTCCTCGATTGCCTACACCAACTCCGGCGAAATGTCTAATACCGGTTGGGAGTATCGTATCGACTACGAAGTATTCAAGAACAAGGATTGGCGCGTTGCGGTCAACTTCAACATCAACCGCAATGAGAACAAGATCGAGGAATTGCCGGACAACTTGGCAACCGATCAGTACACGATGAAGAACGGTAACTACGCCATGAAGTTGGTTGAAGGAACACCTTCGGGCTCCTTCTTCGGCTATCGCTATAAGGGCGTTTACCAGAATACGGAAGACACCTACGCTCGCGACGAGGATGGCAACATCATGCGCGACTTGAACGGCGATGCCTTGGTGATGAAAAACGGCACCTATACGTGCTATCCGGGCGATGCTAAGTACGAAGACATCAACCACGACGGTAAGATCGACGAGAACGATATCGTCTACATCGGTAACTGTAACCCGATGGTCACGGGTGGCGGCGGCGCCAACATCTCATGGAAGAATTTCGCGTTGACGATCTTCCTCCACTATCGTCTCGGTCAGAAGGTGATCAACAGCGCTCGTATGAACAACGAGGCTATGTACAATACGGACAATCAGTCTAAGGCAGTGCTCCGCCGTTGGCGTAACGAGGGTGACGACACAGACATCCCGCGCGCCCTCTACAACTACGGCTTCAACTACCTCGGTTCCGATCGCTTCGTAGAAGACTGTTCTTTTGTTCGTCTCAAGACCCTCTCCCTCAGCTATAAGCTGCCGAAGAAGATCTGCGAGAAATTCTACGCTGCAGGTCTCAACGTATTCGTGACGGGCTACGATCTCTTCACGTTCACAAGCTATAAGGGTCAAGACCCCGAAGTTACGCTGCCGAGCAAGTTGACCGACTTGGCTAAAGATGAGTCAACCACGCCGCGTAGCCGCCGCTTCGCCGCAGGTATTACTTTGACGTTCTAACCACAGACGGACATCCCTCACTATTCGTAAAATCTATCGTATATGAAAAAGATAACCTATATATTGACCGCGGCATTGCTCCTGTCGACTGGGACGGCTTGTTCGGACTTCTTGGATGTAACTCCCGAGAATGCCCAGACCTCCGACGACTATTGGCGCACGCAACAGGATGTGGAAAACGTCCTCTTCGGCGGCTATTATTATCTGCGTTCGTCGGTCGAGAGCTATTTGATCCCTTACGGCGAACTGCGTGCAGGTATTATTTACTCCCGCTCAGGCAGCCGCTTGCAAACGTATCAAGTGACCGCTTCAAACACGTCCTTGTGTACTTGGGAGAATTTCTATAAGATCATCAACATCGCCAACACAGTGCTACAACGCGCTGACGAGGCTTGCGAGAACGACGCTACGTACACCGAGTCGGAACGTAATTCTCATTATACAGAGGCTTACTTCCTCCGTGCTTTGAGCTATTTCTATCTGGTACGCAACTGGCGCGACGTCCCAATGCCCCTCACGGCTTATGAGGACGATAATATACAGATCAACCTCCCCGTCACCAACGAGGCTACGGTGGTGGCTCAGATCAAGAGCGATATTCGCGCAGCGTTGGCTACCGGCGCCGCTAAAGAGTCGTTCAGCACAACGTGGGAAACTAAGGGACGCGCTACCAAGTGGGCACTCTATGCGCTGATGGCAGACGTCTGTCTCTGGAGCGAAGACTATCAGGAGGCGATCAACTACTGTGACGCGTTGATCAATGCTTCGGGCACAAACCCCAAGGCTCCGGCATTCCTCTCCTCACCCTCACGCGCTTCTTATTTCTCTATGTTTAACCCCGGCAACAGCAACGAGTCTATCTTCGAGTTGCAATACAACGCCGAGGAACAGCAGACCAACAATCTGCCCATCCTCTTCGACGACCAGTTGGACGGCGGTATCT
>CAZGZL010000047.1:0-14615 GCA_964530595.1 uncultured Prevotellaceae bacterium | reverse complement strand
ACAACGTTTTGCCGTAGTTGGCAACTACCTTTTTGCCCACGCCGCTCACCTCCAATAGCTCTGATTCGTTGCGGGGCATACTTCGGACGATGCCCAACAACGCCTTGTTTGAGAGCACCGTGTAGGGGGGCACTTCGTGCTCTGCGGCAGTCTCATTGCGCCAGTTACGCAGTCGGTCGTAGAGCTTGGGATTGGGAATGTCGCCTGTCAGTGATTCCGAACTCTTTTTACCCTTCGACGCTGTCTTCTTGGTGGGCTTCTCATCTCCTTGCTGCATCTTTACCTGAGCTTTGGCGTCCCAATAATCCTTCAGAGAGAAGCCGTGCGCGCATTTCAAGAAGAGAGCCATCTTCAGATCGTAAGCCTCCTTCAGTAGCTCGAACTCGCGGGCTAACTGTTCCGCCGTCTGCTTATTGCCTACTTCCGGCAACCCGGAGACGAACAGGTCGCCCAAGATCTCGGCGGTCTTACATGTATAATAGCCTACCGCCTTATCTACCCGTTCCTGTAGCTTCTCGTTGTGCTCATAGTCGGGGGCGAGGGGCATCAGCTGATGGATCTGGGCGCGGAATCGCAGTCCCACCTCCTTGAGTTCATGCTCCACGGCGAGCGCTTTCTCCTCTAACAGCGCCGTGAATCGGGGATAATATTGCTCCAAATGCTCTTGAGCTAACCGTACCAAGTAGCGCAGACGCATCTCCAACGGTGTGAAGTCGAACATCGAGCTTAAAAGATCCTCCACACAGCTGCGTTCGTCGTTGGCGAGCTCTGACTCGTTGGGTTGATTCTGTTCGATGAATTGATTATAGCGAAGCACGTCCGGATCGGTCGTGATGGCTTGCGGCGTGATCGGTGTGCTGAGCACCAACCCGTGCAGCGTCCTGCAACGGCTCAGAGCGACGTACACCTGTCCGTAGCTGAAGGCACGTCCCGCATTGATGATGGCGTGGTCGAACGTCAAGCCTTGGCTCTTGTGGATCGTGATTGCCCACGCCGTCTTCAGTGGCATCTGGACAAAACGTCCGCTCACCTCCTCGGTGATGATGCCCGTCTGTTCATTCGTCACATATTTCGTATTCTGCCACTCCTGTGCCCCCACAGTGATGCGGGTGCGACCCTTGCCGTCTTGTGCGATACATTCCACCACGGCGGTCTCGCGATTCAGCTCCACGATGCGTCCGATCTTGCCGTTGTAGTAGGCTTTCTCCATCGAGGGGTCATTCTTGCAGAACATCACCTGCGCTCCGACTTTCAGCGTCAGTTCCTCGTCGGTGGGGAATGCCATCTTAGGGAAGTCTCCCTCCACCTTGGCGGTATAGCGCACCGCCTTGCCCGGCAGTGCCTCCAAACGTTGCTGATTCAACTCTTGAGCCTGATAATTGTGCGTCGTCAGTGTGATGTAGCCCTCCTCGTCGTGCGGCGTGAAATGGGGGTTATAACGCTCGTTGAGCAAGCGGAGCGTCTCCGCATCGGGATGTCCGTCGCGCACCTGATTCAGTAGGCGCAGAAATGCCTCGTCCGCCTGACGGAACACTTGCGTCAATTCGATCGTTGTGTAGTGGGTCTGCTTCAACGCTAAACTGTCGAAGAAGTAGGGGGTAGGATAGAAATCCTTCAGCAGCTCCCATTCATCGTCTTTGGTCACAGGAGCCAACTGTTGTAGGTCGCCGATCATCAGTAGTTGCACGCCACCGAAGGGGCGGGTGCGGTCTTGGAAACGACGCAACACGTCGTCGATGGCGTCCAACAGATCGGCGCGTACCATCGAGATTTCGTCGATCACCAACAGGTCTATCGAGCGCAGGATGTTGATCTTGTGTTTGGAGTAGGCATACTGCCGTCCTCCCTCACGTCCGTTTTTGTGTTGATTGGGCAGGAACAGACCGGGCGCCAGCTGAAAGAAAGAGTGGATCGTAACCCCACCTGCGTTAATCGCCGCCACTCCCGTGGGAGCGACGACGATCATACGTTTGTAAGTGGTCTCTTTCAGGCGGCGCAAGAAGGTGGTCTTACCTGTTCCCGCCTTGCCTGTCAAGAAGATATTTCGACCGGTAAACTGTGCATACCGGTAAGCTAATTCAAGAGGTGGATTGCTTGTCATTGATGAGGATTGATGAAGATGCGTCGCGACAGTTTCCCGTCGAACAGCAGATAGCAGCCGGAGGGCAGCGGACAGCGTTGCATGAAACCGTCGCGCTCCACACCGCTCAGTAGGCGGCGACCGTTCAGGTCGTAGATGTCCACATAGCGGGAGGTCTCAGCCGCATCGGTCGATACTCGCGCCAATGCGGTCTCATCCGTGGTGTCTTGGACCGACTCCACGGTGAATTGGATCACTCCGTTCTTCTCTTGGATGTCGTGCATCACGAACGTGGCGGTGTCTCCGGTGTAGAAGCGGGCTGCCGGGGTGGTTCGGGCGCTGAAAGAGGTCGCCCCGTTTGTACCGTTCCAAATATCGTTGCGGAAACTGGTGAGATAGTTGTAATAAGTCGAGTTGGAGACTACGCGGTCATAGGGATAGAGATCCCCGTCGGCGGGTACCACGGTATAGCGTTGATGTTTCGGGCTGTTGTTCACCGCGTCATCTTCCCACACCATGGCGTCGTAATCGAGGTGTGTGATCAACATCCCATGGAGCGATCCGGAATAGCCGCCCCAGTAAGCATCCCACCCGGTGGGTTGATGGTTCTCGAAGTAGAATGCCTCGTCCGGGTTAGAGGGATTGTAGTAAACATAGGCGTGGTTACTCTTGCCGATATCCTCCAACGTGTAGGCGCCTTGTGCCGGCAGTGTGTCGGGGGTCAGCCACCCCAAAGATTGGCGCTCGAAAGCGGTATAATTGGGGGGCGTCATTCCGTCGTTGTTGTAGCATCCTTGATCCATAACGCTCCACTGATCCATGCCGTAGCAGCCGACCGAGTCGCCCGTATTGTAGAAATCGGGCAGTCCCAAGCCGTGGCTGGTCTCGTGGACAAACGAGCCGATGCCGTCGAACGTCTTGGTAGCGTCCGATGCTGTGCCCCACAATTCCGACGAACAGGAGTAGCGTGAGAAGGAGATTCCGTTCAGCGTGATCGGTGTAGCGGTGTACCATTGGTGCGCCCAAATATAATCTTCGCCACCGGCGTCGGCGCCATAGCTGGATTCACTGTACCCGGCGTAGAAGACGAATACCAAGTCTACAAAGCCGTCCCCGTCGTTGTCATAGGGCGAGGCGTCGGTCAGCAGTTTATTTCGAATCGCCAACTGCAACCCCTCGGAGACCATCTCTTGTGGACGTTTGTCGGAACCGGATTTATTGTTCCCGCCATAGTAAGCGTATGGCTGGCTCACGGTCACGGGACCGATAATGTCGAACGTCGGGACATACTGTCCCATGCTCTGATCCGTGAAGTATTTCTTGGCGCTACCCGTCGCTCCGTTGTAGGTGTAGTTGTCTCCGTTGAGCATCGCTTCGAAATGGGTGATGCTGTCGCCCTCTGTAAACTTCAGATCGGGAAACTGCACCAATAACACCGGTACATGATGCTCGCCGAGGCTGGGTGCATGGAACGAAGAGGCGGGTTTGCGTGCCGCCTTCATGCGGCGGACGTTGGTCTCTTGGATCTCTACTTCTGTCGCGCTCAGCGGACGCCAATAGCCCTCTGCGTCGCGGCGCAGGTGTTGCCCCATAGCGTCGAGATAGGTGGCGCCAAATTCGTCGGCGAGGTAGAGTACGACGTGCGTTGTTCCGTCCGGATCGGTCACTGTGACTCGCTGACGGCGAGCCGGGATTGCCAACAGGCTGCTGACTGTGGCTGCTGCAAATAATGTCAGTAAATACTTTTTCATGATTTTATCATAGATTTTGTAATGTTCGTGTTAGATGCCCATCAAGTCGCGGAACAAGTCGAGACACGTCCCGATCTGCTCGCGGTTGGCTGTGTGATTGAGCGCCACGTTGCCGATGTGGTGCATCAGGGAGAAATTGATGTCGCCCGCTTCATTCTTCTTGTCGTGCGTCATGTATTCGTAGAGTATCGGATAATCCTCGCACGTGATGTCGGGGGCTCCGTAGTTGTCGCGTACATAGTTCGCCACCTCGTAGAGCACTTGTGTGGGGAAGCCGCAGAGTTGTTGGCTCATGATCAGCTCGCATACCAGACCCCACGCCACGGCATAACCGTGCAGCACGGGACGCTCGCGGCGCAGACAGAAGCTCTCGAAGGCGTGCCCGAAGGTGTGCCCCAAATTGAGCGCCTTGCGGAGTCCCTGTTCGTAGGGATCTTGACGCACCACTTTGCGCTTCACATTGACCGAGGTCTCCAACAGTCCTAATAGATGTTCGGAAGTGGCGTTGCCGGGGGCAGTGATGTCGAAGCTCAACAGCGCTTGTAGATGCTCCGCGTGGCTCAGTAGACCGTGCTTCAGCATCTCGGCATAACCGGAAAGCAGATTTTCGCGGTCTAAGGTCTCGAAGAATTTCGTGCTGATCAGCACCGCCGATGCGGGGGCAAAAGCTCCGATCTCATTTTTGAGCCCGCCGAAGTTGATGCCGGTCTTTCCACCCACTGCGGCGTCTACCGCTCCCAATAGGGTGGTGGCTACGTTGATGAACGAGATGCCCCGCTTGAAGGTGGCGGCAGCAAAGCCCCCCAAGTCCGTCACCATGCCTCCACCGACGTTGATCATCAGGGAATGGCGTGTTGCGCCGTGGGTAGAGAGCGCTTCCCACACTTCGGTCAGCGAATCGAGATTTTTGGCGACGTCTGTCGGTTCGATGATGATGGGCTGAATCTTCAGTCCGTTATGTTCGGTCTCGTATTGATCCATGAAGGGAGCAATGACGGGCATACAGTTTCGGATCGTAGTGGTATCGAAAAGGATAAACAGACGGTCATGTGGAATCTTTGCAGTAAATTCGCTCAGCGCTTTGCAAATATCATTAGTAAAAACTACTTGTTGTTCAATCATATTGAAGAATAATAACGAGAGCCGAAAGCCCTCATGTAATCTGACCGAGCAAAGGTAGACTAAATAATTGATACCGCCAAAACAGGAGGCTGAAAACACCCGTTTGTCGGACAAAACGAAAGCCAAAGGAGAGACTTACCCAACCGTGTGACAGCACAAAGCGGAGCGAAGGGGGTAAAACAAGCCAAAATAAAACAGCAACGCGGCGTTTTCGCATTCGGAAAACGTCGCGTCGTGTTGCAGTCGTTGCGATGGTATGATTCAGCCGAAAGATCAGCCGTTGGCATAGCTGTGCATACCGCCCAACAAAAAGTTTACGCCAAAATAGGTCATTAAGACCGAAAGGAAAGCGAGCACGAGAAAAACGTGGAAAAAGCGTGGTCGGTCGAAGCTGCGGAAAGTGGTGCGATGCAGCGGTAGCGCGTAGAGCAAGAGTGTGATCAACGCCCAGACTTCCTTAGGATCCCAGCCCCAATAACGCCCCCACGAACAATTAGCCCAAATAGCTCCCACGAAGATGCCCGCCGCCAAGAGACAGAGCGCCGGATAGAGAATCAGGGCGCTGAGCCGCTGCAAGGCCTGCTGCTGATCGTCGCGTCGCAGAATCAGGGCGGTGACGCCGTTCAGCATGGTGAAGGCAAGCAAACTGTATGCCAACATGATGAGCACCACGTGGAGTGAAAGGAGCGGAGAGGCTAACACCGGGATGAGGGGAGTGATGGTCGGATTGGCTTCGCCCAACATCGAAACCAACATGGTGAGTCCACCGAGCATGAATCCGAAGGGAAGCGCTAATGCGTAGCGCCGATGCAGCCCAAGGGTAAGCGCCAAGCTACAGAACGACATGAGCTGCATGGTCTCGTAGCCGTTGGTCATGGGGAGGTGTCCGCTGACGTACCCACGCAGTGCCAACAGCACGGCAAGGTAGATCAGGGAGCAGAGGAGCAACCCGGTGCTGAGACGGGTCATGAGGCGCGATTTTATCCCACGAAGCAGGCTGTAGAGGGTGAAGCCGAAGCTGAGCAACCCCAAGGTGAGCAGTACCATTGCCACGGGGCGGGTATGCCGCAGGTCGTTGTAGAGCAATTCTGCACGGAAACGACCCTCCGAGGGAAGCGCGTCACCCGCCTCGCGCACCTGATAGGCGCGGATCTTTTGCAGGGTGTGACTCAGCTGCTCGTAGTCGCGTTGTTGCACCAATTCTCCTACATAATCCATCGACTTGCGGATGAAGAACCACTGATCTGAGGGGAGCGTCATCGGTAGATTCTCGCCCGGCGAGCACCAACGGATCGTCTCGGCGTGTAGCGTATCGGGGTGACAAGGGTAGATGTAGAGCATTCTGCCACTGAGGTGCATCGCGAGGATGTTGTACTTTTCGTTAGCCTCTTCCAATCCGGACTGTGTGTCGAGCGCTTCGGCGATCTTGTTGCCCCGCTGAGGGTCAATGTAGTCGTTCCACGCCGCATATTGCGAAGAGATGCCCAATACTCGACGTGCTGCGGCGCTCTTGATGCGGATCATGGGTTGTTCGCCCCACGAGGAGGGAAAGAAATACCAGCCGGTGAATACCTGTTCGGCGGTCAGACCGCGATAGGTGTCCCGACCGTAGAGCTTGGTCGTGAAGTCGCGCGCCACGGTTTGAAGGGGACAGATACGTCCGTTCCACAGCACGTACAGGGTGCCGAACTCTTGGGCAGCGGTTTTGGGTAGGTGTTTGGGCATCGGAAGCTGAGCGGCGTTCTTGCCCTCGTGCGTCGGCGCGGCTACCGTGGGGATGCCTCCGGCGATCCATGTGCCGCAGATCAGAAGCGCCACGCCGAAGAGCCGTTTCTCGCTACGTGCCGCAGAGAGCATTCGGCGAAACGTTTCGTGCGGCGCCACCAATAGGAAGATCAGACTGACAAAAAGCAGTGCGTAGCCGACATAGGTCAGTGCGATGCCTACCGGATCGTAGCTCACCGCTAATTGTGTGCCGGCGCCATCGGGATCGTAGCCCGATTGATAGAATCGGTAGCCTTGATGTTGCACAATGTGGTTCATGGAGACCTTCATATCGAGCGGACAGTCGGAGAAGCGCAGCGTGCTGATATAATCCATCGGGGTGGCTGTCCCCGGATAGGTCTGTAATTCGAAACGGTTCAGCGTAACGGTGAACGGAAAGTCGTGCTGTACGGCGTCGTTGGTGGTCTCGTCGCCCTCTGTAAAGCTCCCCAACGCTTCACCCTGACGCAGATGCACCGTGCCCGACTGTCCGAAGAAGTGCGTGACACCGGCACCAAGCAGGATGACCGCAAAGGAGAGGTGGAGCAGAAAGAGCACCGGGCGGCGATAGAGTCGCACCCGACAGAGGTAACACAAGGCGCACACAGCCAACACTGCCCAGAATAGGGCAAACCATGTGGTGCCATAGATGTAGTGAGCTACTGCGGCAGAACCGTAGACTTTCTCGAAAATGGTGGCACTCATCAAGAGTGCCACCATGAATATCAGAAGGATAAATGTGATTCGTTTCACCGTTTATGAACGTGTTGAAATGAGCAATGTCGGGGTTAGATAGCTTCGATGAATTTGATTACTGCTTCGCGATCTTCGGCGCTGAGCTGACGGAACGCTTCGACGGTGCTACGGGCATCGCTTTCGGGGGCACCGTGCCACATGATGGCCTCCAAGACACCGCGTGCGCGACAGTCGTGCATACGGTCGTCGGCGCCCGTTACCAATTTAGAGAGTCCGCGACCCCAGAGCGGAGTAGTGCGGCACCAACCGGTGCGGATGTCGTTCACCATGTGTAGTTTGTGCTGCACCATGTCGGTGTAGGGCCAAATCTTCTGGTTGGGATAGCGCGGCATATCGTCATCGCCAAACATTCCGTTGGGGTCTTCGATATGATCCTCGCCCGTCGTCCAAGAGGGTCGGTGACAGTAGGTACAACCGATCTGTGTGAAGAGCTTCTTGCCACGTTGTACATCGGCATCGTCCAAGTCGCGAGCGGCGGGAACCGCCAAACCGCGGTGCCAGATCATGAAGTTCTTATAGTCTTCGTCGCTCATCTCGATGGCAAGGTCCTTGTTGGGCGCCATGAGGTAATTGTAGATATCCTGCTCTACGTTGCCGGTTTTGTTCTCGTTGGGGAAGTATTTGTAGAAGTCAGCCTGTACTTCGGGGTCTTGTGAGGCGGTACGAGCATAAGTAGCCGTCATGTAGTGATAACGGCGATCGCTGCGTGTCACATTGGTGATGTTCCAAATGGCGTTGGCGCCGGCGCCGTCCAAAACCGGGCCGCGGCTCAGAGCGTAGGTGTAGCGTCGCATATATTTCTTGCCCGTCAGACCGGAATAGTAGTTGACCCATGTGCCGTTAGAGAACATGGAGGGGTTGAGGTTGACGCCGTAGCTTGCCTCTTTCTGCCATTGTGCCAAGAGGGAGTCTTCGGGGATGGCATCCAATAGTCCGGTGCCATAGACGCCGATGGTCGATTCCAAACGGACGCGCACCTGCTCTAAGGGTACTTGTGTCGTCACACCGTTCTTGGTCACTTCGAGCGGAACATAGTAGGCGTCGGCGGGAATGGTTACTTCGGGATAGATGAGCGAATATTTAGTGCCATCGGGGAAGGTATTGTTCCATTCGTCGGTGTAGTCTAACCATTCGATCTTGATTTTGCTCTCGTCGATCGGCGCTTTGAAAGGCTCGACTGCCAATGTCTGCGGCATGCCGGTCAGCGAGGAGAGATAGGTGTCGGTGTCGTCGGTGATGACCAAGAGGTAGCCGTTGCCCATTTTGTCAGCGCGGTATTCTGTCTGGCGCTTTCCGTGCCCGTATTCAGGGTGACAATAGAGGCAGCCACGGCGTACCATCAAGGGACCAAGTCCGGCAAAGGCACCTTCGGCGTTCTGGTTGAAATCTTTCTCGAAGAGGTATTCTCCGAATTTGAAGGCTTGCGCCATGCCCTGATTCTCGCAAGCCGGCGTGGGTTGCTCGTAAGCGAAAGAGGTGGCGTTGAAGACTGTGCCCAACTTGCCTCCGGCATAGTATTCTTCGCTCAGTTCGGTGGTGGTGTTGTCGGCGTCGCTCGGTTCGTCGTCATCGTCGCTACAAGCCGGGGTTACGCAGACTCCGGCAGTCAGTCCGATGTAAAGTAGATAGTGGTATTTGTTCATGTAAAAAAAAGTATTGAAAAGTATAGTAGTTCGGAAATGAGGATGAATGATGAACTGCGGAAAGCGCTCCCTACGTTCATCATTCATCTGTATATAAGTCTTAGGTCATTAGAGGGCGTTTTGTGCCTCCTGAAGGGCGTCGTCCAACTTTTCGAGTGCGGCGATGGCCAACGTTACATTGGCTTCGGAGCTGTTGTAGTGGAGGACGAAGGGACGGGTCATGCTGTTGATGGCCAACAGTGCGCTGTTGAGGGCTGTAACGACCGACTGATGTACCGCAGGGTTGGTTGCTGCCAAGCAAGCGGCGATAGAACCCGGTTGGGCTTCGGTAGCTTCGAGACCGCCATAGTAGGCGTGACGAACGCTACAAATGTTGTCGTAGAAGTCCTGAATAGAATTGTAGGCGTGGGGCGACTCGATGTAGTTGATGTCCTCGCCGGAGTGGGGCTTGCCGATCTTAGAGTGTGCCACTTCGTCTACGATGTTGCGGCAGCCTTCCAAAATCTGGATTGAACCGCTCTTCACCGTCTTCCATACCGAACCGGCCTTTCCGCAGAGGCGCATCTGCTCTCCGAAGTCATCTTCGGGCTCGGCTTCAGCCTCTTCCAATACGGACTGTGCTTGAGCACTCATGTTGTCCAAGCCACTCCACGCAGCCTCCAAACGGTAGGCTGAAAGGGTCAAATCGGAGGCAACGGCTGCCGCATAACGCAATTCGTCCGTCGGAATCTCTGAATAGCTGCGAGATGCTCCTTGGCGGAAGATGATGTATTCCAAACCGTGGAAGCCCACCAAACCGGAGTTCAGGTTGGCAACAGTATTCTCGATATCAGCCATCATCTTGGGGCTGTTGAGCAGGTTCTCCAATGCGACGGCATCCAACGGCCACGTGTCAATGTGCGGGTCGATGCCATACTTGGAGGCAGCACCAAACAGGAAGGCTTCGCTCCACTCCCAATATTGGCGAGCAACTTTCCATTCGTCGCCGGCAGCAATGACGTCTGCATCGCTGTTGAGCGAGCCGTTAGCCAAGCCCTCGATGGCAGCTTGCAGGCTTTCGCAGTGTTCTGACAGACCGTGATAGGTGGGGATCACCGTAGCGTCGACAAACTGTTCGTTAGCCGCCTGAAGCGCCTCGGTGAGATCCAATGCGTTGTCGTTGTCGTCATCGTCGTCGCTGCACGCTGTCCAACCGCAAGTGCAGAGCGCCAAGGCTCCGAAAGCCAAGAGATGTTTTGTGTTGAATGTTTTCATTGTCTTGAATGGTTTATTTATTAAAGTTATGTTGAAAGATCAGAGGAAAAATCCGCAATAGGCGATGCCCAACGAGACACTGGGCTCATCGTTGTATTGCGATTTGAAGAAACGTTTAGAATATTCTCCCTTGATGACAATTTGCGGCATGGGGTAGTAGTTGACGCCGAGCGCCATGCGCTGTTTGCCACACCATTGATAGGCGTCGGCCTTGCTTCCTCGATACATGGAATCGTAGTATTCGTAACGTCCGAAAAGGTAGAATTTCTGTCGATCGTCATGCAGTTTGCGGCAGAGCGCAAAGAAATCATAGCCGGCTTCTACTCCGGTACAGAGGGCATCACTCGCTACGACTTGGCGCTTCGAGGGATTGTCGTCATAGTTAGAGGGGAATGAGTTGATGTTGAAGGCTGAGATCTCGTCGGCATCGTTGAGGTGCGCATAATCGAAGTTGCCGCGTACGACCCAGTTGTGGCTGTCGTATAGAAAGTCGAAGGCACCGATGTACAAGGCTCCGTCACAATTCTTGTATTTGGAACTCTTGGTCAGTGAATTGCGGAACGTCGTGCCATAGTAACCGCTGACGCTGAGACGTAGCCCCGGCAGACTGTAATTGTCGATGCGCGCCGCAGCGGCGTAATTGTTGGCAATCTTAAATTCGTAGGGACTCCCTGAACCGTAGTGGATGAAACTCTCGGAGCCAAAGCGATCTGCGTCCAGACCTGCCAAGAACTGTGCTTCGTAGCGCCACTGTCGGGTGCGACCCCAAAGGCTGACGCCGGTCTCATGCCACGTGCAGGGAAAGATGGTATTTTCTCCTTCGGGGCGATAAACGGTGAAAAACTCCGTGGGCATATGGTGTTGGTTGGTCATGCCGAGCGGCACGATGATCTCACCCATGCGAATGTTGAATTGCGGACAGAAAGACTTCTGCAACCAGAATTGTTCGAGGGCTACCTCGCCGCCGCGTTCGATCTCGGCTTCGTATTCTCCCGCCTCTTCGGCCTCCATCTCGATGGCACTCTCTGTGCCTCCGTGTTCGAATTCTATTTCCGTGCCCATCGTCCAACCCTTGCCGAAGTCGTAGCCCAAGTTAATAACTACGTGAGGCAGATCAAAACGCCCGTGGCTGTCGGCATCTTTGTAATCGGAGGCGTGACTGTAGCGATTGAAGTCGTCGGAATAGAAATTGCGGGTCATCACAGCCTCGCCATACCCGCCGATGGTCAGGCGACTCTTGTGCGGCTCGTCTGCCTGAGCAGGCAGCGTCATCAAGACGCAACAGCCCATCAGAGCAAGTTTTGTAGTTGTGTATTTCATAAAAAGTACATGAATATTTGAAAAAACGTTGCAAAGGTACCCCCTATGCAACGTGCGATCAATACCTAATTTAAGCGAAAATAGGATGTTACCGCGCTAATAGTTTGTAGGTATTCGGGTGGCTCAACTCGGCATTTTGTTGCTCCGAGATTGAAAAATATCGCCTTTGTTCGGTGTTTTTAGGTAACGAGAAGGTTGTCAGAATATACTCATTGATGATGAGGCGTTATTCAGTGAAAAGTGATCGGGGGGGGGAGAATTTAGGGATTTCTGGACAAAAGTAGGTATTCGCACACAGAGTGACACCTTTAATTATATAGGATGCTTTGTGCGACAGCGCGGCGGTGGATGCCAACGTTTTATCATTGCCGACGGTAGGCGTTGTTACTTCATGCGCCATGGGATGCGGCGTTGCCGTGTCAGGGCGTTGGAAACAGAGCAAAAAAAATCTTTCCGAAAAACCGGGAGTGTGGCGTGTATGCGATGCCTGCATTTCCCGGAATTACGGAAAGGTCGTATAGATGTGGTGAACGGCGACGGTGAATGGTTGGTTCGGTGTTGCCGGCTCACGCATAAGAAAGATACCCCATGAATGTAAATTTAGTATGCGTCATTCATAAGCTGTTAGGTTTCCTGTCTAAGGTTCGGTTAAGTGTATGCTGGTGTGATTTAGGCTGGAAACGTGTCTGGCTTAGGGTTCGGGTCGTTTGAATGCGAGGTAGGTGATGGTCGCACACTTAAACTTCCTCTTTGGGTGCCTCGCTCTCCCCGTTACCGGGTGCGACGGCTGGTGTAGGAGCTGCATTCATAGGCTGTCTCAGCAACTCGAACTGGTCGACAAAAATTTCAGTGACATAATGCTTCACGTTGTTCAAATCGTTCCAGTTGCGTGTGCGCAACTTGCCTTCAATGTAGATCAAGCATCCTTTCTTAACTTGTCTCTCAATACGCTCGGCGATCCCCTGCCAAGCGACGATGTTGTGCCATTCTGTTTTTTCGGGAACTTCTACGCCGTTTTTTGTACGGTAACTACGCTCTGTAGTGGCAAGGGGGAATGTGGCACACACGTTTCCGCCCTCAATATATCGAACGTCAGGGTCCCGTCCGACATTGCCTAATAGAATTACTTTGTTGACTGCCATGTCAATACTTGTTTTGTTAAGGTCTCGCAAAGTTATTGTTTCTTTTGGCGTTTTCAACAAATTTATTCAAAAAGTTTACTGTTTACGTCCGAAATTAACTTTGGAACGGCTAATTTTAGCCATTCTTTGACAGTTACAATTTGAAATTCGTCATTTTTTGAACGTAACTCACTGTTTTTGAGTATTCGATGAAGTTGGACAATATGAAAGTCTACCGTCAAGAGCTGGTGTGTGAGACGATGTTTTACGCCGAGCATAAGGGGCGTTACGGCGCTAACGGCATCAAGACCCTCCGCTGTGAGCAGGATGTTCAGCAATTCGGCAGGCGGGGTGTTGGCGTCGCGCTCGATGAGTGGGAATTCATATAACCCCTGCCAGATGTCGCCCGCACCACGACGGTGCATCCACAGGAGATCATCGTAGCGGAGGATGAGGTAATGTAGGTAGCGGGAGCGCACTTTGATGCGCTGCTGCTTGACGGGACGTTGCTCGATGGTGCCGCTCAGCAGTGCGGCACAACGTTCTTGGACAGGGCAATGGGTGCAATCCGGCGAGGTGGGGGTGCAGACCAAGGCACCCAACTCCATCATAGCTTGATTGTGCCGTCCGGGGTGGTTGTGATCTAACAATTCATTCGCCATGGCTTGAAAAAGCTTCGCCCCCGGTGTGCTGTCAATCGGAGTGTCAAGATCAAATAGGCGGGAGAGGACTCGGTAGACGTTTCCGTCGACTACCGCCACCGCCTCGTCTGCCGAAAAGGAGGCGATGGCTGCCGCCGTATAAGGCCCAACGCCACTGAGCCGTCGGAGGTCGTCGTAGGCGGTGGGAAAGCGCCCGCCCCATTCCCGCATCACTTGTTGTGCCGCTTCGTGCAGGTGGCGCGCGCGGCTATAGTACCCTAATCCTTGCCAGAGCTTCATCACCTCGTCGTCCGAGGCGGCGGCTAAGTCGGCGACAGTCGGAAACCGTGCCGCGAAACGATTGTAGTAATCAAGCCCTTGCACAACGCGGGTCTGTTGCAGAATGATTTCGGAGAGCCAAATCAAATAAGGGTCGCGCGTGAAGCGCCAAGGTAACTCGCGGCGGTGCTCCTCGTACCACCGGACAATAGCGGCAGAAATATCGGGATGAAATCCTTCGGTAGACATATGTGGTCGATCTATATTTTCTTGAAATTCAGGTTGCAAACAGCCTGAAAAGCTCCGCAAAGGTAGGAAAAATGCTAAAAAAAGAGGGGTTTATGGTTGTAAATAAAAATAAAGCTATATATTTGCAAGCCGTTTTAAGAAAGGCGTTTACGAATAGGTAAGTGCTTGAACTAAAATGCAGAACAACATTTTCTAAAATATATATTATTACCGATGACTAAAGCAGAAATTGTAACCAAGATTGCGAAGAATACAGGCCTCGACAAGGCTGCGGTTTTGACAACAGTTGAGCAATTTATGGAATGTGTGAAAGAGTCCTTGGCCGACGGTGAGTGTGTGTACTTGCGTGGCTTCGGAAGTTTTATCGTGAAGCAGCGCGCTACAAAAATTGCTCGCAATATCTCTAAAAATACAGCAATCGTAATCCCGGCTCATAATATCCCTTCTTTTAAGCCCGCAAAAACTTTCATGCACCAAGTCGGTGGCGAAGGCGTTTTGACAGAGGACGAGGAAGATTGAGTTCCGCTACGACGTGGTAATATAATATACAGATCAGTTTAACCCTATAAAATTTTAACAATTATGCCGAACGGTAAGAAGCACAAGCGTCACAAGATGGCGACTCATAAGCGTAA
>CAZGZL010000046.1:0-14700 GCA_964530595.1 uncultured Prevotellaceae bacterium | reverse complement strand
TCACAAAGAGAGTCTTGATGCCGCAGGCCTTCATGACGCGCACGGGGAAGGTCACTTCCTTCATGCTGTAGCCTTCGTAGAAGTGGAAACGTCCCTGCATGGCCATGATCTCTTTGCCGCCGAGCTTGCCGAAGATAAGTTTACCGCTGTGACCTTCGACGGTGCTGACCGGCATGTTAGGGATTTCGGTGTAAGGGATTTCCTCTTTCTCTTCAATGTGTTCTACCAACTGACCGAGACCTGTGCCGAGGATGATGGCGGTTTTCGGTCTGCGTGAGGTTTTGCTCAAAATGTATTGAGCCGTTTCGTTGATCTTGTTGAGCATAGGGAATAATTATTAAGGGGTGAATAATAAAATGTACGATTAAAACTCTTGTTTCGGCGTCTGTCGGGACGTTGGACGCTGCGGCTTACGTGTTTTGCGGCTTCTTGCCGTTGCGGATGTAGTCCAAGACGTAGCGATCGAAGCACGGCGGCTGCGCGCGGTCGATGAAGCTCACTTCGGCGGGGAGGTAGAAGATCTGTTGCTTCAAGTCGTCGGTCACAGCGGGATGAGCCATGAGGCGCACGGCATCCTTCTCCGTCGTGATGATCACCGGGCGGCGCGAGCTGTTATTTGTGCAGTTGCCGCCGCTGTTGATCTGATCTAAATGCTGTCGGATCGTGGCGATGTCGGCGTTGCTGAAGTGATGGTGATCGCTGAACGCCAAGCTGTCGAGCAGTCGATAGTGTGTCTGAATATATTGCGCCAAGACTTCGGGATCGGCGATGCCGGTGACGAGCAACACCTGACACGTGTGGTCGATGTCCGCCGGCTGTCCGCTCGCCAAGTTGATGGGGCGCTGATAGCAGAAGGTACTGTAGCAGATGGGTTGCGTCGGATCGGTGGGCAGATGTCCCTCGATCTCCGTCGTCTCTTCCAAACGCAGCGCCGGCGGGCACTTACTCACTACCACGAGGTCGGCGCGGCGCACGCTGTGTCGCGGTTCGCGGAGTAGCCCGGCGGGGAGGAGCAGATCCTTGTAGAGGATGCGGTTGTAGCTGGTCAGCACAATGTTCAGCCCCGCCTTGACGTAGCGGTGCTGGAAGGCGTCGTCCAAGAGGATCACTGCGGGAGGCTCCGGCAATGCCAATAGCTGACGTATGCCGCGCACTCGCTTGGTGTCGACCGCCACGATCAGACCGGGAAACTTGCGGTAGATCTGATAGCTCTCGTCTCCAAGTTTGGCGGCGGTGATTTCCGGCGTCGCCAACACGAAGCCTTTGCTGTGCCGTTTGTAGCCGCGGCTCAGAACTGCGATCGGTCCGATCCCCTCGCGTTGCAGCAGGCGGATCAGGTATTCCGTGTGCGGCGTCTTGCCGGTGCCGCCCGCCGCCACGTTGCCCACCGAGATAATAGGAATGTCGAACGAAGTCTCCTTGAGGATTCCTCGATCGAAAGCTTTGTTCCTGAACCAGACGCCGATGCCGTAGAGGCAGGCGAGGGGCAGGAGAATCGGGATGGTTTTAACGCGCGGCAGGTACATTGTCAGATAGATTTAAGAATTTCGGGAATTACAGATTAACTCGCTCAAAGCTGAGGGCTTGGATGTGGTCGGCGCGTTGCAGACGGTTGATGAACTGCAAGGCGCTGCGATCCGTCCCCAACAGACGGTCGGCAATACTGATCGTTGCCTCGTCGGAGAATTGTTTGAGGATGCTTTCGAACGTCGATGATGCATCGGGATAGGCTGCGGTGTAGTATTGATCCGTAGCGATGCCCGCCAACTCGGCGGCTTTGTCGGTTGCCGTCGTGAGGCCGCCCAACTCGTCCACCAATCCGATCTGCAACGCATCGGCGCCCGTCCAAACACGACCTTCGGCGATCAGGGCAACGCTGTCTTTGGGCAGCTGTCGTCCTTCGGCGCAACGGGTTAGGAAGAGGTCGTAGAACTGTTCGATGTTGCGTTGTATCTTGTTGCGTTCGGCGGGGGTGACGTTGCGCGTTACGGAGATGGAGCCGGATTCGTGCGTCTTCACCTCTTCGAAGTTGACGCCGAGCTTGCCCGATGCCAGACCGCTGATGTTGGGAATCTGACCGAATACACCGATCGAGCCGGTGAGCGTGCTCGGTTCAGCCACGATATATTGCGCGGGGGCGCTGATATAATAGCCGCCGGACGCAGCATAAGAGCTCATAGACACCACTAAGGGCTTCCGGCTCTTCAGCTCCGTCAACGCCTTCCAGATCTGTTCCGAAGCGAAGCCGCTACCGCCGGGCGAGTTGACGCGCAGCACCACGGCCTTCACGTCGTCGTCCTCCGCCAACTTGTCGATCTGCTCGATCAAGTCTTCCCAATAGATGTTGTCCGTCTTGTCCGATGCGGAGCTGACGATCTCGCCCGTGGCGTACAGCACTGCCACTTGCTCCTTCTTGCCGCCCGCCTTGGCGTCGTAGTTCGCCGCCATGTCGCTGACCGTGATGCCGTGGAAGTCCTTGCCCGTCAGCGTTTCGAGCGCGGGTTTCACCTCGCGCTTATACTTCAGTGCGGTCACGAAGCCGGCGCGCTGCAATTCCTCGGCATTGCTGTAGCTCATCCCCTGATCGGCGAGGGCGTTCAGCGTGTCGACGCTCAGCCCGCGGCTGTCGGCGACGGCGGCTGCCATGGTGTCCCAGATGGAACGCAGATAGCGTTCTATCTGCAAGCGGTTGGCGTCGCTCATGTGCTCCAACATCGCAGGCTCTACCGCCGACTTAAACGTGCCGACGCGGAACGTCTGCATCTCGATGCCGAGCTTGTCTAACAATCCCTTGTAGTAAGGGATCACGCTCGTCATACCGTTCCAATCAATCTCTCCGATGGGATTCAGATAGAGACTATCGGCGACGGAGGCGACGTAATATTGCCCCAAGGAATAGCTGTCGTTGTACGCCACGATAAAGCGCCCGGTGCGCTCTTTATATTGCTCCAAGCGGGCGCGGAGCGCCGTGTATATCGCCGGCGCAGCGCTCATATTGTCTGTGTTGAGGTAGATGCCGGCAATGTTTTCGTCCGCTTCGGCAGCGCTGATGGCGTCGCAGATAGAGGCGAGGCTAACCTCATCTTTCATGCTGAACCCTGAGAGCATGCTGAAGTCGAACGGCAGCGTTGCGTCGCGTTCTTCTACGACGCCGTTGATCTTCAGGAGCAGGACGTCGCCCGGCTTTGTTTTCTTGGCGTTGTCGCCTCCCGCCAAGGATGCGACGACGCTGATCAGCGTGCAGGTGTAGAATAGGCTGCTCACGATGCCGGCAAGGATGATGCCTACGAAACACGCCAAAACGGTCTTAAAGAAAGATTTCATTTTCTTGTTGTTATTAGAGTAGGTTCTTTGTGTGCTTGTGCGATGCTGCTATCTGCCGACACTAAGGCGCGACACTGGCGCAGAGGTTCGCGCACAAAGTCGCGCTCCTCGATGTGCGGATGGGGCAGTGTCAATGTCGGGGTCTGGCAATGCAGATCGTCGTACAGCAGCAAGTCGAGGTCGATGATACGATCTTCGTAAGGCTCGCCCGGCTTGCGCCGCACGGTGCGTCCCATCCGCCGCTCGATCTCTTGCGTCGTGGATAACAGTTCTTCCGGCGATAGGGTAGTCTCTAACGCCGCCACCGCATTGGTGAAGCGGTGCGGCGAATCGAAGCCCCACGGCTCGCTGCTGACCATAGGGGAGACAGCTACCACTCGCCCTGCCGACACTGCCAAGGCGTCGAGCGCCGTGCGCAAGTTCTGCGTGCCATCGCCGAGGTTAGATCCCAAGCCGATGTAAACCAAGTGAAGCTCTCTCACCGACATCTTATATATATTATATGTGTTGTGTTAATCGTTCAAGATCAGCATTGCGTCGCCGTAGGTGCCGAACTGATAGCCCTCTTTGACGGCGATTTTGTAGGCCTCCATCGTGAAGTCGTAGCCGCCGAACGCTGCCGTCATCATGAGCAGCGTCGAATAGGGCATATAGAAGCCCGCCACCATGCAGTTGGCGATCGAGAAGTCGTAGGGCGGGAAGATGAACTTATTGATCCAACCGTCAAAGGGCTTCAGGTGTGCCGTCGTGCTGACCGAGGTCTCGATGGCGCGCAGCACCGACGTATCGACGGCGCAGATGCGGCGCTTGTCGTCGATGGCATGGTTCACCAACTCAGCCACATTCTCGCCGATATAGATCTGCTCGCTATCCATCTTGTGCTTGGTCAGATCTTCGACGTCGATCTCACGGAAGTTGCCCTGATTGGAATGTACCGTCACGAAGCCGAAGTCCACACCCTTGATCTCAAGACGCTTCATCAGTTCGCGGCTGAAGTGCAGGCCGGCGGTCGGTGCCACAACGCCACCTTCGGTACGCGCGAAGATGGTCTGATAACGTTCGCGGTCGGTGAACGGGTTGATGCTACCGTCCGGCACGTCGATGACGTCGCGGCGCTCCTTGATGTACGGCGGGATCGGGGTCTCGCCCAAGCTGTGCAGCGTCTGGATAAATTCCTCATGGGGACCGTCGTAGAGGAAGCGCAACGTGCGGCCGCGCGACGTTGTGTTGTCGATGACTTCGGCTACCAAGCTTTCGTCTTGTCCGAAGTACAATTTATTGCCGATGCGGATCTTGCGGGCGGGATCTACCAGCACGTCCCACAGTCGGATCTCCGGATTCAATTCGCGCAACAGGAATACCTCGATTTTCGCACCGGTCTTCTCCTTGCTACCGTAGAGGCGTGCGGGGAAGATCTTGGTATCGTTGAAGAGCACCACGTCCTTCTCGTCGAAGTAATTGATGAAGTCTTTGAAGATCGTATGCTCGATCTTCTGACTCTTTTTGTGGAGCACCATCAGACGCGACTCGTCGCGATGTTCCGCCGGCTTCAGGGCGATACTTTCATCCGGGAGCTTGAATTTGAATTGAGATAGTTTCATAATAATACTGAGATGTGGTGTGAAAATTAAACGTTTGTTGATTCAGAAGGCTTGAGGGGTTCGGCGGGCGTCTCTGTTGGTGCCAACGTGATGCTGTCCACCCAAGAGTCCCAGTCTTCCACCTTCAGGCAATGCTCCAAGTCGATCGCTCCGATGCGGGTGCGTCGCAGGGAGAGTAGATAGGCGCCGCTGCCTAATGCGGCGCCGATGTCTCGAGCCAAGGCGCGGATATACGTGCCCTTGCTGCAGACGATGCGTAGGGTCATGTACGCCATGCTTTCTGTGTCTGTCGGCTGCGTTGGTTCGGCGGGAGCGGAGAGCTCCTCTGCCATCGCGTGTGCGGCTTCGAGGCTTTGTTTCCGTTTGCAGTCGCCCTTGATGTTCACGCCGTCGCGAGCCGATCGGATCACGCTTTCTGCCGAGGGGGAGGCCACCCCCTGCTCCGGCAGGTGCAGATCCAAGAGCTCGATCTCGTCGATCACGAGCTCCTTGGCTTTCAGCGCCACCTCTTCGCCCTCGCGGGCGTAATCAAAGGCGCGGCGTCCCTCCACCTTACACGCCGAATAGGTCGGGGGCACCTGCATGATGCTTCCCTTGAATCGGGGCAACACCTCAGCCACCAATGCGGGGGTGATGTGTGCCGTCGGATAGGTCGCGTCGATGGGTTGTTCGGCGTCGAACGACGGGGTGGTGCATCCCAAGCGCAACGTGGCGACATATTCCTTGGTGCCGGCTTGCAGCGTATCGATCTGTTTGGTGGCGCGCCCCGTGCAGATAATCAGCACGCCGGTCGCCAACGGGTCGAGAGTGCCGGCGTGTCCCACCTTGAGCTTCTTGGTTCCCAATCGGCGTGAGAGGCGATTGCGCACCATCTTCACAAGGTTGAACGAGGTCCATGTCAACGGCTTGTCGAAAGCCAAGACCTCTCCGGCAATAAAGTCGTAAGTCTTCATTCAGTCATTCAGTAAAATGCGGTTTGGATCATAGTCTCGGTCGGGGTCGTAGAGCCGCATCGGGGCGTGTCTCAGAGCCAGATCAGCGTTGCGGCACCCACGAGGGCGCAGTAGAGCGCGAACCAGATCATCTTGCAGCGCTTCACCAAGGCGATCATAACGCGGCAGGCAAAGCATCCTGAGATGAAGGCTGCCACGAAGCCCACTGCCAATGCCGTAGTAGAGATTCCTTCGGCGCCCGCCTCCAACAGATCTTTGGCGTCCAACAGCGCCTCGCCGAGGATCGGCGGGATCACCATCAGGAACGAAAACTGCGCCAACTGATCGCGGCGTTCGCCGAGGAGTAACCCTGTAGCGATGGTCGATCCCGAACGGGACAGACCCGGCAACACAGCTACTGCCTGCGCCACACCGATGATGAAGGCATGTAGCGGCGAGATCTCTCCGTGTCCGGAACGGGGCTGTGCAAAGTGCGCGAATGCCAGCAACGCGGCGGTCACCAAGAGGCAGATGCCGACCACGGTAACGCTACCGTCAAAGAGGGCGTCCAACTGATCTTTGAAGCAGACGCCGACGATGCCGATCGGGATCATCGAGAGGAGGATGTTCACCACATAGCGCTGTTCGCCATTCAGCCGCTGCCACAGCGACTTTTGCGGCGCGGCAGCGGCGGGTATCGGGGCTCGGAATAAGCCGCGGAAGATCCATGTCACCTCGCGGTGCAAGATCACCAACGTTGCGAGCACCGTAGCCACGTGCACGATGATGTCGAACGTCAGACCGCCCTCGGTCTCCATGCCGAGCAGACGGCGTCCCAATTCCAGATGTCCGCTGCTGCTCACGGGCAGGTATTCTGTCAATCCTTGTACCAAGCCCAAGATCAGGGCGTGTAACCAGTCCATCGTTTCCATCCTCAGAGCGCCTCGGATTCAGATGACTCAATAGCCTTGCGCTTCGAAGGCAGCAGGATGCCCACGATCATCAGCAGATAGCCGAAGAAGCAGACATTGGGAGCAATGATGACGCGGCGATCGCTGAACACTTCGGGGTTGAACGATTCCGGAGTGCTTGCCTCGCCACCCATGAGGATAAAGCCGACCAAGATGCAGAGGGCGGCGATACCCATGACGATGAAGTTTGTTTTACCTAAGCAGAGCATTATATTTCTTGTTATGTTTGATTATCTTCCGAATTACCGCCGCAGTCCTGCTGCGGGGCGTGCGGCAACCGCGTCGCGTCAGAGCAGGTAGAGGTCGTCGGCCTTCATTCTGAGGTAGTGCGACGTAGCGCGCCATGCGGCGATGGCGGGGATCAGCAGCCCGATGGCGATCACGCCTCCCGCCAAGGGGAGCAATACGTGTGGCTGAACGATCAGGCGTACCAACGCCACGGCTTCCTCCTGCTGCGCGCCGTAGTAGAGCAGCCCGCCCAATGCCGTCAACGCCAATAGCGACGCCACGAAGCCGCAAGCCATGCCCTGCGCCACGAAGGGGCGGCGGATGAACCACGCTGTGGCGCCCACCAAACGCATCGTGTGGATCAGGAAGCGGTCGGCGTGCAGGCTCAGACGGATTGTGTTGTTGATCAGCGAGACGCTGATCAACAACAACAACGCAGCCACGGCGCAGAGGATCATACCCACGCGCCGCAGATTGACGTTCACCATGTCGATCAGCGAGTGATTGTAGTCTATGTCTGTGATTTCGCGCGGATGATGCGCCAAGAGTTGCGCCTCGATGATGCGCAGACTGTCGTTCGAGGCATGAGCCGCGTCGGGTTGCAACTCGATCGTGGCGTCCAGAGGATTGAAGCCTAAGAAGTCTTCGGGATTCTCGCCTAACTCGTCGGTGAGGCTTTCGAGCGCTTCTGCGCTGCTGATGTAGCGCACGCTACGGGCGTAGGGTGCTGTTTGGATCTCCTGCACCAAGGCTTCGGCTTGCTTGGCAGAAACCTTCTCGCCCAAGGTCAGCGTCACCGTGAATTGCTCGCGCAATAGTACGGAAATCTCGGCGGCGATCAGACCGCTCAGTCCCATCAAACCGATGACGAAAAGAACCAACGCAATACTAATGGTCGAAGTGAACCTTGCGCCAAGGAACTTCTTCTTCTTGATCTTGCCTCTTTGACTGCTCATAACTGAATGACGTATGGTCGGGCGCTTGGGCGACCCGAAAGTGCAGGGTGTAGAACACCCAAATTTGATGCAAATAAACAAATAAATGTGGAGACTGTCAAATTATTTTCCGAAAAACGCTCTTTTTGACCGCTTTAGCGTCCGATTTTGCCTTCTTCCGCCCCTCTTGACGTGCGGAAGGGGCGTGCAGACGCAACGACGCCCCGAAGGAGGCTCCTTCGAGGCGTCGTGATATTCGTTGATGGAGTGGAAATTACTTGACGAGGACTTTCTGACCGTCGATCACGTAGAGACCGCTCTGGCTCATCGTGCGTACGCGGTTGCCGCGCAAGTCGTAGATGGCGTGTACTGCATTGTTGTCGGCAGCGATGTTGGTGATTGCTGTCGGATCTTCGGGCTCAACGGGCTCGACAACTTCGCTCTTAGCGTTAGCCTCCTCGCCGTTCAGCAACAGGGTGACTGCGTTAGCGACGATCTTCTGTGCGTTAGCATTAGCGGTCGTGATGTCATCGCTCGAAATGCCGAGCAATACATATTTAGCTGAAGAGTGGAAAGCGATAGCATTGTCAACGGTAGCCAATGTCTCGGCGTCAGTGGGAGCCTCTGTACCATCCAAGACGACTGTCTGCAAGTGGTTGCTCTCGGCGTTGGCGGCGGTGAAGAGATCCACGCTACCATCTTCGTTAGCCTCTACACCCTCGAAGAGCTTGAGGTTCTCGGCTGCGGGAGTAACGGCTACGACTTCTTTGTCCACATTGGCGGGAGTACCGTAGTTCCAGCGATCTGTAGAGTAGGCAAAAGCCTTCATGCAGACGATGGGCAACTGTCCGACAGCATCCTTCAGGCTGATGGTAGAGGCGTTCTTGCCGCCGATAGCCTCGGAGATGACCCAGAGATTAGCATGTTCCAACGTCGGGCAGTTAGCCTCTGCGTCGTACTGCGCGGCGGTGTTGTAGATGGCAACGGGGACGACGTTGTAGCTCTCGCTCACAGCGACAGCCAACGGATCCTTTTCGGGATCGTACGTGTTATATCCGTTGTCGTAGATCCATGCCACGTAGGGCTTCTCTGCGTCGAATACGGGCAACTCGCAAGCGTAAGTCACCGTTTCGGAGTTCTCTGCGCCCTCTTCGGCAGCATAGAATGTAATGTTGTTGCCATTCGCTACGGCAATAGGAGCGTCGTAAGCAGCCTCTGCACCGCCGTCGATGCTGTAGTAGATGGTTGATGCGCTGCTGCCGCTCAGGGACAACGTGTAGCCCTTGGTCTCGAAGTCGAAGTTGTTGAGCGATGCCGACGGAGTCTTGGCGGTCTTCACTGCGTTCGGGTCGCGATCACCGGTGATCGTCAATGCGGAGATGAAGAAGTTTGTTCCGGTTGTTTGGCGGGAGATCGCAATCGTCGTTGCGCCTGCACCGTATTCCGGCACTGTGTAGGTGTGCGTGGTGGGCTCTGTGCCGTATTCGTCAGAATCTGCGACCGCAGAGTTCAGATTGTTGTAGGTGTAGTCTTCGTAGTAGACCTTGTCACTGCCCTCAAATTGGAAGCAGGGCGTCACAGCCTTGCCTGTCGCATCTTTGTTGCGGAATCCGCTGACGGTGATGATGTCGCCTGCTGCCAATTCGTTGCCATCCAACGTGATCAAGATGTACTGTGTGGAGAAGTCAGCCTTGCCGGTGAGACGAATCGTCTTGTAGCCGGCTTGCGAGACGCCGACATCGGTACCGGAGGAGTTCTTCGCTTCGGCGGTGCCGCCCTCTTCTTTAATGGCTCCCTCTTCATCCAGACCCCATGAATAGATCAGGGTCTCTTCGGCGAACGCATTTCCGGCAACGAGTGCACCGAGCAGTGCGATCGAAGGTAGTAAATGTTTTTTCATCATTGTAAAGTTGTTTTAAGTGTGGAATGAGTCTCCCCTCCTAAACGAATTGGGGGGGGATTTTTTCGAAATAGTGATTAGAATGGGTGTTGTCTGTGGTGTACACAAAAAAATGGAACGGAAATGCAGTATTCCCGTTCCATTTGGATCGTTTTTACTTAACGAGCACCTTCTTGCCGTCTACAATGTAGAGACCGCGGTGGTTGAGCGTGCTGACGCGGTTGCCACAGAGGTCGTAGATCACAGAGGCAGTGCGCTGTGAAACCTCGATATTGTTGATGCCGGTTTCGCCGCCTGCCTCACCGTAGGTGTAGATGAAGCCGTTGACGCGAACCTTAGAGCCGTTCAAATAGAAGTAATAAGTGTTGCCGCCGGTTACCTCGAACTTCAAGCCGCCGCTATATGCGGTTTCTGAATCAAGCACAGTGCCACCTGTCCAAGCTGTTTCGGAAGTGCCGTCACCGACCAAGATACCGTTGAGCGTTGTGGATGTTTCTTCGCCCGGCTTTACCTCTGCAACGTAACCCTCTTTATTAGTTCCGGCTCCGAACACTACGACCGTGATCGTACCGTCGTTCTTGGGAGTGAATTGAAAGTAAGTACCTTTAGTCGGAATTTTGCCGTTTCCCTTAGGGGACGGATTGGTGCTTGAAGTAGCATATCTGGGGAAGTCTATCCCATTGACGGTAACTGTAGATTTACCTACCTTCCAATCGGCGTTGTCCGCAGGTCCCATCGTCATGGTGATCACGCCGTCAGAGTACGAGTCGCCATTGGTAGCGTCGATCGTCTCGGGGACTTGGTAAACGACATCTTCAGCCGAAGCCGATTGAAGATTCCCGGCAACGAGTGCGCCGAGCAGGGCAAGAGAAGAGAGTACATGTTTCTTCATACGCAGTATCATTTAAAAGTTAATTATAGAATGGTTGTTTAAAATGGTTGTTTCGTCTGTGCAAAATGTGTGTCGTGGTGCGACGTTGGTTAGTGAAACGCGCACCGCCGTGGAATAGGTTTTTGAACGGTGGGTGTTTAGCGGAGATGCCAAATTCGCGGTGTGAAGGTAAGTCAACTTTGCACTTCCTCCAAATATTTGACCGAAAATTCTCTCTTTTCCACCCAAATTCGCCCTTTTTGTCGTCTTTCGCCCTCTTTTTTCGAGGGGTAGAGTGCAGAAGATTAGGCAAATCGAATATTTTGCGCTAAACGGAGAAAATATTCATTTGACCAAATCGCCAAGACGGAGGGATCCTTGATGAATGGAAGAACGTCACGCTTCACAAGCTCGATGTCGGTGTGTGTTAATCGCTCTTGTAACAATGCCAAAAAATGCTCGCGGGTGAGGTCAATGCCGTTGAAATCCATTGCTCGTCGGCGTAGGTGTTCAAAATCCAATGGAAGATTGTTTTGAACATACCATTCAAAGTCGAACCAGTCACGACCTTTTACGCGCGACCCCCACGTACGAAAGGTTAGGGCGTGCATCTTGCCTGCATATAAATCCGGTAGTGTGACGCAACGAACCCCAAAAGAATAGGGGCGGAGCACAAATCGTTGTTCGGTTTGAAATCCTAACGGGGGATGAATATCAACTTCAATCTTCACCTTGACGCTGCGCTCGGTCTGAAACGTTAGGTCGTAAACGTGCGTGTCCTCTTTGAGAAATGCTGATTCCACCTTGCCGAAATGCTTTTTTTCCTTGCGTGTGAGGATAACCTCTTTGCCTGCCGATTTGAATTCGTCCACGATGGCTTGAAAATAATTTTCGATGCGGAAATCATCTTCCGGTTGGAGTAGGGTGAAATCCATGTCTTCCGAAAAGCGTTTTAGGTGGTGAAAGATGCGTAGGCACGTTCCACCATAGAACGCTGCTTTGTCAAAGAATGCGCCGCGTTGCAACCCAGCCAATGCTAATTGTTGCATGACCTCAAATGTGGCATTTCGGCGCGCTGCGGTGCTGCTCAGATCGTAAGCAGAGAGCATCTGCTCAAATAATGTATTCATTGTTCTAACAATTTGATCAGTTGGTTAATCATGGGCTTTTTGCGTGACGATGCGGCGCAGGCGCGTAATAGGGAGATATCCATGCGGGCAAAGTCGTCCATATCCAGCCGGATGTCATCCTCCAAATAGCGCAAGACCTCTTCGCGGTAGCGAAGGTTTAGTCGGGGGGTGAAGACGATGAGGTCGCACAGCGCCTTTTCGGGCGTCGCAATCAGAAAGGAGATACCCGCCTCGGTTGCCATTGTGATCCCGGTGGCGTAGTAGGGCATGGTGGCGTGGATGTAGCGAAACGATCCGAGCGGCGTCATGTAGGATCGGGCAACGCCCAACGTCACCGAAATGGTCTGATAGACTGCTTCGGGTATCAAGCCGTAGAATCGCAGCGCTGTCTCCATCGAGATGTACGAAGGTCCGTAGATATGGTTCGCGATCAGGTAGGGTGACAACATCTCGCGACTGATCGTCGGCGCTACAACATACCATCCGCGCTTCATGCGAATGATTTCTTGCGTCTGTTCCAGTCGTTTGATCTTTCCCGGTAGATCTTTACAGTCGGGAAAGACCGTCTTGAGGTCTTGTGCCCTAAACGGCACATTGCGGAGCTCTTCGAGTTTCATACTGGGCAAAAGTAGTAAAATTTTTGACAGTAATAGGTGTTTTACACCAGTTACTGTTGAAATTTTTACTGTTTTGACGAAAATAAGGCGCATTTAAGGTGCGTTTCATGTTTGCAGCGCGTGTTTTTCTCCCGAAGAGTGCACGTAGAAAAATCCATCCGATTTTTCCCGCCGAAACGCGCGCGTCACGCTGCCCGAACACGCGACGTGACGAATGCGCTGAAATGCTCCTAATCGTCCCGCCGCAAACTTTTAATACACTGAAAAACAAAGAAATGAGGCAAAATGTAAGGTCTAAATGAAAGATTTGCCGATTTAACGATAATTAACCACGCCCAAACGCGGCGGCAGAGGGCTAAAACGAATGTTCGAGATGAGGCTCTTGCATGGATCATGCGGAACTTCTACTTTTGCCCATAGGAAAGGAAAGACCCGTAACGTAAAAACTTACAACTATGAACGAAAGAGAACGCTACAAGAAAGAGAATCAGGATTACCTCGCCGCCCTCGTCGGGCAAGAGGGAATCCAAACGCTGCCGGGCGGGACACTCTACCGCGTACTCGCTACGGGCAACGGTGATCGGAACCCCGAAGCTCGTTCCGTGGTGACTTGCCACTACAGCGGCTCGTTGATCGATGGAACGGTCTTCGACAGTAGTTACGAGCGGGGTTATCCGGAGGCGTTTCGTGTTTGCGACTTGATAGCAGGCTTCCAACAGGCACTGCTCGCAATGCACATTGGCGACCGATGGCAAGTGTACATCCCCGAACACGAAGGCTACGGTCGACGTGCCGAGGAGGGTATCCCCGGTTACTCCACTCTGATTTTTGAGATCGAGTTGCTCGGCATCGCTTGAGCCAACGACATCGCTACATTTTATCAGGAAGCGGGTGTTCCTTGCAGCCATGCAAGGGGCACCCGCTTCAGGGTTTCGCACCCTGCCCGATGCCGCGTGCGTTCAGCGCATCGTGATAACGGCGTGCGTTGGCTTGATGCTCCGCGTAGCTGCGGGCAAAGTTGTGAAGCCCGGAGAAGTCTTCGCGCGCGCACATGTATATATAGGTATGCGGCGCGCTGTGTAGCACGGCGTCGATCGTAGCCTTGTCGCAGAGGCGGATCGGACCGGGGGGCAGTCCGGTATTCAGGTAGGTATTGTAGGGGGAGTCGACCGCCAAATGCTCGTGCATGATGCGCTTCAGTGTGAAGTCGCCCACGGCAAACTTCACCGTCGGGTCGGCTTGCAGCGGCATCCCTAACTCCAACCGATTCCAATAGAGGCGCGCCACGATGCCCCGCTCTGTGCGGTCTTGGGTCTCCTCTTCGGCGATGGAGCCTAAGATAGAGACCTCTGCGGGCGTCAGATGGAGTGCTTGCGCCAAGGCGCGACGTTCCGGTGTCCAGAAGTGCTCGTACTCCTGCGCCATGCGTGCCACCAAGTCTTGCGCCGAGATATTCCAATAGACCTCGTAGGTGTCGGGCAAAAACAGGCTCACCACATTGGCGGTGTCGGTGCCGAGCTGCCGACAGTAGGCGCTGTCGCAGAACAGCGCCAATAGCTCCTCCTCCTGCAACATCAGCTGTTGGCTCAGCCGTTCCGCCAACTCCCCGCGGGTGCGTATATTATTAAAGGTAATGCGCACGGGACTCTGCATCCGGTGCTGCACATGATACATCAGTTTGAGCGGCGTCATGTCGCTCGTCACCCGATAGGCACCGCGTAGCTGTACACTGTCTGCCACCGCGGGCAGTCGGAGTAGGGCGGCAGCCCAACGCAGGCGGGTGGCATCGTGCGGGTCGCGTAGAGGGAGGGCGTCGAGCGCTTCACGCAACGACTGTCCCGGACGAATCAAAAGGGTGGCTTGCTCCCCGTCGAGCGACCTCAATGGTCGTCGGGCGATGAGGTAGGCGGCAGAAAGCAGGGAGCCCACCGCCACCACCACGAGGGGGAGGATGAAGTAGAGAAATATTTTCTTAGGACGTTTCATAATCGACCGAAAAGCCCCTTAAAGGGCATCAAAACAGGGCAAAGGTAGCACAAAATGGAAGAAAAGTAAATTTTCTGCAACAAAAAGTCCTCAAAAGTTTTGCAGTATGAAAATAACCCTCTATATTTGCAACCGCAAAAGCGAAAGCCCGGAGAGATGGGTGAGTGGCTGAAACCACCGGTTTGCTAAACCGACGAACCCGATT
>CAZGZL010000045.1:0-14732 GCA_964530595.1 uncultured Prevotellaceae bacterium | reverse complement strand
AGGAGCAGCAGACCAACAACCTGCCCATCCTCTTCGACGACCAGTTGGACGGCGGTATTTATCGCGTGAGCGCTCAGATGTGTAGCGACATCGTGTCGGAATACACTGAGGTTGCCGGTGAATCTGCCGACGACGCTACCTCCGCCCTGACAAGCGAGTCGCCCCGCACTTATCACGCAGCATTCTACGCCGGATCGAGCGACGCTATGTCATCGGCGCTCACCGTGGGTTATGTGTGGAAATATCTCGGCTCTACGACTGAAGACAAGAAGCGTACCACCTCTTACTACGATCCAAACTTCATCATCTACCGCATGGCAGATATTTACTTGATGAAGGCAGAGGCAGAGCTCTTGGTGGACGGTTTGGAACCGACGGCAGAGCATAAGTTGGAAGCAGTGAAGATGATCAACAAGATCCGCGAACGCGCCGGACTGGAAGACAATATCGCTGCCGGTATGTACGACGATCCCGACGATCTGGAAGGTGCCCTCGACGAGGTGGATATCTACTCGCAAGAGGAATTGTTGCAGAAGGTGCTCGACGAACGTAAGATCGAGTTCTTGGGCGAAGGTAAGATCTGGTATGACTTCCTCCGCATGGGTCGCAGCAATAATAATCGTTACAAATCGGCTTTCTTGGTGGATGAAGTGACCAAATACAATACGCAAGCCAGCGAATCATGGTTGCGTTCTGTATTGAACAGCGACAATGCGCTCTATCTCCCCATCATGAGCACCGAATTGGAACGCAATCCTCTGTTGGTGCAGAATCCTTATTATAAGTGATTCCCCCATTAGACGATCTTTTTTAATCATCAAGTCAACAGTACATTGAATATATGAGAACAATGAATCATAACCTGCAACAGTTTAGGAAGTCGTTGAGCAACGTCCTCCCCGCAACGTTAGCGTTGGGGTTCTGCTTGGTTGGAGCGTCCTCTTGCGACGATCCATTCGAAGGGGACTCTTTTGTAACGCCGACCGATTTGGAGGAGGAGATGTCGTGTACTTCGGTACTCGAAAAGTATTCCGATGAGTTTTCACTCTGGGTGGAGTTGCTGCACTACGCTGATTATTACAACGGACTGAAAGATGCCGACGCTACGGCAACAGTGTTCGCTCCGACCAACGAGGCAATGAAAGCCTTCTTGGAATGGCGCGGCGTCAGCTCCGTGGAGGAACTTGATAAGCAATACGCTATTTACGTCGTACAGAATCACATCATCAACGGTGTGAAGATCGGTAGCGAGACATTCGTGAATACGGCTGTCGACGGCGAGGCATTCCCCTACAAGAGCCTTTTCCAGAGCGATCTGATTCCTACCTTCGGTCAGCAGAATACTGAGGTGGACGACGCACTGCGCGATAGCACCATCTTGAATGCAGAGACTATTTTCCTCAATAATCAAGCTGCCGTACAGCCGCGCGACAGTGGCGGTGTCAACTTCATCGAGGCAAGCAACGCCATGATCTATTATTTGGACGATGTGATCCACCCGCTCAGCGAGACGATGATCGACAAGCTCGAAGAACAAGGCGAGTACACGATTTTCGCCGCAGCAGCACGCGAGTCCGGCTACGACAAGGTGGTAGAGAAGGTACGCGATACGATCCGCGTGGCAGGCGGCGGTTATACCGTGCGCACTTATGAGTTCACATGCTTTGCCCCCTGCGACGCCGCTTTCCAGAAGGAGGGCATCAACTCGCTCGCCGACTTGAAGAACCGCGTGGGTGACGGCGATGCGCTCTACAACTACGTAGCTTATCACTTTTTGGATCGCAAGGTGACACGCAATGACTTCTTCAGCTTCGACGACGATGATCAGGTGCTGATCTACGATACCAACCTCACCAGCGAAGTGGTAACTTGCGAGAACGAACACAACGGCGAGACGTTGACGCCCGTCATCAACGAACAGGCACACGTGCTCCGCAGCAATATCGAGGCTCGCAACGGTTTGATCCACAAGATTGACTATTTCCTCCCCGTTTGGCAACCGGATCCGGTAGAGGTGAAGTGGGATCTCTGCAATTCTTCGGATATTATCTCGTTCGTCAATGCGTACGGCGCAGCCAAGAGCTTAGGTAACCTCTACTCTACCGCACTCTCGAACAAGGAATATCAGATCGACCTCTCTGAGAATTACCGAGACGGTCAATACGGCGAGATTACAAGCCTCACATATAAGGCGAACACCGCCAAGGCTTCGTACGGCAACTATCGTCCCGTCGGCTTCAAGAAGTGTAAGTACACCTCTTCGAAAGACAAGACAACAAATGCGTACGACGCTTATCTGAACAATCTCTTGGTGCTCAACTTGGGTTACGCCGGATGGGTGCAATTCACAACGCCGACCATCATCAAAGGTCGTTACAAAGTGACGTTGCATTACGCATCAGAAGTATCTATGAAGAGCTTCCACAGCGCAGGTTCACTCACGAAATTTGAAATCGACAACGGCGAAGAACCGACGTGGACAACGAACAAGTATGTCTTCAAGGGTCTCCCCACCTCTACCTATACGTATGGTAGCGCCGATTTGGAAATCTTCGACGAAGTGGACTTCGAGACGTCGCGTACCCACACGTTCAAGGGAACGATGTTGGATATCAACGCCAAGACCAATGGTTCTTATCACCAGTTGTGGGACTACGTTCTCTTCACGCCGATTCAGTGATCTCACCGACTTAAAATAGTAAAAAACATTCTTCTATGAGAAACTTGAAATATACGTTTCCTTTGGCGTCGCTTCTTTTCGTGGGCGGATGGTCGTTGATCGCGACCTCTTGTTCCGACGAATGGGATGATCATTACGATGCCGCGGAACTCACTTCGACACAATCGGTCGAGGTGTTTAAGGGCTCCGCGTGGAGTTATCTTCAGGCGCAGTCACAACTCTCTACCATTACATCTGCATTGAGCAGCCGAAGCGATCTGCTTTCGGGTGACGCTTGTACGGTCATTGTCTGCACGGACGATCAGTTGGCTGCACAGTCTGCAGTTCAGGTGACGGATTCGAACTTCATCGCCAATTCGATTTCCGACATTGCAGTGGCGCCCACTTCACTGACCGATGGACGCGGCATTTATATGCAGAGCGGCAAAAACCTTTGGGTTACGGTCGATGCTCAGACGAATGCTATCTCGCTCAACGAGATTCCCGTGACCCGTACAATCAAGGTGGATAATGGATACATTTATTATGTAGCCTCCCCGATTGCCGTACAGCCCTCTGTTTATGCATACTTGCAGAGCTTGGGCGACGATTATTCGCTCTTCAAAGAATATATTGCCCTCTTCGAGGAGCAATATTTTGATGCAGCAGCCAGCACTCCCGCCGGCGTGGACGAAATGGGGAACACCTATTATTCAGATTCTGTCATCGAGACACGTAATACTTTGATGGATCGTTACTCTTCAGAGGGTATCGCTACGTGGAATATGCGTTCCGAAAGTTTCCAGTCTACGATGTTCATCCCGAACAACGCACTCTTGAAGCACGCTTACGAATCGGCGTTGGATAGCATTCCCTATTGGATGAACCGAGCAGCGACAGCAGCCGACAGCTTGAAGTTCAAAAAGTGGATCGTTGCTTCTTGCTTCGTCGATCGTCGCTTGACGCCCGCAGAGGTCGCACCTACCGCAGAGGGACAATTCGAATGCGTCGGTGGTTGTATTCAGGAAATCGACGAGACGCTCGACAAAGAGACGTACACCGAATACGACGCCGCTCAGTGGAAGCCTTCCGTTCAGAAAGTGAACACCGACGGGGTGGACTTGAGCAACGGTGTCGCTTATTTCCTCACCGACTACAAGATCCCGAACCACATCGTGATCTGGCGCGTTAAAGCTAAGTTCTATCAGGTTTGGAGTGCCTTGACCGCTACACAGCAGGGTTGGGATGCAACGGCAAAACAGCCGACAGACGGCGGCTATTTCCGTTGGAATCACTGGTCGGAACCGCTCGTGGTGAACGATGCGCAAGGCAACTTTGAGCTCTCTTCAACCCTCCCTACGATGTACTACCACGTCCTCACCGCTATTCCCGATGCGGAGGCGTTGAGCGACAGCTTGCCATGCTCAGTGGAATACGACGGACTCATGTACAATGCAGACGATAAGAAATTTGGTCTCTCGGAAGTGCATCTTCCCGCCGGCGAATATTATCTTCGCATGGGCTTCAAGCACTCACTCCGCTACTCCATCAGCATCTACTTTGCCGACGGCGACGAGGAAATCACGGAAGACCACTGTTTGGTCAAGGATATGAGCTTGATCGCTACAGGTTCGAACTTCCACTTCGACCGCGGCGGCGCTATGGAAGGTTTGGACTTCTACGGCTCCGAATCTGTAGGCTATCCCGAATATTTTGATTGGCGCTTCTGGTACGAACAGGATCCCGTGACGTATCAGAAAGCCTCAGCGTATGATACCGACGGCTATCAGGTGGCGATTGTCACACTCAAGAAGCCCGGTAACTTCAAGATCAAGATCGAGTCGAACGACGATGCCGAGCTCTTCTCTACCGGCACGGGCGACCGCTCGAAAAACAACGTCTTGCAGCTGATGATGTATCACTGGTGTCTGCGTCCGACGACCAATAACTATTAAATGAGCATCTACCTATGAAGAATATATCTATTGCTATTGCCCTGCTGGTCGCACAACCCGCGTTGCTTTCGGCTCAGACCGCCGCAGACTCGTCTGCTGTGGCAAGTCCCGCATCGCGCAATTTCTCCGGCCGCATTCTCTCTACCGACGGCACACCGATCGAAGGTGTCATCGTTTCGGTGCCCGGACGTGGCGTTTCGACAACGACGGACGCTGACGGACGCTACTCAATCTCGACAAAAGCGACACAAGGAACACTGAAGGTCGTGAGCGCCGATTATTACGGACACGAATATCCGCTGGATCAAAACGTCATCCCCTCGGTCATCGTGCTTGTGCCGAACACCGAACGCCACTACAGCGGAACAGTAATCACGCCCAACGGTACGCAAGACCGTGACGCAGCCAGCGCCATCGTCGAAACCCTCTATAAGAAGGATATGAAAGCCTCCAACTCCGCAGATTTGGCTTGGCAGGACGGCGTTGCCGGCTTGCAAGTGTCACGCAAGAGCGGTATGCCGGGCGAAGGTGGCTATTACAACATCCGCGGTCTGCATACACTGCACGCCGACAATACACCGCTCATCGTTATCAATGGCGTTCCGTTCCTGACCAACACAACGGTTTCGGACGTGATTAACGGCTACTCGCGCGACGCACTCTTCGGTTACAACGCCAACGACATCCGCAGCATCTCCGTATTGAAAGGCGCCGACGCCGCAATGTATGGCTCTTTGGGCTCGAACGGTGTCATCCTGATCGAGACTGAACAGGCCAACAGCGACAACTTGGACACGAAGATCTCCTTCACCGGCAACTATGGTGTCAACATTCGTCAGGATGCCATTCCGACACTTGGAGCTTCCGACTTCCGTTCCTACATGATGAGTTTGGGACAAAGCCGTTACAGCTCGCTTTCGGAATTACAAACCGATTATCCGTTTTTGAAGTCCGGAACGAACTATTACAGCTACCTTTTCAACAACAATACCGATTGGGTGGACTTGATCGGGCGCAATTCGTTCGTTACGGACAACGTTGTGCGCGTAGAAGGAGGTGATGAAGTTGCCAAGTACAACATTTCATTCGGTTACAGCTCTGAAGCGGGAACATTGGAAAATACTCGATCCGATCGTTATCATACTTCGATCAACTCGAACATCATGGTTAGCCGTCAAGTGGACATCTTCACTTCTGTCAATTTGGCGTACCTCACCAGCGATCTCAACGAGACCGGCATGAGCGAAGAGACCAATCCGATCCTTGCCGCTTACCACGCGATGCCGAACCTCTCGCCCTACGAGAAATTGGCAGACGGTGGCATCATCAGCCGTTACGCTAAGTACAACGCTTGGAACACCAATAGCAACCCGACGTACGCTTACGACAACGTGAGCAACCCGCTCGCCATCGTCAACACCGTCGAGGCGACCGACAAAGTGTACGACGCGAACATTCGCCTTGGCGTCAACTGGAGACCGACGACGCAGTGGACGTTCACAGGGTTGGTAAACCTCTATTACAACTATACAGAGGAATACCTTTTCACCCCCGGCGTCACCGACCAAGCAATCCTGCCACAGCTTTATGGCACCGGCGAGAACTACGTCAGCATGGGCGTCATCCGTCAGAGCGCTTACTACTTTAACTTCAACGCAGCGTACAAGAATGTATGGAACGACGTGCACGCCTTGGACGCATACGCCGGCGTACGTTTCTTGACGCGCGATTACGAGTACGACGTCTCAAGCGGTTACAACACCGCCAACGACTACTACCAGACGCTCTCTAAGACCTCTGACGAATGGAACATTCTCGGCGACAACGAAGAGTGGCGCTTGTTGAGCTACTACCTCCATGGCGACTATACGTACAACCACCTTCTCAAGGCTTCGGCAGGTTTGTCTGTCGATGGCACCTCTGTTTCGGGTGTTGACGCAACGCGCTTCGGCTTCTTCCCCTCGGCAAGCTTGACTTACATGGCAGCCAACAGCGAATGGATGCCGGACGTCGTCGATCGCTTGAACGTCACCGGCGAAGTCAGCCTCAGCGGTAACAGTCGCTTCTCTTCCAACTATGCCAAGAACTACTACACGAGCAACAACCTCTTCAACATGGGTACGATTGTTCGCGCAGGCTTGCCCAACACTAAGTTGGAATGGGAAAAGAAATTGCAGTATGACCTCGGCTTCGATCTCGGCTTGCTCAAGAACCGTATCAATCTCCGCGTGAATGCCTTCTACGCAGACGCTTTTGACCTGCTTTTGGATCGTGACATCTCCGCCGTCTTCGGCAGCTCGGAGCCTTACTACGATAACACGGCAGAAATCGCCACTCGTGGTTTGGAAGCAGGCGTTCGCTTCAATCCGATCCACAATCGCACATGGGACTGGGTTGTCTCCGGCGACGCTGCTTGGAGTCGCAGCCGCGTGAAGGATCTCGGTGCACAGAGCCAATACATCCAGACTTACACCGCATACAACGGAGATGACGCTCAGACGCGCCTGATGGTCGACCGTGCTCCCTACGAGTTCTATGGACTTCAGACTGCCGGTGTCTACAGCACCACCGCAGAGGCATTGAGCCCCGACGCCAACGGACACGTTTTGGTCAACACCTACGGAAACAATTACCAAGGCGGTGACGTCATCTTTGTAGATCAGAACAACGACGGTATCATCAACGACGACGACCGCGTAGCCCTCGGCACGGCAGCGCCCGATGTCTACGGATCGTTTGGTACTTCCTTGCGTTACAAGCAGTGGACGCTCTCCGCTGACTTTGGCTACTCTTTTGGCAACAAAGCCTACAACGCCACACGCCGCGAAACGGAGTCGATGGATAAATTCTACAATCAATCCACTTCGATCTTGAATCGTTGGCAGGTTGAGGGTCAGCAGACCTCGATGCCGCGCGCCGCTTACGGCGATCCCTCCGGCAACAACTTCTTCTCAGATCGTTGGATCGAAGATGCTTCGTTCGTCAAATTGCGCAACTTGCAGCTCTCTTACGCCTTCGACAAGAGCCTTTTGAAGTTCTGTTCGGGTTCGATCTACGTCGCAGCCGAGAATCTCTTCACTTGGACCGATTATTTGGGCGGAGATCCGGAATTCTCTTACTCATACGCCGAAGCGCTTCGCGGTTTCGACTATGCTAAAGTAACCTCTCCGACCACTGTCAAAGTAGGCGTTCAGCTCAACTTCTAATCGTACAAAACAAAAACAGGATATGAAAAAGACCTTTTATTATATCGTCTTGGTATGTGCTGCATTGACCGGCTTAACGGCTTGCGACGATTTCTTTGAGACCGATCCGGACAACGTAGTGAACAACGAAGACTATATCGAGCGCGAAAGCGAAATGTACCGCGGATATTTGGGCATCATCACACGTATGCAGGAGGTAGGCGACCAATCCATCTTCCTCACCGACACACGTTGTGATTACTTGGAGACAACGGGCAACGCTCCCGTTGCCTTGCAGACCATCGGCAACTACGGAGCCACAGACGGCAACGAGTACGCTGATCCTACGGGTTACTACAACGTCATTGTTTCGTGCAACGACTTCATCACCAAGATGGGCGAGTTCTACACCGCCGTCAACGGAGCGATGAGCGACAGCGCCAAAGTACACTTCCCGCGCCTGATCAGCTCGACGCTTCGACTCAAAGTGTGGGCATACTATATGTTGGGGCGCATCTATGGCGAATCCTATTGGTACGACGACAACCTTACGGATCTCACAGACCTCAATAACACAGATGTATTTCAGCACCTCGACATGAAGGGAATTTGCGACAAAGCCATCGACCTGCTCGACAACGGCATCGACTTGGCAGGGATGCACATTCCCGCCAATCTCGAAATGGACTGGAACTATTGGGTAGATCCCACGGGCAACACCTCGACCTACACTTATTGGAAGTACATGACGCCGCCGTGGTTGCTTCTCCGTGCCGAGCTTGCCTCTTGGCGCGCCTCCTACTTGGAAGGTGATGCAGCCAAAAGCGATTGGCGTTGGGTTCGCGACAACGTATTGGAGTTCCTCAGTAACGCCTTTGAGACCAAGGGGTCGGATTACTACTCTTGCACGATGCAGACCATCTTGAACTACAGCACGATCTTCTACAGCGAAGAGGTTGGTTACGAGCAGCACCTTTTGGGCGCCATTTACTACAACTATCAGAACAAGCAGTACAACCGCCTCGTGCAGTACTTCTGTCCGGAATATCCCGGCGATGGATATTACCTCCGTCCCTCGGATTACGCGCAAGGCAAGTTCAACGAATCGGATCTGCGCGGTCCTGTTCAGAAGCTGGTCAGCAACACCTTGGGCGGCGAGACTTGCCTCTCTAAATACTACTACACTCGTGTAGAGAGCCAAGGCTACCTCCGCACGAACATCTTCGAGATCGAGCCGACGATCATCCTCTTCCGCGGTCACGACTTGCACTTCCTCCTTGCCGAAGCAGAAAATCACCTCGGACATTGGGAAGTAGCAGAGACTCTGCTCAACAATGGCATCTTAAATCGCTTCCCCGGCGGCTACGTCACCATCCCGAACGATTCTATCGACGGCGACCGCGTATGGAATCCGCGTTACGAAGCATGGTTCGCTGCTTCCGGTGGATATGGAGACATCGGTATTGCCGGCGGTGCCCGCGGCACAGCACACGACCTCTCGACCCTCGACGACTACATCGCCTCGTTGGGCGCGAACACTACCGCCGATCAACTCGCATCCGCAGCCTACGACTATGCATTCTCTGAAGATCGTATGAAGGAATACGACCTCGCACTCGCCGACGAATACCTCAAGGAGTTCACGGGCGAAGGCAAGTCTTATAGCTACCTCGTGAAGATGGCAGAACGTTATGGCAAGGATTGGCACGTCATCTACGACCGCGTAGCCGGCAAGTACGATGCTGCCAAGCGCGCCCAAGTACAGAGCTCTCTGTCGCAGAAATACTTCATTGATTGGAATCTCAACGTACAGTAAAAAATCTCACTTCGCTCGTTTTTCGTCTCGCAGAGAGTTCTGCGGGACGGAGAAGCGGGAGGAGAAAGAAAAAAGCTTGATAACAACTTATTTTTTATTCACCATTATTAAAACATAACATTATGAGTAAACTTTCTACTTTAATGCTTGGTGGTGTTGCCCTTCTCTCCACAGCCGCAACTACGGCGTTGGCAGAAACCAAGACCATCACAACAAAATCAGAATTTACCAATGCCATCGCAGCTGCCCGCGATGCAGAAAGTGTAGATACCCTCTACATCAAGCCTGCTGCGGACAACACATTGAGCATCGGTAGCATCAAGAGTGACGCCGGTGTAACTTGCGAAAAAGGTACCTTGGTAATCATCGGCGTCAACGACGAGACCACAGGCGAGCGCCCGATTATCATGACCGACTGGCAATTCGGCACCAACGAGGAGTCCGACAACTTCAGCTTGATCATCGACAACTGTAACCTGCAGTATCGTTCCGGCGCAGCAGCAACCTCCGGTCAGATCTTCTACGCCAACAAGAAGGTCGTTTACTTCAAGGAATTCACTTTGACGAATTGCGAGATCACCAACTACGCCCGTACCATCATCCGTACCGTTCCTACCGACGCTGACGCAGATGGCGTCATCAACTACGGTGGCTTCGAACACTTCGAAATCTCTAATTGTGACATTCACTACGCCGATATTTCAAGCGGTAACACTTGGGCTTGTATCGTCATGGGTTCGCCGATGACGGAATGTGTTCTCACAGGCAACGTCTTTTATGATATGCCGTACAACAAGCAGATTATGTCGATGTCTTACATCAACAAGGATTATGTGAACCTTGAAGACACCGAATTGCAGATTGAGAACAACGCCTTCTATACCGCTACACAGCAGACCAACCCGCTCTTCGACTTCGGTTCCTCTTTGGGTCAGCAGGCAACCTTCTCGGTGCAGAACAACATCTTCCTTCGCCCGACTTGGACGAATGACCTCAACTTGGAAGCTCCCACGACGGAAGATTCTTTGGGTAACGTTTCTGTCAAGAAAGGTCAGATTCTCCGTGCCTCTTACGGTATCTGGACAATCAAGAACAACATCGTTGACGAATACTACAAAGAAGCCGATGGTGACTGGTCTCGCGATCAGTATTATGACAGCGACGGCGAAGGTGCATGGTTGGCAGTTGATGCCGATCCCGCCATTCTTCCCGCAGACATCGACCTCTCTTGGAGCGACTATTCAGCTCCGGACGCAGGTGACTTCGTGCTCTACAAGGGTCACAAGGCTTACACTGCCGGTACAGAAGGTGCTCCCGTTGGTCCCGAACGTCTCTATTCCGATATCTTGAAAGTTAAGGTGGCAGTGAACATCTCTGTCGAAGGTTCTAACTCAGCAGAAGTCAACTACACGCCCAAGAAGGAACAGTACTTTGCTGGTGACGTAGTAACGATTTCGGTAGATACTAAGGGCGACCTCAACGAATTCCTCGGCTGGAGCGACGGCAATACGGATACAGAGCGCACCATCGAGCTCACAGAAGACCTCACGCTGACGGCTTCGTTCAAGGAGGTTGAATACATCGCTGTTTGGAACTTGGACAACTTGACTGCCAACAATGCTAAGTTTTCCGCTCCTTTGGCAGCCAACTACGCGAACGCAGAGGGCTATGCACTTGGCTATAAGACGTTCAACGGCACTGCATACGTAGACTCTATCGCTGACGCAATCCAGACTCGTAACAACAAGATCTCTAACGACGTCATTCGCAACTGCTTCATCATCCGTTCTACGATCAACCAGCTCGACACCCTCAAGCAGCCCGACTTCGTGTACTTCAATGTACCCGCAACAGCAGCTGCTACCGCTGTGACGGGTTACATCGGTACCGATAACTACTGCGCTAAGACCATCAACGTAGATTACAGCTTGGATGGCGAGACTTGGGTGAACCTCTCTAAGAGCGACATCGAAGAGGCAGGTAAGTGGTCTGATCTCAAGGCTGAAATTCCTGCTGAGCTTCAAGGCAAGGCTTACACGATCCGCATTCAGGGCGATGCAGCCGGCGAGCGTGTTTGCAACGACGTTCTCGATCCCGAAACGGACTTGACATACGAATTTGTCTTCATCGCAGATCTTCGTCTTCTCGGTTCTGACACCGATAATGCCATCGAGACCGTTCGTGCAGACAAGGCTATCAACGCCAACGCACCGATCTTCGATCTCATGGGTCGCCGCGTTCAGCGCGTAGAGGCAGGTCGTCTCTACATCCAGAACGGCATGAAGTTCATTCAGAAGTAATTCTGAGACCATTACATCTATAGCCGCCCGGTTGCGTTCGTCGCAGCCGGGTGGTTTTTGTTGCGGGCTATTTTGGGACATTTCCCCTTTTAGCTTACCTTTGCAGCGCAAAAATTTTCCCTGTAACGTATGCTGAAACAGTTCTTGTCCATCATGCAGCGCTACCTCAAGCCGTATCGCAAGTACTTGGCGTGGTCGCTGATCTTCAACTTTTTGTCTCAATGGCTCAACGTATTCTCCTTCATGACGTTGATTCCGATCTTGAATATCCTCTTCAAAATTGAAGAAGCCACTTACGAATACATTCCGATGGACATCCACCATCTGAGCAAGGATGTTCTGCTCAATAATCTCTCCTACTGGATGACGCAGCTCATCGAGAGCCGTGGCGCCTTCTTTGTCTTGGTGATGATGGGCTGCCTGCTCATCGTGACCACGTTGCTCAAGACGGCGGGCTACTTCGCCTCATCTGCCGTCATGATTCCACTTCGCACCGGCATTGTCCGCGACATTCGTACCGAAGTGTACAACAAGGTACTCCGTCTGCCGCTGAGCTTCTTCTCCGAAGAGCGCAAAGGAGACATCATTGCCCGCATGAGCGCTGACGTCGTAGCAGTCGAGACCTCGCTGACCAGTTCGTTGGACATGCTGATCCGCAACCCCATCGCCCTCCTCGTGTGCTTCATCACCCTCTTTGCCGTGAGCTGGCAGATGACCCTTTTCGTCATCGTCGTCATGCCTTTTGCCGGCTGGATCATGGGGGCGATCAGCAAGAAACTCAAACGTCAGTCCACCACCGCCCAAACGCAGTGGGGCGAGATCATGTCCGAACTGGAGGAGACATTGGGTGGTCTGCGCATCGTCAAAGCCTTCATCGCCGAGCGCAAGATGTCTGAACGCTTCGCCCACACCAACAATGAATACCGCAACTCGATGAACGAGATGCTGATCCGCCAAAGCTCGGCGCATCCGATGAGCGAGTTCTTGGGCACCTGCGTCATCACCTTCGTACTGTGGTTCGGCGGTGCGCTGATCTTGGGCACCGATCATGCGCCGATGGATGCCGCCACCTTCATTTTCTATTTGGTGATTCTCTACAGCGTCATCAACCCATTGAAGGAATTTTCCAAGGCCTTCTACAACATCCCGTTGGGCTTGGCGAGCATGGATCGTGTTGACATGATCCTGAAAGCCGAGAACCCCATCAAGGAGCCGGCACAGCCTCTCCCGCTTCAGAGCTTCGAGCGGGGCATCTCGTTCCGCGACGTCACCTTCGGCTACGATCCGAAACGCCCCGTCCTCAAGCACATCAACATGGAGGTACCCAAAGGCAAGACCATTGCCTTGGTCGGGCAATCCGGATCGGGCAAATCGACCTTAGTAGACCTTGTACCTCGCTACCATGACCTCTTGAGCGGCGAATTGCTGATCGACGGCAAGAATGTACGCGACGTCTCGCTGCATAGCTTACGTTCCCTGATCGGGAATGTCAATCAGGAGGCGATTCTCTTCAACGACACCTTCTATAACAACATCACGTTCGGCGTAGAGCACGCTACGATGGAGCAGGTGATCGAAGCGGCTAAGATTGCCAACGCGCATGACTTCATCATGGAGACTCCCGACGGCTACAACACCATGGTAGGCGACCGCGGCGGTCGTCTTTCGGGTGGACAACGCCAGCGCATCAGCATTGCCCGCGCCATCTTGAAGAACCCCCCGATCTTGATCCTCGACGAGGCTACCTCTGCTCTCGACACCGAGTCGGAGCGCTTGGTACAAGAGGCATTGGAGCGACTGATGAAGTCGCGCACGACGATCGCCATCGCCCACCGCTTGAGCACCATCAAGAATGCCGACGAGATCTGCGTCATGCACGAAGGGGAAATCGTAGAACGCGGCACCCACGAAGAGCTGTTGGCGCTCGGCGGCTACTACAAGAAGCTACACGATATGCAGAGCTTATAGCAAAAAGGGGGCGCAATGGGGCTTTTTGCATAAATTTCAGCGCTTTTCGTGACACTTCTGTCAAAAAGTCCTACCTTTACGCCACCAAACGAGACATCAGCTATCTGAATTACGCATCATGGCTAAAAGCATTCTTATCACCGGCGCCGGAGGCTTCATCGGCAGTCACCTTGTGGAATACGCCTTGACTAACGGGTGGGAAGTGTGGGCAGGCATTCGCCGTACCACCTCGCACGTGTGGCTCTCGGATCCCCGCATCCACTTCATCGAATTGCCTTACGCTCGCCCCGATCTGCTGCGCGAAGTCCTGCGACAACACAAGGTGCAACACGGCTCTTGGGAAGTCATCATCCACAATATGGGGGTCACGAAATGCCCTCGGTCGGAAGACTTTGAGCGAGTGAATTGCACCTACCTCCAGCACCTGATCACAGCATTGCGTAGTTGCGGCATGATTCCGTCACGGTTCGTACTGATGAGCAGTCTGAGCGCCTTTGGCGCCATCCATGAGGAGGACGGTGCCCCGATCCGCCTCAGCGACGAGCCTCGTCCCAACACGGCGTATGGTCGCAGCAAGCTCCACGCCGCAGAATACCTCATGGCGCAAGTCGACGTGCCGCACCTCATCTTTTATCCCACCGGCGTTTATGGGCCTCGCGACGAGGACTATTATCTGATGTTCCGCACCGTGCAAGCGGGCTTCGACTTCATCCCCGGACTGAAACCGCAACGCATCACCTTCATCTACGTGCGCGACTTGGTGACAGCCATCTTCCGCGCCATCGAGAGTGGTGTTTCCTACCGTCGATACATCGTCGCCGAGGGACGCAGCTATTCGTCTACCGACTT